>JAFWBJ010000056.1 GCA_017507145.1 Clostridia bacterium | reverse complement strand
GTGAGCTCTTCGTAGTTGACGTCGTTCTCGCCCATGGCCTTCTTGATGGTGCGCTCGATGTTATCGTTGGGGACATTGTTGCTCTTGGCCTTCTGGATCAGATCGCGGAGGCGGGAGTTGACGCTGGGGTCGGGGCCTGCTGCCTTGACAGCGATGGTGATCTCCTTACCGATCTTGGTAAAGACCTTGGCGCGCTGGGCGTCGGTTTTTTCTTTTTTGTGCTTGATGTTATTCCATTTGCTATGGCCGGACATATTGATACCTCGTGTATATAAATTAAATTTTTTCGGTTTTCTTCATGCAGACCAGGCCGAACGCGTTGCCCAGAACAATGCCGGTAGCTTCGGCAAGGCGGACGCGGGTGGCGCGGATCTGCGCATCCTCAGCGGTGAGGATGGGGCAGTTGTGATAGAAGCGGTTGAAGGCAGCGCAGACCTCCAGGATATAACGGATGATATAGGAGGGCTCGTACTCCTCCAGCGCGGCCATGACGCGCTCGTTGAAGCGGGCCAGGGTCTTGAGCAGATCGGCTTCCTCGGGAGTAGTAATGGCGGGTGCGCAATCTGCGATCTCGCCGGCCTTCTCGAGGATCGAGCAGGTGCGGGCGTAGGTATACTGCGCATAGGGGCCGGTGTTGCCTTCGAAGCTGAGCGCATCCTCTAAGATAAAGTTGATATCGCGGTTGCGGTTGTTGGAGAGGTAGTTGAAGACAATGGCGCCCACGCTGACAGCCTCGGCGACCTCATCCTTATTCGGAAGGTCGGGGTTCTTTTCGTCCATGATGACACGCACCTTCTCGATAGCCATGGCGAAGAGGTCCTTGAGCAGGACGACATTGCCGGTACGCGTTGCCAGCTTTGCGCCGTTGACCGAGACAGTGCCGTAGGGGACGTGAATGAGGTTTTTGGCCCATTCGTAGCCCATCAGCTCCACGACCTTGAAGCACTGGGCAAAGTGCAGGCTCTGACCGGCGGAGGTGACATAGATGCACTTATCGAAATTGTAGGTGTTCTTGCGGTAGAACGCGGCAGCGATGTCGCGAACGGGGTAGATGGTGGAGCCGTCCCGCTTCAGAATGAGGCAGGGGGGCATATTGTACGCGTCGAGGTTGACGATGGAAGCGCCGTCGTCGATGGTGAGCAGACCCTTTTCATTCAGCTCGGCGGCGATGGCCGGGGCTTTGTCGAAGTAGTGGCTCTCGCCCATGTAGGAGTCGAATTCAATGCCCAGCTGGCCGTAGGTGATCTTGTACTCCTTGAGAGAGATGTCGAGGAACCACTGCCAGAGAGCGTAATTTTCGGCGTCCTTGTGCTCGAGCTTAGTAAACTCTGCACGGGCCTCGTCCTCGAGGGCAGGATCCTTCTCGGCCTCCTCGTGGAACTTGACGTAGAGCGCCACCAGCTCATCGATGCCGCCCTGCTCGATCTGCTCGCGGTTGCCCCACTTGCGGTAGGCGACAATCATCTTGCCGAACTGGGTGCCCCAGTCGCCCAGATGGTTGACGCCTGTGCAATGGTAACCCGCAAACTCATGCAAACATTTCAGCGAATGGCCGATGACGGTAGTGCCAAGGTGGCCGATGTGGAAGGGCTTGGCCACGTTGGGAGAGGAGTAGTCGAGGACGACCTCCTTGCCGGCGCCGATGTCGGAGGAGCCGTACTTTTCCCGATCCTTCAGGATGCGAGGCAGGACGGTATCCCCCAGCCAAGTGGGATCAAGGTAAAGGTTAAAGTAGCCGTTGACCGCTTCGGCGCGGGCAACACCGGCGCAGGCAAAGCCGTCGGCGATGGCGGCAGCGATCTGGATGGGGGAGCGGCGCATAGTCTTGCTGAGTTTGAAGCAAGGCAGAGCCAGGTCACCCATCTTCGGGTCGGGGGGATATTCGAGCATGGCAGCGAGGTCAGCCGCGGTGGGCGCGCCGTCGGGATTGAGGGCGTGCAGCCGCTCGACACACTGCTCGGCAATGGTCAGTTTCAGCGTTTGCATGGTGATCTTCCTTTTCGTTTAAAAATGCGTTAAATATGACACTAAAATATTATTATACATGATTGCCGGGACAAGCGCAAGAGGATTTGCAAATTTTTTGCGCAAATTGCTCGGTTCGGCGCACAGCGGAGGAGATTCCGCTGTGCGCCGGAGCGCTCACTTCGCTTATTTGCGGCGTTTTCCCATCAACAAAACCACAACCACTAAAGCGATGCAGGCGGCGGCGCCAACGATCACCAGCGTGCTGGAATTGTCTCCGGTCGCAGGGGTCATCAGGATTGACTGGGCGGTTTGGGCGAGCAGTTCCATAGGTAAGACTCCTTTCTTATTTTACAGTTAGTTCTGCAACCTCAGCACCGGTGAAACGAAGAATGTCGGCAGACTTTAAAAGTAGCTGGCATCCGCGCACACCTGCGCTGACGGTGATTTTCTCGTGATCGGTTACGCTGCGGTCAAACCAGGTGCGAAACCGTTTTTTCATTCCGACAGGCGAGCAGCCGCCGCGGATATATCCGGTAAGGCCGAGCAAATCCTTGACGGCCACCATTTCAATTTTTTTATTTCCGGTTACAGCAGCGGCACGTTTCAGATCGATTTCCTCGGCGCACGGAATTACCAGCACAATCGGGCCAGTTTTGTCTCCGCGTGCGACAAGCGTCTTGAAGACAACCTCGGTCGGCAGACCAATTTGCTCCGCAATGTGTACGCCCGAGAGGTCGGACTCATCAACCGGGTAGGTCATTGCCTCATAAGGGATTTTCGCCGTGTCCAACTGGCGCATGGCATTGGTTTTGTTCAGTTTTTCGGGCATGCTTACTCCTCTCTTTCTTTGAGCATCTCCATAGTGGGACGCTCGTGCAGAAGCTCAGCTGCGGCATCACGCTGACGGGCGGTGATATCGATGCCGCCCATAATGCGGGCCAGCTCATCGATGCGGCCGGCTTCGTCCAGCGGTGTGACATCGGTTTCGGTACGGCCGCCGCGCTCATGCTTAGCGATCAGATAATGTGCGTCTGCCATCGAAGCAACCTGCGCGGAGTGTGTCACGCAGATCACCTGCGTTTGCCGGGCGACATCTGCCAGAAGCAGACCGATTTTCCGCGCCGTCTTGCCCGAAATACCGGTGTCAATTTCGTCAAAAACAATGGTGCCGACGCCGTCACGGTCGGCCAGTACGCGTTTGAGTGCCAGCAGTACGCGGGAGAGTTCACCGCCCGATGCGATCTTTGCCATCGGCATCACCGGCTCACCGGGGTTTGCGGCCAGCATGAATTCAACCTCGTCTGCACCGTCGGAAGAAAATTTCCTTTTTCCGTCGGATGCGCGGCGCGGGAGTACGGAGGCCGCAAATCTCACCTTGGGCATATCCAGGAAGCGAAGCGTTTCCAAAACCTGCGCCTGGAGCTGCAGCGCTGCTGCTGCACGCAGGCCGTGCAGGGTGTCTGCTTCCTGTGCTGCCTCCTTTTCGCGGCGGCGGATCTGCTGGCGCAGTTCCTCCTCGCGCGATTCAGCATGATCGAGCGCCTCAAGTTCTTCTGCGGCGCGTGCACGGAAGGCAAGAATTTCTTCGACATCTGCACCGTATTTGCGTTTCAATTTAGCAATGGCATCCAGTCTGCCTTCGATGCGGTTTAGGCGTGCAACCGGGTCGCCGTCCTCGTCTACTGCATAATCCATTACTTGCTCGGCAATATCGGTGATCTCGTACCGGCAGCTGTCCAGGCGCTCGGCAAGTGCATCTGCGTCGGGAATGACATCTGCAATTTGGCGAAGTGCTGTGGCCGAACGTTCGATCAGCATAGCAGCCGACCCCTTCTCAGCCTGCAATAAGTAGCGGGAAACCACACCAACATTGCGGCTGATTTTTTCCAGGTTTTGCAGTTTTGCCGATTCGGCCGTCAGCTTTTCTTCTTCGCCTGGTTTCGGTTTGACTGCATCAATGTCGGTAATTTGATAGCGGAGCATTTCGGCGCGGCGCGTTTTTTCGGCCGCATCCATGGAGATGGCTTCAAGCGCCTTTTGCGCACTGCAAAGCGCTGCGTATGCCGCACGGTAGGATGCAAGCTGATCCTCCGTCCCGGCGTAGGCATCTAGCAAAGCCAGGTGCGCGGATTTCTGCAGCAGCATCTGCCCTTCGTGCTGTCCGTTGATGCAGAGCAGAATCTGGGCGATTTCGCGCTGCAAGGCGAGCGTGATACTGCGGCCGTTGAGACGGATCTGACTGCGGCCGTCAGCGGCCACTGTTTTCTGCATAAGCAGGCCGCCCTCTTCGTCCGGAGCGACACCGATAGCCTCCAAGGCAGCGAGTGCGCGTGGATCAATGGCGCAAAACAACCCCTCAACCGTTGCACGAGATTCGCCTGTGCGGATCAGATCGCGCGAAAAACGATTGCCCATGAGCAGGTTTATGCTGTCCAGAATGACAGATTTGCCCACGCCGGTTTCGCCGGTCAATACCGAGAATCCGGCGGACAAATCAATGTCGAGGGACCGGATGACGGCGATATTTTCAATATGCAGGGAAGCCAGCACAGCGCGCCCTCCTTACATGAGTTTAATCATCATTTTCAGTTTGTCACAAGTCTTTTCCGCAGCCTCGGCATCACGGATCACGACAAGAATGGTATCGTCTCCCGCGACACTGCCGAGAATCTCGTTGGAATGAATGGCGTCAATACCGGTTGCCACCGCATTGGCCATACCGGCAGCCGTTTTGATGACAACAAGATTTCCGGCGCAGTCAATGTGCGTGATTGATTCGACCAGCGCGCTGTTGAAGCGCGTGTTGACGGTTTCCTTGTTCTGCGGAGGACGGATATATTTATAGGTCCCCTGCCCCGTCATGACCTTCGATAGCTTCAGTTCGCGGATGTCGCGCGAGATCGTTGCCTGCGTTGCGGCAAAACCGGAGGCCTGCAGGCGTTCAATGAGGTTGTCTTGCGTTTCAATATCATATTTATCAATCAGTTCCAGGATGCGATCCTGTCTGCGGTTTTTCATTTGAGATCCTCACTTTCCTCAAGTTCCGCTGCTCAGCTTCTGACGAAGGGTCGTGTAAAAACTGCGTTCCTTTACACGAAGAAGCTTAGTGGTAATGTCCGCGCGAACGATGCGGACGACGTCCCCTCGGCGAAGTTCAAAGTTCATGCGCCCGTCCATCGTCAGATAGAGCATCTTTTCGCGTTCGCAGATATTTTTGGCCTCAAGCACTGCGTCATCTGGGAAAATCAAGGGGCGTGATGCCAGACTGTGCGGACAGATCGGCGTCACCGAAATGCAGCGCTGGCGCGGGTCAATGATCGGGCCGCCTGCCGACATGCTGTATGCCGTAGATCCGGTCGGTGTCGCGAAAATGAGCCCGTCTGCGCGGTAAGTAGAAAGAATGGTCCCCCCTTCCCGCAGTTCCAGATCAACCAGACGCGCGACAGAGCCGTTGGTGATCACCGCATCGTTGAGCGCATGAGCAGTCGCCGCGACTTCTTTTCCGCCGCGAAGAATTTCGACTTTAAGCATACTGCGCTCATCAATCTGATACTGATCGCGGACGATACGGTCGAGCAAGTGCAGCTCATCCATTTCAATTTCAGCCATATAGCCAAGTCTGCCGAGGTTGATTCCGACAATCGGCACACCCTCGGGTGCGGCATTGCGTGCAGCTTCGAGGATGCTGCCATCACCGCCGAGTACAATCAGCAAATCGGTCCCGCGGCAAAGCATCGACGAAGGGACAAAACGAACGCCGCGGCGGTTCTGCAGCAGACGCTGAACACGTTCCCGCGTCTGGCCGGAGAGCACAATCTCACAGCCGAGGCCCTGCAGGTGCTCGATGACCGAGACCGCGCAGTTTGCTTTCTCGTGAATATTAAAATTGGTATGCAAAGCAATGCGGTGCATCGCAAATACTCCTTTCTCTCAGAGCGTCGATCCGCCGAGCATGCGGCGAACCGTCGAGCTGTCGGGGGACGGGGGACATTCCTGCGCTTTTTTTAAGCAAACAAGAAATTCATGATTGCCGTCTCCGCCATCAATGGGGGACCGCATCAGTCCCAGGCAGCGGAGATGACAGGCCGAAGCTGACTCCAGCACACGCAGGATGGCGGCCATACGGTCGGCCTCCCGGCGGACGATCCCTCCGCGGCCGATGGCGGCGCGTCCCGCTTCAAACTGTGGCTTGATTAGGGTGACTGCGTATCCGTCTGCGGCCAGAGCATCGGAGAGCCCGGGGAGGATATACGTTTGTGAAATGAAGGAGACATCCATCACTGCCAGATCGTAAGGCGGCAGAATGGGGGCAGAGCTAAGCGCGCGGGCATTGCAGTGCTCAAGGCAGAGCACGCGTGAATCTGCGCGCAGGCGCGGATGAAGCTGATCCGACCCGGAATCCAATGCGGTGACATGTGCCGCCCCGCGCTGAAGTAGTACATCAGTAAATCCACCGGTCGAAGCGCCGATGTCGAGCGCGCGCAAGCCGGATACATCCAGCCCGAATGTGTCAAGTGCCCCTGCAAGCTTGAGTCCCCCCCGACTGACATATGGCATCGGGTCACGGACTTCCACCGTGTGCGGACCGTCCTCAATTTGTGCGGACGCGCGCTTGACCGGATTGCCGTCCACATATACATTTCCTTTGGCAATTTCAGCCTGTGCCAGGCTGCGCGAAGGAAAATATCCTTCCGCTGTCAGATAAAGATCGACGCGCATCAGAAATACACCGGCCACATCGCAAAAGCGATGAGAATACCAAGGATCGCGCCGACGAGCACCTGAAACGGAGTATGTCCGACCAGTTCTTTGAGGCCGGAATTGATTTCTTCAGGCTTGCCGGAAAAGATTTCGTTCATCATTTTATTAATCAGCTTGGCCTGCTCACCGGTTTCCCAGCGCACGCCAGCCGCATCGCGCATGACCACGGCAGCCAGGACGAAGGCGATACCGAATTCGGTCGACATCAGTCCGTGCTGAAGGGCGCAGGCGACGGTCAGTGCGGCTACTGTGGCAGAGTGCGAACTGGGCATACCGCCGGATGAAATAAGCATTTTGATGTCAAGCGATTTCGTTTGAAACAGATTGGTGAAGATTTTGAGAATCTGCGCAAGGCACCAGCCGATTCCGGCCGAGACCAGCGGATAATTGGAAAACAGCGTTTTGATTGCAGTCATGATAACCTCCGATTAAGCCCGGCGCTGCAGCAGATAATCTGCCAGCGCAAGCAAAGTATCGCTGCCGGGGTATGCGGCAATCTCAGCCTTCGCCTGCTCGGTCAGCTTTTCGGCATAAAGCTGCGCTTCCTCCAGGGCATAAAACTGCAGAAAAGTGGTTTTCCCTTGCTCGGCATCGCTGCCGATGGGCTTGCCCAGAAGTGCTTCACTGCCGATACAGTCCAGCATATCGTCCACGATCTGAAAGGCGAGACCGATATTGGCAGCATAGCGGTCAGCGGTAATCGTTCTATCGTCGGTCTCGTCAAGTCCGGCGGCGATGCAGCCAAGCTTTGCCGCGGCACGGATGAGCGCCCCCGTCTTGAGGGCTTGAAGCTTGGTCAGCTGCGGCAAATCAAGCGTGTGCCGCTCACCCCAAAGGTCCATCACCTGACCGCCGATCATGCCGTGCGTACCGCTGGCATGGCCCAAAAGCTTGACTGCAGCGACCGCCGCAGACGGCGAAACGTATGGGTTGGAAACAGCGACTTCAAGTGCGCGAATGGCCAGCGCGTCCCCCGCCAGCAGAGCAATTGCCTCGCCGTATACCACATGATTGGTCGGCTTTCCGCGGCGAAGGCTGTCATTGTCCATGCAAGGCAGATCGTCGTGAATCAGCGAAAAGCAATGCATGAGCTCGATTGCGGCAGCAAACGGCAATGCGGCATGGGGATCACCGCCAAACAGACGGCAAAATTCCATCACCAGAAAAGGCCGGATTCGCTTTCCGCCGCCCAGCACACTGTAACGCTCCGCCTCAAGAATATGCCCATAGTCGGCATCTTCTCCCGAGAGCGCTTCTGCCAGAACCGCTTCTACTGCCTGCGCATCTTCAAGCAGGGCCTGCTGCAAGGTGTCGGTCATGCTTTGGTTCCTCCGAAGTCTGCCTCGGTCATGCCGCCGTCCGGGCCTGCCTGCAGGATTTTGATTTTCTGTTCTGCGGCGTCAAGCTGGCGATTGCAGAGCTTAACCAGCGAAATGCCCTCCTCGAAGAGCGAGAGAGCGCCGTCAAGAGGGGCTTGCCCCACTTCAAGCGCGCGGACGATTTCCTCCAGGCGTGCAAGCGCCTCTTCAAAGCTTGGGGTTTTCTGCATATTGGTTTCGGACATAATTTTCTCCGTTCTTTGTCACTGGAATTATTTTTCACCCGCCGAGAGCGCGTCGACGGTGGCAGTTGCTGTTCCGTCAGCCAGGCGCAGGTGGATTTGACTGCCCACCGAGAGCTGGTCGGCACGCGAGACCACCCGTCCACTGTCGTCGAAGACAGCCGAATATCCGCGGGACAGAATGGCCAGCGGATTCAAGGCCTCCAATTTGCCGGCAGACTGTGCCAGGCTGTTGCGGCCAGCGTCCAGAACACTCTGCATGGCGCGGTCCAGCTTCTCACTCAGGTAAACGGCGGCCATTCTGCGCTCATCCAAAAGTGCAGCCGGCTGGGTGAGCGGCCGGGATGCCGCGAGATATTGCAGAGTCTGGCGCCTCTGCGTAATCTGTCTGGAAAGAAGCAGATCCATTCGGCCGACGATATTATTGATCTTGCGCTTTAATTCGCCGGTTTCCGAAACTGCCAGTTCTGCTGCAGCAGAGGGAGTCGGCGCACGGCGGTCGGCGACAAAATCGCAGATGGTAAAATCGGTCTCGTGCCCAACGGCCGAGATAACCGGCAGCGCGGAAGCCGCAACGGCACGGGCAAGCTGTTCATTGTTAAACGCCCAAAGGTCTTCGATCGAGCCGCCGCCGCGGCCGATAATGATCACATCAACCGAGCGTACGGTGTTGAAATACTGCAGACCCGCAATTAGCTGCGGAGGCGCATCGTTTCCCTGCACCAGCGCAGGATAGAGCACAATCGTCGCGTAGGGAAAGCGTCGCCCGATGATGTTGATCATATCGCGGATTGCCGCACCGGTGGGAGAGGTGATGATCCCGATTCTGGTGGGGATTTTGGGCAGCGGTTTCTTCCTTGCCTCGGCAAAGAGGCCCTCAGCCTCCAGCTTTTTCTTAAGCTGCTCAAAGGCAAAGTAGAGCGAACCGATTCCGTCCGGCTCCATGTTATCTGCGTAAAGGTGGTAGGAGCCGTCGCGGACAAATGCGGAAATGCGCCCGTGCACGACGACCTTCATGCCGTTTTCCGGGATAAAGGGCAACTTCGCCGCGCTCCCGCGGAACATTACTGCCTTGAGAAGACTTCCCTCATCCTTGAGCGTAAAATAGAAGTGGCCTGTTTTATAGTGATTGGTGAAGTTGGAAATCTCTCCCTTGATATAGACATTGGCTAAGAAATCTGTACCGTCAATTAGTGTTTTGATGCAGGTGTTCAGTTGCGTAACGGTTAGCACCTGGCGCTGGCTTTCATTTTTTTCTGCCGAAAGAAGCGGTTCAATTTGCATGAGCTTCCTCCTTCTGTGCGGTGCGCCAACCGAGCAGTGCGACACCGGCCGCGTTGTCCGCGGAGAATGCCGGCTCGGCAAAATAAGCGGGGCCCGGCGAAGCCAAGCGGGTTTGGAGCATACGATTGCTCATCACGCCGCCGGCAAAGACGATGGGGATCTCGGGATAACGCGCACGCAGATCGTCCCGCATGGCTTCAAGCGTGCGGGCGATAAAGTGCATCACATAGGCGGCGGTCAGTGCACGGTCACCGGTTTGTGCATAGAGCTGCTTCGCCATATTTTCCCCGCCTGACAGATTACAGCGGCAATCCTTGACACTGATGCGCGGTTTGGAGAGGCGTGCGATGTCCGCCTGTGCGGCAAGCGTCTCAAGCGCAGGTCCGCAGGGAAACCGCAGGCCAAGATGGACGCCAACGCGGTCGATCAGCTGACCTGCATTCAAATCAGCCGTTTCCCCGACCAGGGTAACGTTAAAACTGCATTGCGAAGGAACAACATGAAGCACCTCTGTCGTGCCGCCAGACACATGAAAGGCCGCAAAGGGCGCACTGAGGAGTGCCTGTGCAGAGGCAGAATAGACGGCAGCCATGATATGCCCGTTTTGATGGGAAACGGGGATCAGGCTGGTCTGGTACGCCGCACACAGCGCTGAGGCCACTGCCTGCCCTGCCAGAAAGCAAGGCATATATGAGCCCTCTTCGTCACGCGGCGTGGTCGAGCAGGCAATGCCGCCGACCCGATTTCCGGCAAGATAAGGGGCAAGCTCCTCCATCAGCGAAGGGAAATTCTTGACGTGTGCGAAAACGGCATCGCTCTGCCGCAGACCGCGCTCGCCCTCTCGGACGGGGAGCGGCCGTTTGAGGTTGGCAATAATTCTCCCGTTTTCGCAGACGGCGACCGATGTTGTATAGTTGCTGGAATCAACGCCGAGATAAAGCAGACTCATTCTGCCGCCTCATTGTGCTGTTTGGCAATCGCATTGAGAATGCCGTTAACAAAAGCAGGCGCCCGGTCGCCTTCATAGCGTTTGGAAAGCTCGATGGCCTCGTTGATGACCACGCTGAACGGAATGTCGGGCATAGCAGTAAGCTCATATGTGGCCAGGCGAAGAATGGTACGCGAAATGCGCGACATACGCTCGGGCTTCCACTTTCCCGAAAACTCGGCAATTTTCGCATCCAGCGCGTCGCGGTTTTCGCAAACGCCATTGAAAGCTGCAGTGATATACGCATCTGCCTCAACATCGATTTCACGGTTTTCTACCGAAACGGCAAAAACCTCATCCGGTGTCAGTTCACGCTGAAATTCATATTCGTACAAAAGGGTGAATACTGCGTCACGTGCTTCTTTTCTGGTCATGATTATCTTTCTCCCATTCGGTTTGTGCGGTGGTATGTTTAGAATTGTGCATAATTATCCATAATATATGTATTATATCGCTTTTTGGTAAAAAAGTCAAGGAATACGCAAATATTTTTCATCTTTATCATAAGTTTACCTATTCAGCTGTTCGTTATGGTGCTGCGCGCCAAATCCATCGGAAAAAGAATAAGAAAACGAGAAAAGTTACACAATCGACTTGCTTTTTCGACAAAAATATGGTATGGTATTGATATTCGTGAATTTGCTTAATTTCCAGAAAGGATGATCTCATGAACCGAACCGTATTTTCTGCATTTTGGAATTATGGATGCCGCATTTTCACGGCGGCAGCCCTTACACTTTGCCTGATCCAAGTGCTTTTTGCCACTGACGAAATGGTCATTGAGCCGCTTTGCTTTGCACTGCTGTTTCCCTGCGCGCTCTGCATTTCCGCTGCGGGAATGCTCTTTCGCTCTGAGCGCATTTCAGCCGGGATGCGACTGTTGAGCCATTTTGCGATCGTGACGTTTGGTGTCTATCTGTTTGTATTCTGGCCGACCGGTGTCCTCGCCTCCGGCCGCTCCGCGCTGGTGCTGACCTGCGTTTATCTGCTTTTGTACGCGGCAATTATGATCATTTGGGCCGCTATTCGCAACGCCATGCGCCGAAGCCGTGCCTGAATTCTCTCCGCAAATTATCGATTTTGCACCGAAAAACAGATAACCCTGTCGTTTATACTTGAAATTATGCAAAAAATGTGATATACTGTATAAAATATCCCATATATCACGGAATGAGGTGACATACATGAAGGACAACGAGTATTTTGATCAATCCCTCTTTAATAAACTTGTTTGTGCAGCAGCTGCTGTCGCGCTGATCTGCGTGATTATTTTCGTGATTGTCGGTGCTGTTTCGGACGGCTCCGGTAAGCCGGAGGAGACAGGTGATGATTTCGAAACCTATGTATTCCCGGATGCGGACGAGCCCGTCTCGCTACCTGTTGAGACAACGGCCGAACCGGTCGAAACGACCGCAGCACCCGAAACGACAGTCGCACCGGATCAATCCGCTGCTGAAACGACCGCTCCTGCTGAAGCGGACAGCGGACTTACTGCCTTGCCTGCCAGTTCTGCTATTTTGACTGAGACCCCCGACCTTGGTCAAACTTATATCGACAGCATCATTTTCCTCGGCGATTCTACGACCTATGGAATGAGCGCTTACGGCGTACTGACCGGCGGCAAGGAAACTAAGCAGGTCTGGACGCCCCAGAACGGCACACTGACCCTGGATCAAGCAGTCAAGAAAAAGATCGTCTTCCCCAATACCGGACTTGAAATCACACCGGCTGAAGCGGCAGAACAGGCTTTGCCCGAGTATCTTGTGATTACGCTCGGCGTCAACGGTATTTCCTTTATGAATGAGGAACAGTTTATCACCGAATACACCAAGTTGGTCAAATCGATTCAAACGGCAAGCCCCAACACGCGGATTATCCTGCAGTCGATTTTCCCTGTCGGATCGAACTACAAGAACCTGAACGCCATCAACAACGAAGCCATCACGCGGGCGAACACCTGGGTGCTCAAGGTCGCAGAGAACTGCGGCGTAAAGTATCTTGACACCATTTCCGTTCTGCTGGACAGCGATGGCTGGCTTTATAGCAATTACCAGAATGGCGACGGGATGCATTTCAACGCCGAAGGATATAAAGCTGTCCTCAACTATATTCGTACGCACGGATATACCGATTAACGGAGGATTTGGATGAAACAACGCATTTCCACGCTTGTGATTGCGGTTATTTTGCTTTCTTCCCTGCTCTTGGCCGGGTGCACAAAGCAAACCTTCCGAAACGATGTGCCCTTGCTTGAACTCCAGCCGATTATCGAACCGCTGGTCACGCATGCAGATCATCTCGACACGCTGGATGATGACTACCGACGCTTCAATTTCCCCGGCACCGAAGATGCGTCCGAGGTGCTTATCCGGCAGTCGGTCAGCGGAACGAGCCTGGACGAATACGGCCTTTTCCGCGCGAGTGAGTTGCTGGGCGCAGATGAGATTGCGGACATTTGCTCTGCCTATCTCAAACAGCGCAATGATGCCTGGCTTGGCCTGTACATGCTTGAGGAATATCCCAAGCTGCGCGATGCGGAGGTCAAGATTTTCGGCGAATATGTCCTCTATATGATCCTCTCCGAGGAAGACAAGGCTGAGGTTATTTCGGCCGTTGAAGCCGCACTGAAATAAGGCAAAAGCGACGGGCGTTCGTCCGTCGCTTTTCTCATGAAAGGAGTCTTCTGCGATGACCGCATCGGCAGATCTTTGGCAATACCTTACCTCACCCGCTTGCGCCGGACGGCCTATCCTGCTTTACGGGATGGGCAACGGCGGCGATAAACTGCATGCAGTCTGTGCACAACGCGGGATTCCCCTGGTCGATTGCTTCGCCAGCGATGACTTTGTGCGCGGGCAGCACTTTCACGGCCGCCGCGTGCTGACATACGCTGAAGCCAAGGCGAAATACGGGCAAATTATTGTCCTGGTAGCCTTTGCGACCTCACGCCCCGAAGTGCTGGCCCGAATCAGCGCCATCGCGCAGGAGCAGGAGTTGTACATTCCGGACCTTCCGGCTTACGGCGAGACGCTGTTTGATTCTGCACTGATGGCAGCGAACCGCAAGGCTATCTCCGATGCCCGTGCGATGCTTGCCGACGAGGCTTCGCGCAGCTGTTTCGATGCGATCCTCGAAGCCAAACGCACCGGCAGCCTTGCCTGGCTCGAGAAAAGCACAGCCGGCCATGAAGATACCTGGCGGAACATTTTGCACCCCGAGTGCTATCAAATTACGGCTGATCTCGGGGCGTATACCGGCGATACCATTCGCCAGTTGCTGCCTCTCGCACCGAATTTGCAGGAAGTTTGGGCGATGGAGCCTGACCGCAAAACTTATGCCAAGCTCTGCAAATGGGGTGAAGAAAATCCCCAGCTTTCCCTGCACGCCTGTGAGGCAGGCGCTTGGTCAGAGCCGGGGACAATGTGCTTTTCCCATGCAGGCGGCAGGGGGGCGGCTTTTGCCGACAGCGGACGGCAGGTCGCGGTTGATTCGCTGGACAACCTGGTTGGAGAACGGCAGATTGATTATATCAAATATGACGTTGAGGGTGCAGAATACGAAGCGCTGCTCGGATCAGCCAAGACCATTGCCCGCTGCCGGCCGGAGATGCTGATCTCGCTCTATCACCGTGCGGAGGATCTGTGGCGACTGCCGATGCTGATGCGATCGCTCTGCCCGAATTATCGGTTCTACCTGCGCCGGATGCCCGGCATTCCTGCCTGGGACATCAATCTTTATGCGATTCCGGAATGATTGTGCTCATCGTCGCCGTTCTGCAGAACCTGGTGAATATCCTGCATTTCGACATCGACTTCGGCGATGGCCTCTGCGCAGATCTGCAGGCGGCGGCGCAGTTCCTCAGAGACCTCAAATTCATTTTTGTAACGAAGCTTATGCTCCAGGCTGGCCCAGAAGTCCATGGCGATGGTGCGAAGCTGAACTTCGACGACGACATTGATCGGCCCCTTCGCCAAATAAACCGGCACTTCGAGGACAAGATGAAGGCTGCGGTATCCGTTTTCCTTCGGTTCCTTGATGTAATCCCTGCTTGAGATCAGGTGAATGTCGTTCTGGCAGGTCAGCAGGTCAGCTACGCGGTATACGTCATCGATGTAATTGCAGATAACCCGAACACCGGCGACATCATATAAGTTGCTGCGAATGGAGTTCAGCGATATCGGCAGATTGCGGCGCTGCAGCTTGTTGAGAATGCTGCTTGTAGTTTTTAGTCTCGATTCAATATGATGAATCGGATTATATTCATACCGCGTACTGAACTCTGCGTCAAGAATTTCCAGCTTCGTCTTGATTTCCTGAATTCCCGCATTATAGCGCTGCATTTGTGCAGCGTACTCGCGGAGATTGTCCCGCATGCTGGTATTTTCCAGCAAACGGGTTAAATCATTGTCCTGAACCGATCCCGGAACGTCAGAAATATACATGAAATGCATCCTTTCTTCTGAATTGACCGTCATCAACGGGGGCTATCTTTAGTATACGCGCCGGACATGAACTGTATTTGAATAAACTCGCCAAATTGCCGAACATTTTTGCAAATATTTACGGCATGCCAGCACACCGTCCCCGGTGTGCTTTTTTATTCGCCGGTGGGAATGTGCTTGCCGTTGAGCACCGCTTCGGTCAGCGTATCGTCCCAATAAACAAGCTTCAGCGAGAAAAAGGGGGTCTGCTCCGACAACAGACGCAGAAAAATTTTGTCGCCCTGCCAGATGGGGAGCTGCGCGATCTCGGTTTTGGGCACCCAGGCAAGCTCGCCTTCGCTGCATACCCCACATTCACCCATCCAGGCTGTTGCGGTAAACAGATGCATGTACTCGGTTCCCCAGACGTTTGAGGTAAAGGTCACGATCCCGCGGTATTGGTAGTCGGTCAGCTGCAGGCCGGTTTCTTCGTGTACCTCGCGCAGCAGGCAGTCTTCCGGACTTTCGCCTTCCTCAAATTTTCCGCCGATCCCGATCCACTTATCCTTGTTTTCATCCTGCTCCTTTTTGGTGCGGTGCAGCATCAGATAGCGTGCACCGTCATCAAGGTAACAGAGCGTAGTATTTTTCATCAGCTTCCTCAATTCAGATCTTTTTCAGTCTGGCGTACGTCGCCATCAGGCGTTTGGTGCCGACCTTTTCAAACATGACCTCATACAGCGTATCGGCTCCCATCGGGGTAACCGAGAGAATCGTCCCTTCGCCGAACGTCATGTGCAGAACGGTATCGCCGGGCAAAAAGGCGGGTGCACGATCCGCCTTGGGACGCACATTCTGGCGAATGGTCAGCATATCTCCGGCGCGCGGTGCCGGTGCAGGCTGGCCAAGCGGCTTCTGCTGGCGTACGGCGGCGCGGCCGAAGGTTTCCGAGTCAATGATCGCCTCGGGGATCTCACTGGCAAAGCGCGTAATGGGATTATACCGCGTAGAGCCAAAGAGAAGGCGCTCACGCGTGTGGAGGATGTACAGCTTTTCTTTCGCGCGGGTAATGGCAACGTAGGCCAGTCGGCGCTCTTCTTCCAATTCTTCCGGTTCCATCGCAGACTGTACGGTCGGGAAAAGGCCTTCCTCCATGCCGGGCAGGAAGACGACCGGAAATTCGAGGCCCTTGGCCGAGTGGATGGTCATCATCACGACGGCATCGGCTGTTTCATCGTAGCGGTCAACATCGGCAACCAGCGCGGTTTCCTCAAGAAACCCGACCAAAGTCGGCTCTTCGGCACTCTGCTCATATTCGAGCACGCCTGAGCGGAATTCGTCGATGTTCTCCAGCCGCTCCGCTTCCTCTTCACCGCCGTCGATCAGCATCTGGCGGTATCCGGTGCGGTCAAGCGTCTGCTCAACCAGTTCGGAGAGAGATACCGTGTCGGCCAGTGCGGTCAGGTCATCGACCATCGAAATAAAATCGCCAAGACGCCCGACGTAGTTGGTAAGCTCGGGATACTGGTTAGCATGGGCCATTACCTCATACATACTGATGCCGTCAGCCTGTGCCAGCCCCTCAATCGTCTCAACCGCTTTCGGCCCGATCTTGCGCTTGGGCTCATTGATGATGCGCTTGAGGCGTTCTTTGTCGTTGTGGTTGTTAAAAAACTGCAGATAAGCCACAATGTCGCGGATTTCCTTGCGGTCGGTAAAGCGCACGCCGCCAAGCATGCGATAAGGAATCCCGCCCTTAGCAAAGGCGCGCTCGATGTTACCAGACTGCGCATTCATGCGGTAGAGGATGGCGAAGTCGCGGTAATGTCGCTTCCTTCTGCGACTTGATTGGCAATGGTATCCAGAATGTATCGCGCCTCTGCATTCTGATTATCGCATTTTTTGATGCGAATTTTATCCCCGTTATCGGCAGACGTCCAAAGCGTTTTTCCCCGTCTGCCGCGGTTGTTGGCAATCACCGCGTTAGCCGCGGCGAGGATATGACCGGTGGAGCGGTAATTCTGCTCAAGGCGGATGATGGCCGCATCGTCAAAGGAACGGTCAAAATTCAAAATATTGGCAATCGTTGCACCACGGAATTTATAGATACTCTGATCATCGTCACCGACAACCATCAGGTTGCGGTACTGCGAAGCGAGCAGCGCGGTCAGCATAAACTGCGACTGGTTGGTATCCTGATATTCATCCACGCAGACATATCGGAAGCGCCGTGCATATTCCGCGCAGACGTCGGGGAAATCACGCAGCAGGAATACCGTCTGCATGATGATGTCGTCAAAATCCAGCGCATCTGCCTTGCGCAACTCTTCTTGATAAAGCTGATAGATGCGTGCAACCTGCCGCAGCGAGAAGTCATTCCCGGCATCGGCAGCAAAGGCTTCCGGTGTCATCAGTTTGTCTTTGGCACGGCTGATTTTATTCAGTACACCTTTTACCGGCAGCACCTTTTCGTCGATGCCCAGCTGCTTCATGCAGGCCTGCAGGAGTTTCTTTTGGTCATCGGTATCGTAAATGGTACAGTTGGAGGTGTATCCGATCTTCTCGCCGTGCTTGCGCAGGATCCGCATACAGATCGAGTGAAAGGTCCCCGCCCAGATCTCGCGGGAAGCGCTTTCGTCGCCAAGCGCGGCGGCCAGGCGTGTCTTGATTTCATTTGCGGCTTTGTTGGTAAAGGTGATGGCCAACACACGCCAGGGCGGACAGGGCTCATGGATAAATTCGCAGAGCAGGTCACCCAGCGCATCGGGATCAAGCTGTGCGGCCCCCTCCAGACGCACGACCTCATCTTCGGTCAGATCGCCCGGCACAGTTTCATCCCAATATGCGTTGCCATAGCGGATCAGATAGGCAATTCGGCGGACCAAAACGGTGGTTTTTCCGCTTCCCGCGCCGGCCAAGATCAGCAGCGGGCCATTGATCGTAAAAACCGCACGACGCTGCTCGGGATTGAGCATTTCAAACGCGCGGTCAAAGATCGCACGTTTCGCGGCTATATAGCGTTCAGATAAAGTATTCAATCTGTTATCCCCGGACTTTCCTTGAGTTTTGTCTGGCAGACATGGCGAAGGCCGCAGACGGCACTGCGGTATCGATTCATCCATATTATATCATAAATCCGTACGTCAATCAAGCCAATCCCGCAACAATTCAGATGGAATTCCGGTATTTTTTCACCGTTTTCTCTCCCGGGCATAAACTGCCGATAGAAAAACAAAAGGAGGTTCTGCCATGAATCCTGAATCCATGCCCGGCACCGGCTACCTTACGGTCCGTGTCACAACGGCCGGCGGTGCGATCCCGCTGCGAGACGCTGAAGTGACCGTTCGCGGCAATACGCCGGCGACATCCGGCGTTTACTACGAACAGCGTACCGATCGCAACGGCCTGACCCAAAAGCTTCCGCTCCCGGCACCGGCTGCCGGACTCTCGGGCGCACCGGGCGATCCGGGGGCATCAGCGCCGTATTCGACCTACAACATTGACGTCTCCATGCCCGGGTATTACCGCAACACCTATCAAAATGTTCCTGTCTTCGATCGCATCTCCGCGCTGCAGCCAGTTGAGCTGATTCCGCTTTCCGAGAACGGGATTCCGGACAAATATATTTCCGACAACACCCGTTTCTATGAAAGCGAAAACCCAAATCTCTGATCCAGAAAGGAGACGCTATGCCAGATTTGCCTGTCATCCCGGAAAGCATTACTGTTCATCTCGGCTCACCCGCATCATCAGCGCAAAATATTACGCTGTCCTTTCCGGAATACATCAAAAATGTTGCCTCAAGCGAGATTTATCCCACCTGGCCGGAAAACGCCATCCGTGCCAATATTTATGCACAGATTTCGTTTGCGTTGAACCGTATTTACACCGAATATTACCGCGTGCGCGGGTACAACTTCGACATCACCAATTCCACGGCGATCGATCAGTCCTTTGTCCAGGGGCGGGATATTTTTGAGAACATCAGCCAAATCGTCGACGAGATTTTCAATGACTATATCCGCCCGGCGAACAGTGTTGCTCCGCTCTTTGCGCAGTATTGCAACGGCACGACCGTTACCTGCGACGGGCTGTCGCAGTGGGGGACGGTCGATCTGGCCAACCGCGGGTATACACCCTATCAGATTCTGACTTACTATTATGGAGACGACATTGTTTTGGTGCAAAATGCACCGGTAGAAGGGATCACCGAGAGTGCCCCGCCCTACCCGCTTCGCCTGGGCAGCACCGGCGACGATGTGCGAGCCGTGCAAATCCGCCTCAACCGCATCTCGAAAAACTACCCTGCGATTCCCAAGATCAGCGAAATTACCGGGCTCTTCAGCTATGACACCGAGGCCGCTGTTCGTGCGTTTCAGCGCATTTTTAACCTCACCGAGGACGGAATTGTGGGCAAAGCAACCTGGTACCGGATCCAGTTCATCTATGCCGCAGTCAAGCGCTTAAATGATCTTCGTGCGGAGGGAATTTCTCTGAGTGAGGTCACCGCGCAGTTCCCCGAGGTTCTGCGCTTGGGCAGCACGGGTGTCGGTGTTCGCGAACTGCAGTATTATCTGCGATTTTTGGCAGAATTCAATGAAGAAATCCCCCCTGTGGCGATCGATGGGGTGTTCGGTCAGGCGACTGAAGCGGCTGTGCGCGCCACGCAGGAATTCTATGGCTTAACCGTTGACGGCGTCGTCGGTGAGGCAACCTGGAATACGATCTACCGCGCTTATATCGGGACGCTGGATGCGATCCCGCCCGACTATTTTGCAGGCTTGGCTGTGCCGTTTGCCGGTGTTCCGCTTGTGCTTGGCGCACAGTCGGAGGAGGTTCGTCTGCTGCAGGAATACCTCAACTATATCGCTGATGCATATCCGGAGATTCCGGTCGTGGAGGTCACCGGGATTTACGGCACGCAAACTGCCGAAGCTGTTGAAGCATTTCAGCGCTTATTCGGGATTCCGGTTACCGGCATTGTCATTGCTACCACCTGGAACGCGATCGGGGCCGTATATGACGACTTGTATCAGGGCAATCGGCTGAATCCCGGACAGTACCCCGGCTTTTTGCTGGGAGATTAAGGAGGATGAGATGAACAACGCATCGATTCAACCCGAAGCACGGCACGAAAATGATGCACCTGCCGTTCTCGAAATTCAAACGTACCTCCGTCAGCTGGCCCATCATGATGCCAAAATCCCGTTTGTTCCGCTGGATGGCATCTATGCCTCCCGCACGCGTGAAGCCGTGAGCGAATTTCAGCGGCAATCCGGCCTGCCCGTGACCGGTGTCGTAGATCAGCAAACCTTTGAGCGGCTTTATCTTGCATATCTGCGCTCTCTTACAGAAGTATCACCGCCGCAGGCGATCGCGCCATTCCCCCGAGAGCCCGAGGGATACACCATTGGACAGGGCGAGGGAAGCGATCTGGTGATGATTCTGCACATCCTGCTTCGCGCATTGGCACAGGTCTATGACACGCTGGGAGAGATACCGGCGGGCATGCAATACACCGCGCAAACCGAGCGAGCAGTGCGTGAATTTCAGCAGCGCAACGCGCTCTCGGGCACCGGACGGGTTGACCGCCCTACCTGGAATGCACTTGCGCGCGCATTCAACCGCACCGTAACGAATAGCCAATGAAGGAAAATTGCACGGATTCTCCGCGATTTGACACATTTTTATCGCAGAACGCGTTAAAATAAGGGGTAGATGAAAATCAGCGAAAGGTCAGGTTACTGCGGCAATGAAAAATCGCTTTACCCCCAAGGCAGAACACGCGCTGGAGGGCGCGCTGGAGGCTGCCCGTAATTTCGGTCACACCTATATTGGTTCGGAGCACCTTCTGCTGGCACTGGCCGGCGAGCAGGACTCGGTAGCGGCAAAGCTTCTGTCCGGCCGCGGCGCAACGGCAGATCTGCTGCGCAAGGCGATCGGCGACGCGCTGGGCATCGGCAGCAGGAGTGCGATCTCGCCTGCCGATATGACACCGCGCACCCGCAGGATCATCGAAGCGGCGGCAGTTGAAGCAAGTGCAAATGGTGCCAGCTATATCGGTACGGAATACCTGCTTGCTGCGCTGCTCTCAGCACGCGATTGTGCGGCGCTGCGCATCTTGACAGCCATGCGCATCAGCATCAGCGATTTGCAGACAGACCTGCAGAATTATTTCGGGACTGCAGTTCGGAGTGAAGATGGAACGAAAGCTGTCGAGGAAAGTAAACGTCTCCAGCGGAAAGAAGTACTGTCCGCGATGCCTGCCCTGCAGGCGCACGGCCGCGATCTGACTCGGTTGGCCAAGGAAGGCAAGCTTGATCCCATCATCGGGCGCGATGCGGAAACCGAGCGCGTGATTCAGACTCTTTCACGCAGAACCAAGAACAACCCCTGTTTGATCGGTGAACCCGGTGTCGGAAAAACGGCGGTCATTGAAGGGCTGGCGCAGCGTATTGCCGCCGGATTTGTCCCGCAGCAGCTTCGGGACAGGGTCATTGTCACCCTCGATATTCCCTCCATGATTGCCGGGGCAAAGTACCGCGGTGAGTTTGAGGAGCGGCTCAAGCACGTTATGGAGGAAGTCGCACGAAACCCGCGCATCATTCTGTTTGTCGATGAAATTCATACCATCATTGGTGCAGGCGGCGCCGAGGGCGCGATTGATGCCGCGAACATCATCAAGCCCGCACTCGCCCGCGGCGAGATGCAGCTGATCGGTGCTACGACCATTGCGGAATATCGCCGGCACATTGAGAAAGATGCCGCACTGGAGCGCCGCTTTCAGCCGATCCAGGTCGGAGAGCCGAGCGAGGAGGAAACGCTGGCCATCCTTCGCGGCTTGCGCGAAAAATTTGAGCTGCACCACCAGCTCCGCATCTCTGACGAAGCGTTGGAGGCCGCCGTTCGCCTTTCTGTGCGCTATATCCCTGATCGCTTCCTGCCCGACAAGGCAATCGATTTGCTTGATGAAGCGGCGGCGCATCAGCGTTTGGTCGCGTATACCACGCCGCCGGCACTGCGTGAGCTTGAAGCCAAGCTGCAGCACATCTCGGCCGAAAAGGAAACAGCCGTCATTGAGCAGGATTTTGAGCGCGCCGCGCATCTTCGAGATGAGGAATTTGCATGTCGGGAATCCTACCGTGCGGCACTGGAAACATGGAAAAGCCACGAGGGTGAGTCAGGGATCATCGTTAACGGTGCGCACATTGCCGAAATTGTCACACAGTGGACAATGATTCCGGTACACCGTTTGCTTGAAGAGGAAAGCGCACGTCTTCTGGCTCTGGAGGATGAGCTTGGCCGGCGCGTAATCGGCCAGGCGCGTGCGATTTCTGCTGTTGCGCGTGCAATCCGTCGAGGCAGAACGGGGATTAAAGACCCGCGCAGACCGATCGGGTCCTTCCTTTTCCTTGGACCGACCGGTGTGGGAAAAACTGAGCTATCGATCGCCCTGGCAGAAGCGCTTTTTGGCAGCACCTCAGCCTTGATCCGACTGGATATGTCGGAATATATGGAGAAACATAGCGTTTCAAAGCTGATCGGTTCCCCTCCTGGATACGTCGGATATGAGGAGGGCGGACAGCTGACCGAGCGCATTCGCCGGCGGCCTTATGCGGTTGTGCTCTTTGATGAGATTGAAAAAGCGCATCCCGACATCTTCCATCTCCTGCTGCAGATTCTCGAGGACGGGAGATTGACCGATGCGCAAGGGCGACACGTGGATTTTCGCAACACGGTCATTATCCTGACCTCAAATCTTGGCAGCACGCCCGGCGAAGAAAGCAGAACGGTTGGATTTGGGAATACAGATACCGCCTCCGCCGAAGCACGTGACGAGAAAGCCGTGCAGAATGCTTTTCGGCCGGAGTTGATTAATCGAATTGATGATATCATTCGGTTCTCGAGCCTGCAAAAAGACGAAATTGCCTCGATTACCCGCCTGATGCTGAATGAACTCTCTGCGCGCATTGCGCAGAACGGCATTCAGCTCAGCTTTGAAGAGAGTGTCGTAGATTGGCTTGCCCAGGAAGGACATTCCCCACGTTACGGCGCGCGTCCGCTTCGCCGCATGATCGTGCGTTATGTCGAAGACCCGCTTTCGATGGCCTTACTGGAGGGCCGTGTACGGGTAGGAGACAAGATTATCGCATCGCACAAAGATGACGGAAACGACGGAGAGAAAATCATTTTTACCCCGTCTTCCGGTAGTTTTTTCGGCGAAAATCAAAAAATTTAGTATTTTTTTGCAAAATTTTCTCTCCACCCCTTGCATTTTGCGATTTGGTATAGTATAATATTATCGCAAAATTTTCCCGTTTATCGGGGTCTCAAGGAGAAATGTCTATGTCTTTCAAGAATGCTTATGTTGCATCGGTCTACGCCGATGTCTGCAAGCGCAACGCAAACGAGCCTGAGTTCCTGCAGACCGTCGCTGAGGTCTTCGAGTCCATCGAGCCCGTCATCGATCGCCGTCCCGACCTGGCTGAGGCCGGTGTTCTCGAGCGCATGGTCGAGCCTGAGCGCGTGATCCAGTTCCGCGTTTCGTGGGTCGACGATGCCGGCAAGGTGCAGGTCAACCGCGGCTTCCGTGTCCAGTTCAACTCGGCCATCGGTCCCTACAAGGGCGGTCTGCGCTTCCATCCCACCGTTAACCTCTCCATCATGAAGTTCCTCGGCTTCGAGCAGACCTTCAAGAACTCGCTCACCACCCTCCCCATGGGCGGCGGCAAGGGCGGCAGCGACTTCAACCCGAAGCAGAGCCCCCACACGCCCGGCAAGCGCTGCAGCGACGCTGAGGTGATGCGCTTCTGCCAGAGCTTCATGACGGAGCTGTTCCGCCACATCGGCCCCGAC
>JAFWBJ010000055.1 GCA_017507145.1 Clostridia bacterium | reverse complement strand
TCGACTTGATGAAGAAGGGATTGTACTCGGCATTGTGCTCGCTCGACTCGGTGCAGTAGTAGCCAAGCCGGCGAATGTACTCGTAGCGCACCAGATCCTTGAAGCCTTCGGGCGGGTTGTCGAGAATCTCGGCAGCGCGGCGGCGAATCTCAGGATACAGATCGTTGCCGTCGGCATCCTCAACCTCAAGCAGCCACGCCATGTGGTTGATGCCGGCAATCTTCTCGTAAAGCGGCTTCTTGGGCTCCATCCCCAGCCCGCGGAAGAGATCGCGCGTGCAAACCTGTACCGAGTGACAGAGCCCCACCGTCTTGATGTCGGTGTAGCGCTGCATGTAGCCGGCCAGCATCGACATGGGGTTGGTGTAATTGAGGAAGTAGGCGCGCGGGCAGACCTGCGCCATATCCTCGGCAAAATCGGCCAGAACCGGAATGGTGCGCAGCGCGCGGAAGATGCCGCCAATGCCGAGCGTGTCGGCAATGGTCTGGCGCAGGCCGTACTTCTTGGGCACCTCGAAATCGGTGACCGTGCAAGGCTCATACAGACCGACCTGAATGGCGTTGACCACGAAATCCGCCCCGCGCAGGGCATCCTTGCGGTTCTCAACGCCCAGATACTTCGATACCTTGGCGCGGCTCTCGTTGATGTTGCGGTTGAGCGCGGTGACCATGGTATAGGATTCCTCCAGCCGCTCAGCATCGATGTCATAGAGCGCAATCTCAAAATCGCGCAGTGCGGGGGTCAGCATCACGTCGCCCAGCACATTCTTGGCGAAGACGGTGGAACCTGCGCCCATAAAGGTAATCTTGGACATACTCTGTCTCCTTTTCCGTATCTGTCAGATTTTTCCGCAGCCGGTCTGCGGTTGAGTTCAGTATACCGCGCGGCGGCAGATTTGTCAAGGGGAAAACCTGCTTTTGTCTGACAATTTTTGCGGTACAAAACATAAATTTTTTCGCTTTGTCCAAAATGTTTACATTTGGTAGGTTGTAATCGGCGGCAATATCGGGTATGATGTTGATAATTCATCGGAGGAGGGACAGCATGTTTGGCTATATTAAGCCCCACTCACCCGAGCTGCGGGTGCGTGAGGATGCCTATTACCGCGGCATCTACTGCGGGCTTTGCCGCACGATGGGGCGCTGTACCGGCTGCCTGTCGCGGCTGACCCTCAGCTATGATTTCACCTGCCTGGCCCTCATCCGCCTGGCCGCCGCCGGGGAGCCGGTTGCCTTCCGTCCCCGCCGCTGCGCCGCCCATCCGCTGACCCGTCGCGCCGTGGCCGAGCCGAATGAGGCTCTGCGCTACTGCGCCCGCACCGCCGCCCTGCTGGGCTATCACAAGCTGCGGGATGACATCGACGACGAGCGGGGCTGGCACCGCACCCGCGCGCGGCTCGCGCTGCCGATGCTGGCCGCCATGCGCCGCCGCGCCATCCGGGGAGATGGGTCGATCGATGCCCTCGACGGCGAGATCGGCGAGGCGCTGGATGCCCTGCATGCGCTGGAAGCGGCGGGCACCCCCTCGGTCGATCAGCCGGCCGATGCCTTCGGCGCCCTGATGCGCGCACTGGCCGCGCACGGTCTGGAGGGCAGCGCCGCCCGCGTGGCCGGACAGCTGGGACATCACTTCGGGCGCTGGCTCTATGTCCTCGATGCCCTCGACGACTATGCCGACGACTGCCGGCTGGGGCGCTACAATCCCTTCGCCGCCGCGCGGGGGGGCGTGCCGATCGACGAGGCGGCCCGGCAGACCTATGCCGATGCCCTCACCGCCGAGCTGATGGCCGCCGAAGCCGCCCTTGACCTGCTCGACCTTGACCGAAATCCCGACAACGCCGGTGTCCTGCGCAATCTGCTCTATCTCGGTATGCCGCGCGCGGCACAGAAGGTGCTCTTCCCCGAGGCCGAAGAGAAGCCCCCGCGGGCCTGACTACATCATCAAGACAAACGGAGACGATCATGACTGATCCCTACAAGACCCTCGGCGTCAGCCGGGACGCATCCGACGAGGATGTCAAAAAAGCATACCGCGATCTGGCGCGCAAATACCACCCCGACAAGTACCGCGACAGTGACCTGGCCGATGTGGCCGAAGAGAAGATGAAAGAGATCAACGCGGCCTACGACGAGATCCAGCGCCTGCGCGAGGGCGGCTCGTCGGGGGGCGGCTATTCGTCGGGCTATTCGTCGGGCGGGAGTTATTCGTCCGGCTCGGCCAGTCCCCTCTATGCCCGCGTGCGCGTTCTGATCAACCAAGGCAGTATTCTCGAGGCGGCGCGCATCCTGTCGGCCGTGCCGGCCGGCGAACGCAATGCCGAGTGGCATTTCCTGCAGGGCTGCATCCAGCTGCGCCGCGGCTGGCAATTTGACGCCCAGCAGTCCTTCGACACCGCCTGCACCCTTGACCCGGCCAACGCCGAGTACGCCCAGGCGCGCGATCGTCTGCGCAGCCAGACCCAGACCTTCGGGCGGGCCTACACGACCGGCGGGGGGAACTCCTGCTCGGGCTGTGACCTGTGCACCGGCCTGCTCTGCGCCGACTGCTGCTGCGAATGCATGGGCGGCAATCTGATCTCCTGCTGCTGAGAGGAGGTCCATCATGGGAAAAAGCAAAATTTCGGCCCGCACGCGCCGGCTGACCGCAGGTGCGGTGATGGTGGCGCTGGGCGTTCTGATGCTCTACCTCGGCGCGCTGATCGAGGTGCTCGACCTCTCGCTGGCCGCGCTGGCCTCGATGCTGACCGTGCTGGCCGTCATCGAATTCGGGGGCGGGATGCCCTGGATGATCTGGGCCGCGACCTCGATCCTCTCGCTGCTCCTGCTGCCCGCCAAGTTCCCGGCCCTGCTCTACCTGCTCTTCGCCGGGCTCTACCCGATGGTCAAGGCCGCCTTCGAGCGCCTGCACTATCTGCTGGCCTGGATCCTCAAGCTCTCCTTCTTCAACACCGCCCTGCTTGTGCTGATCGTCCTGTGCAACTGGGTCTTCCATCTGCCCGACACCGGCCTTGCCCTCTCGCTGGCCGTCTTCGCGCTGGCCAACCTCACCTTCGTCCTCTTCGACATCGCGCTGGGGCGGCTGATCCTGCTTTATCTCTACAAGCTGCGCCCCCGTCTGCGTTTATTCTGAGTTTTCCACAGCCTGTGCAAAAAGGTGTGGAAAGGGGGATTTTACAGCGGTTTTCCCCACTTTTGCCTGTGGAAAACTGCATTTTTTCAACAAAAACAGCCCTGAACCAATCGGTTCAGGGCTCTTTTTGTACGCTCACTTCCCGCGCAAAATGGCCAGCGCACGGCGGTAATCGGGCAGAAATTTTGCAATTTCGGCATAGAACGCCGGGCCGTGATTCTTGTGCCGGATGTGGGCCAGCTCGTGCACCACCACATACTCGATCACCTCGGCCGGCCAGCGCATGAGATTCTGCGACAGGCAGATCCGGTCGTCGGCCGAGCAGGAGCCAAGCCGCCGCTCGGCGGCCGTGATGCGCAGCCCCCGCGGCTCGACCCCCATGCGCGCCGCCCATTCGGCCAGCAGCGGGGGAAGCTCGGCCTCGGCCCGGGCGCGCAGGACGGCCGGGTCGGCATCGCACCGC
>JAFWBJ010000054.1 GCA_017507145.1 Clostridia bacterium | reverse complement strand
TGCAAATCCGACTGGGTCGGAGATGCAAAACGCGCGGCTGCGATGTTAGGAAAGCGAGGGGATCGGGATGACAGAGAAAGAAAACTATTTGCGGGTTGTCACCGGAGAGATGCCGGAGTGGCTGCCGCTTGATTGCGCCAGTACATATCCAACGCACCTGTTCCCGCGCGCCGTCTGCGGCGTGATGCCGGAGCCTTATTTCAGCGGGCATAACGGCGGCAAGGACATTTTCGGCGTTGAGTACACGAACACGGACAGCACGGGCGGTATGTCGCTGCCCACGCCCAACAAGTTCATCCTCAAGGACATCCACGATTGGCGAAAGGTCATCAAGGTTCCGGACATCAACGATTATGATTTCAAGGAGATGGCCAGAAAGCAGCTTGCCAACATTGACCGCACGCAGTCTGCCGTGCTGCTCAATTCCCACCTTGGCTATTTCCAGCTGCTCATGTCGTTCATGGGCTTCTCCGAGGGCCTGTTTACCATGGCCTGCTACCCGGAGGAGGTCTATGACCTGTTCGAGTATATGGCGGACTTTTTCGATGAGTGCGCCCTGCGTACCATTGACGCTTACCGTCCCGATATCTTCGGAATCTGCGATGACGTTGCCTCCGCGCAGAGCACATTCATGTCTCACGATATGTATGTGGCGCTCATCAAGCCTTTCCAGATGCGGCTGACGGAGCAGGCCCGCAAGCTTGGCCTGCCGATTGATATGCACTGCTGCGGCAAGTGCGAGAGCCTGATCGACGATTGGCTTGACCTCGGCGTAACCTGCTGGAACCCGCCGCAGGATATGAACGATCTGGTCGGCATCAAGAAAAAATATGGCCGCAGGATTGCCATGAGCGGCTGCTCCTCCTCGAAGGACCCCGCCAACTTCAGCTGGAGCACGGAGGAAGAGGTGCGCGCGGAAGTCCGCAGGTGCATTGATACCTATGCCCCGGGCGGCGGCTTCATCTTCCGCGGCAACATCCTCGGCGAAGTGGGCGACCCGACGCTTCCGCAGCGCAGGGAGTGGGTTGTGGATGAATTCCTGAAATACGGTCGTTCGTATTATCAGACGCACGCCTGATCGGGCTGTGCAGAAACTCAATTTGTGATTTTTCCGCTTTATGGCGGGTGAGAATCTACATATTTTTATGGGAGGAATCAAACATGACAGAAAAAGAAAACTTTATGAGGATGCTTAGAGGCGACATGCCCGAGTGGTTGCCTTTTGATTCTCTTGGCATTAAGCATGAGGGAATCGAGCCGTTCATGGCCGGCGTTCATGCTGACATTTTGGGTCGTAAGGGTAACCGGGACATCTTCGGTGTCGAGTACGAGTCCACGGACAGCACCGGCGGCGCGTCCATGCCTGCACCCCGTAACTTCATCCTCAAGGACATCAGCGATTGGCCGGAAGTCATCAAGGTTCCGGACATCAACGATTATGACTTTGCTGAGATGGCCAGAAAGGGTCTCGAGCGCATTGACCGCAACAAGACCGCTGTTTCCGTCGGCGTGTTCGGCGGCTACTTCCAGCAGCTGATGGCCTTCATGGGCTTCTCCGAGGGTCTGTTTGCCATGGCGGCTGATCCGGAAGAGTGCTACAACCTGTTTGAGTACCTGGCCGACTTCTTTGATGAGGTCGCCGTGCGTATGATCGATGCCGTTCGTCCCGACGTCTTCGCGCTGACCGATGACGTGGCTTCCGCGCAGAACACCTTCATGTCCTACCCCATGTGGTGCGAGCTCGTTAAGCCCTTCCAGGTCCGTCTGGCCAAGCACGCCAACGAGCTGGGCATTCCGATTTCCATGCACTGCTGCGGCAAGTGCGAGCATCTGGTCGACGACTGGATGAGCTACGGCGTCAAGATCTGGGATCCGGTTCAGACCATGAACGACATCCCGGCCATCAAGGCGAAGTATGGTCGCAGCCTGATCCTCAACGGCTGCGGTTCCCACGCGGATGCCTTCCTCTTCAGCTGGAGCACCGAGGAAGAGGTTCGTGAGTGCATGCGCAAGAAGATCGACAGCTATGCTCCGGACGGCGGCTACATCTGCCGTGGCTACGTGGTTGGACCTAAGTCTGACCCGACTGTCGAGCTGCGCCGCAAGTGGGTTGGCGACGAGTACCTGAAGTACGGCCGCAACTGGTATCAGAATCACTAAGTTTTAAGCTTTCCAGGAGCACGGCGTCTCTTTCGGGAGACGCCGTGCTTGTATGCTTTGTATTTTGCTGCTTTTGGGCGGTTTGAGTGTTTAGACATTATTTTTTGGAGGATACGCACATGACAGAAAAAGACAACTTGATGAAGATGCTCAAGGGCGACATGCCGGAGTGGCTGCCCTTTGACACTCTCGGTGTGAAGCATGAGGGGATTGATCCGGTCATTACCGGTGCCCGCATCAACATCATGGGCCGTGCCAGCGGTAAGCCAGACATTTTCGGCGTTGAATACACCGGATCGGACAGCACGGGCGGTGCGTCCATGCCTGCGCCCAACAACTTCATCCTCAAAGACATCAGCGATTGGCCGAAGATCATCAAGGTTCCGGACATCAACGATTACAACTTTGATGAGCTGGCGAGAAAGGGTCTGGAGGGCATTGACCGCAGCAAGACGGCTGTTTCTGTCGGTATCTTTAACGGCTATTTCCAGTCTCTGATGGCCTTCATGGGCTTCTCCGAGGGCCTGTTTACCATGGCCTGCGATCCGGAAGAGGTTTACAACCTGTTTGAGTACATGGCCGGCTTCTTTGATGAGGTTGCCGTGCGCCTGATCGACGCCGTGCGTCCCGACATTTTCAACATCTCTGACGACGTGGCCTCCGCGCAGAACACCTTCATGTCTTACGACATGTGGTGCAAGCTCGTCAAGCCCTTCCAGATCCGTCTGGTCAAGCACGCCAACGAGCTGGGTATTCCGATTTCCATGCACTGCTGCGGCAAGTGCGATCATCTGGTGGACGACTGGGTGGACTTCGGCGTCAAGATCTGGGATCCGGTTCAGACCATGAACGACATCTCCGCTATCAAGGAAAAGTACGGACGCAGCCTGATCCTCAACGGCTGCGGCTCCCACGCGGATGCCTTCCTCTTCAGCTGGAGCACCGAGGAAGAGGTTCGTGAATGCATGCGCAAGAAGATCGACAGCTATGCCCCGAACGGCGGTTACATCTGCCGCGGTTACGTAGTTGCCGCCAAGGGCGATGAGACCGTTGCGCCGCGCCGCTACTGGGTTGGCGACGAGTATCTCAAGTACGGCCGTAACTGGTATCAGAATCACTAAGCTTTCCGTTTTTAAGAAGCACGGCGTCTTCACAAAAGAAACGCCGTGCTTGTATTGCTTGCACTCCAACGATTTAGAGTGGCACAGATTCTGAGCGGTTTGAGAGTTTGAAAATTATTTTTTGGAGGATATGCAAATGAACGAAAAAGACAATTTGATGAAGATGCTCCGGGGGCGAAATGCCTGAGTGGCTGCCTTTTGACGGCTACGGAATGGAGACGCCCGGAATTGAGCCGATGATTACGCAGGTGAACTGCAGCGCGTTTGTGCGTCACGACAACAAGGATATGTTCGGCGTGGAATATACGGCGACGGACAGCGCCGGCGGCGGTTCTCTGCCCACCCCCAACTATTTCATTCTCAAGGATATCCACGACTGGCCGGATGTCATCAAGGTGCCGGATCTGAGTGACATTGACTTTAATGAGCTCGCCAGAAAGGATATGGAAGGCATTGACCGCAGCAAAACGGCCATCAAGATCCGTCCGGGCGGCGGCTATTTCCAGCTCCTGATGTCCTTTATGGGCTTCACGGAGGGTCTGTTTACGCTGGCTGTGGATCCGGAAGAGGTCTATAACCTGTTTGAGTACCTGGCCGATTTCTACGATGAGCTTGCCGTGCGCATGATCGACGCCTACCGACCCGACATCTTCGGCCTGGGTGATGACGTTGCCTCTGCGCAGAACCTGTTTATCTCCTATCCGATGTGGAGTGAGCTTGTCAAGCCCTTCCAGCAGCGTTTCGCCAAGCACGCCAACGAGCTGGGCATTCCGTGCTCGATGCACTGCTGCGGTAAGTGCGACGTGCTGATTGACGACTGGATGAGCTACGGCGTCAAGATCTGGGATCCGGTTCAGACCATGAACGACATTCCCGCCATCAAGGAGAAGTACGGACGCAGCCTGATCCTTGCCGGCTGCGGCTCGCATCAGGATGCTTTCCTCTTCAGCTGGTCCACGGAGGAAGAGGTGCGCGAGTGCATGCGCAAGAAGATCGACAGCTATGCCCCGAACGGCGGCTACTTCTGCCGCGGCTACGTGGTAGGCCCGAAGGACGACCCGACCGTCGCGCTGCGCCGCAACTGGGTTGTGGACGAGTATCTGAAGTACGGCCGCGACTGGTATCAGAGAAACGCATAAGCAGACGTTATAATTTTTGGGGAGGTGTAAACGCATGACAGAAAAAGAAAACTTTTTAAGAATGCTCAGAGGCGATATGCCGGAGTGGCTGATTTTCCAGGGCTCCGGGGAGCTGCCTCCCGAGATCAAGCCTGCAACGGCAATGTGCCGCGGCCCGGTGTTCCGTCAGGGCGGCAGGGATATTTTCGGCATTGAGTACACAGCAACGGATAGCACGGGCGGCATGGAGCTGCCTACTCCCAACAACTTCATCCTCAAGGACATCCACGATTGGCCGGACGTCATCAAGCTGCCGGACATCAATGATTTCAACATCGAAGAGATTGCCAGAAAAGAGCTTGCGAAGATCGATCGCAATGAAGTGGCGGTCAGCCTGAGCGCGCCGAGCGTTGTCCAGGGCTATTTCCAGACGCTGATGGCCTTTATGGGCTTCTCTGAAGGCCTGTTCACGATGGCCTGCTATCCGGAAGAGGTTTATAACCTGTTTGAGTATCTGGCCGATTTCTTTGACGAGCTTGCCGTGCGGATGATTGACGCCTACAAGCCCGACATTTTCGGCATTGCAGATGATGTCTCCTCTGCCCAGAACACCTTCATGTCCTACGACATGTGGTGCGAGCTCATCAAGCCTTTCCAGGTGCGGATGACCAATCACGCCAACAAGCTGGGTATTCCGATCTCCATGCACTGCTGCGGCAAGTGCGAGCATCTGATCGACGACTGGAGAAGCTTCGGCGTCATCATGTGGAATCCGCCGCAGGACATGAACGATCTGGATGCCATCAAGAAAAAGTACGGCCGCAGCCTGATTCTCAATGGCTGCTCCTCGCCCAAGGATCCTTACCTCTTCAGCTGGAGCACGGAGGAAGAGGTTCGCCAGTGCATGCG
>JAFWBJ010000053.1 GCA_017507145.1 Clostridia bacterium | reverse complement strand
TGGGGGGCTTTTTTCGGAAAAAAAGCCCCCCACACCCCCAAAAAACCTGCATAAAATTTTCTTTTTGAAAGTTTTCGCGGGGTCTGGGGAGCCTTTTTCAAAAGGCTCCCCAGTGGGGTTTGGGGCAAAGCCCCAAAACTATATTCATATTACGGAGGTTTTGTCATGAAACTCAGTGTACTCGCTAATCTTTACGGCGCTCTCTCGCTCGACGAGACGCTGGCCAAGCTGACCGCCCTCGGTGTGCACACCGTTGAGATCGGCGCGGGCGGCTATCCCGGCAAGGCGCACTGCAATCCGGCTGAGCTGCTGGCTGATCCCGCCAAGCTGGAGGCCTGGAAGGCGACCTTTGCCAAGTATGATGTGGAGGTCTGCGCCCTTGCCGCCCACGGCAACCCGGTGCATCCCGACAAGGCCATCGCCGAGGGCTTTGACCGCGACTTCCGCGACGCAGTGCTGCTGGCCGAGCAGATCGGTGTTGACACCGTCATCACCTTCGCCGGCTGCCCCGGTGACGCGCCCGGCGCGACCTACCCCAACTGGGTCACCTGCCCCTGGCCGGAGGATTTCCTGGCCATCCTCGACTATCAGTGGAAGGACGTCCTCGTCCCCTACTGGGCCGAGACGGCGAAGTTCGCGCTTGACCACAAGGTCAGCCGCATCGCCTTTGAGATGCACCCCGGCTTCTGCGTCTACAACCCCGAGACGGTGCTGAAGCTGCGCAAGGCTGTCGCCGCCGTGGCCGGTGAGGAGGTTGCAAACGTCCTCGGCGCCAACTTCGACCCCTCTCACCTCATCTGGCAGGGCATGGACCCCGTCGCCGCCATCCGGGAGCTGGAGGGCTGCATCTACCACGTCCACGCCAAGGACACCAAGATCGACAAGTACAACACGGCCAAGAATGGCGTGCTTGACACCAAGCACTACGGCGACGAGATCCACCGCGCGTGGGTTTTCCGCACCGTCGGCTACGGCAACGGCGAGACCTACTGGCGCGACCTGGTCTCCAACCTCCGCCTCTGCGGCTACGACCGCGTCCTCTCCATCGAGCACGAGGACAGCGTCATGTCCATCGACGAGGGCCTCCGCAAAGCCGTCACCTTCCTCAAAGACATCATCATCGAAGAACCCAAGCCCACCACGATGAGCTGGGCGTAAGACCTTGGGACTCCGTCCCAAACCCTGCCAAAGGGGTGTTTTTCGGAAAAAACACCCCTTTGGAAACCCCAAAAACCTGCATCAACCTTAATTTAAGGCGTTATTGCAGGTTTTTTGGGGGGTGCAGGGGGGCCTTTTTTTCCGAAAAAAGGCCCCCCTGCAAACACGTCAAAATCAAAAAAGGACAAACATCATGGAAAAGCTCAGACCCGAATTTTTCAACGCACTCCGCGGCTACGGTGCCCGCCAACTGGTCAAGGATCTCACGGCCGGTCTTATCGTGGCCATCATTGCCCTCCCGCTGTCGATCGCGCTGGCACTGGCATCGAACGTTCCCCCTGAGCGGGGTATTTACACGGCCATCATTGCCGGTTTTCTGATCTCCTTCCTCGGCGGCAGCCGGGTGCAGATCGCCGGTCCGACGGCGGCCTTTGCGACCATCGTTGCCGGCATTGTGACGACGAAAGGGATGTCCGGCCTTGTGCTGGCTACCGTGCTCGCCGGCATCTTCCTCATTCTGATGGGTGTTTTCAAGCTGGGCACCCTCATCCAGTACATTCCCTACACCATCACCGTCGGCTTCACAGCCGGCATTGCGGTGACCATTGTGGTCGGCCAGCTCAAGGATTTTGTGGGGCTTGTTTACCCCGACGGCACGGTCGCGGTGGAGACGATGGAAAAGCTGGAGGTCTTTGCCGAGCATTTTGATACCTTCAACCCCTGGGCGCTCCTGGTTGGCGCGGTTTGCCTCGCCATCCTCATCGTCTGGCCGTTTGTGAGCAAGAAAATCCCCGGCTCGCTGATTGCCATCATCGTCTCGATTCTGATGGTCAAGCTGCTTGACCTGCCGGTGAAGACCATCGGCGATCTCTACGAAATCAGCTCGTCCCTGCCTGCGCTGACGCTGCCCGAGATCAGCTTCGCCGGCATCCGCGACGCCATCCCCGATGCCTTCACCATCGCGGTTCTGGCCGGCATTGAGTCGTTGCTCTCCTGCGTCGTCGCCGATGGCATGATCGCCGACGAGGGCTACGGCCGGCATAATTCCAACATGGAGCTGATCGCGCAGGGCGTGGGCAATATCGGCTCGGTGCTCTTCGGCGGCATCCCCGCCACCGGCGCCATCGCCCGCACCGCCGCCAACATCAAGAACGGCGGCCGCTCCCCCATCGCCGGCATGGTGCACGCGCTGATCCTGCTGCTCGTGCTGGTCGTGCTGATGCCCTACGCCGCGCTCATTCCCATGCCCGCCATTGCGGCTATCCTCCTGATGGTCGCCTACAACATGAGCGAGTGGCGGCATTTCCTCCACCTGTGCAAGACGGCCCCCGCCACCGACATCATCGTTCTCGTCGCCACCTTCGCGCTGACCGTCATCTTCGACCTCGTCGTGGCCATCGCGGCCGGCCTTGTGCTGTCGCTGCTCTTCTTCGCCTCGCGGATGCACGGGATCTCGCGGGTCACCAAGTCGCTGCAGAACCCCGATGAGGACTACGACGTCTACACCGCTCAGGGGCCGATCTTCTTCGGCGCCAGCCAGCAGATCGCCGCCATCGTCCCGGCCGGACGGGACATCATCCTCGATATGCAGGGCGTCCCCGCTGTCGATGCGACCGGGCTCAAGAGCCTGGGCGCCCTGCGGCAGACCTGCAGCCGGGCCGGCGTCGAGCTGAGCTTCATCAACCTCGCGCCGCAGGTGGATAAAGCCTTGCAGCGGGCACATCTCGTCTAAAATTCGTCTGACTAACCGCAAGGGGCGGGGGCGTAAAGCCCCCGCCCTTACTCGTCCGGGAGGGCGAAAAAAATCGCACAGCGCTCCCCTTGACAACGCCGCCGCAGTGTGATATAATAATCTCGCCAAACAAATCGAATACTTTTCCAGCCAGGTATTTTTTCCCAGGGGTAGTTTTACCCTTTTTACAAAATACTATTGTTGTATGGATTTGGCAAAAGCGCAAATCTCTCTGCAGCAATAGTATTTTGGGTGAAAAACCTGGAAATATGCTCGATTTGTTTGGCGACAAAACGGGGTTTGCGTTTTTCGGTGCGTCGACTCCGGTTGGCGCACTATTTTATTTTTAACTTTTTACATTAGGAGGCACCCATGGACATTCTCTCCCGACTCTTCTACGCGCTCGTCGCCTATGATGATCTTCTCGACATCGATAACGAAGAATATTTCCGCATGATCGAACAGTTCGACGAAACCGACAAGCTCCTCACCGCAGAAATCTCCGAGCAGGCCAATGCACACCTCAACACCCTCATAGACGCCGCCGACACCATGAGCGGACTCGAGTGCGAGACAGCCTTCACCCGCGGCTTCCTCCTCGGCGCGCGCATCATGCTGACCGTCACCGGCAAGGACTGCGGCCACTGCCCCCTGCTCGACAAAATCGACATCGCTGACTCCCTCGCCCCTTGACAAGCCCGCAAAATCGTGCTATACTACCCATACCGGTGAGTTCGAAACCTTCCTCACCTAAAACAAAACTAAAGGAGAACCGCATATGTCCCACCGTACCCGCTACCTCACCCATGCGGCGCTGATCGCCGCGCTTTACGTTGCATTGACCATGCTCGTGCATCTCTTTGGGCTTGACAGCGGTGCCATCCAGCTCCGGCTGTCCGAGGCACTGACTGTCCTGCCCTTTTTCTCTGCCGCCGCCGTCCCCGGCCTGACCGTCGGCTGCCTGCTGGCCAACCTCACCGTCGGGGGCGCGCCCTGGGATGTCGCCTTCGGTACGCTGGCCACCCTGCTCGGCGCGCTCGGCACCCGCGCCCTGCGGCACCGCTCGCCCTACCTCGCCGCCCTGCCGCCCATCGCCGCCAACACCGTCATCATCCCCTGGGTCATCCGCCTCGTCTACGGCGATATGACCCCCATCGCCTGGCTCTTCCTCACCGTCGGCCTGGGCGAGCTCATCTCCGCCGGCCTCTGCGGGACGGTGCTGCTGCTGGCACTGCGCAGGACGAAGGGAATACGATGGAATTAACGTATAATCGGGGAGGGCCTTTTTGAAAAAAGGCCCTCCCCGAACCCCTCCACAAAAACTTTTGGGTAAAAAAGAAGGACGCATCAAATTTGATTCGTCCTTTTTCTTTTTGAAAGTTTTTTGTGGGGGGCGCGGGGGGCACTTTTTTTCAAAAAAGTGCCCCCCGCATACACTCAATCCCCAATTCCCTCCAGCAGGGCCTGGATGGCGGCCTGCAGGTCGGGCGCTGCGATGGTGCAGCCGGCGGCGCGGGCGTGGCCGCCGCCCCCGAATTTTTCTGCGATCTCCGCGACATTGGGGCCGGTCGAGCGCAGGGAGGCGCGGTAGCGCGGGCCGGTGGGGCCGTCCTCGATCTGCTTGACGATGGCGGCGATCTCGCAGCCCTCGACGACGCGGATGGCGTCGATCATCGTTTCGGTGTCCTCGGCGCGCAGGTTGGCCGCCTCGCGCTCGGCGTGGGTGAGGGTGGAGATGACCACCCGCCCGCCGGCGAAGCGGCGGAGATTGGCCAGCGCCAGCTGCTCGGCGCGCAGGGTCTGGGCCGTTTTGACATCGAAGAGCCGGCGGGTCAGCTCGGCGGGGTCGATGATGCGGCCGATGCCGGCATCCAACAGGTCGGCCGCCGCGCGGTGGGTGGCGGCGGTGGCGTTGCTGTACTTGAAGCAGCCGGTGTCGGTTGCGATGGCGGCGAAGAGCATGGCCGCCGCGACCGGATCAAGCCCGTCGGGGCAGAGCCGGCGCAGCAGGGCGCAGAGCAGCTCGCCGGTCGCAGACGCGGCCGGATCGATGCAATAGTCAGCATAAGGGGTGCCCGAGGCGTGGTGATCGATCATCAGCACACAGCGGGGCAGGAAGGCCTCGACCAGCTCGCCGGCCTGGGCGGGCGCCGCGGTGTCCACGCTGACCACCGGCGCATCGGCAAGGTCCTCGGGCAGCACGGCGGCCAGAACCGAGGTCTGTGCATCCTCATCCAGCGCGGCGAGGAAACGCAGGCGGGCGGGCAGCTCATGCGCGCAGACGCAGGCCGCCCGACAGCCCCGCAGAGCCAGCACCCGGCGAAGCGCAAAGGCAGAACCGATCGCATCGCCGTCCGGCCGAGCATGAAAGAGAATCACCACCCGCTCAAGCGACGCCAGGCGGGCGGCCGCCTCGTCAATCGTCAGCTTCCGCATCGGCCTTCCCCTCCGCGCTCGCGCGCTCCCGCTCGATCTGGTTGAGCAGGGTCGCAATGTGCGCGCCGTGCGCCATCGACTTGTCGTGCACAAAGGTCAGCTCGGGCGTGATACGCAGGTTCAGCGACTCGGCCACCCGACGGCGAATGTAGGGCGATGCCGCCGTCAGCCCGCGCATGACCTCCTTCAGCTCTCCCTGCATGAACGAAAAATAAATCTTTGCAAACTTCAAATCGGGCGTCACATCGCATGCCGTCACCGTCAGAAAGGCCTGCGCAATGCGCGGATCCTTAATCTCGCGGAAAATCGCAGACAGCTCCGCCTGCATCGCATCATTGATCCGCGCCCGTCTATATCCAGCCATAATAACCTCCAAAATCAGGAAAAATCAAAATCCAAAGCGTGCCCCAAAGCTTTTGGGGAGTCCAGAACCCCTTTTCTCGAAAAGGGGTTCTGGCAGGGTTTGGGACAGCGTCCCAAGGTCTCACCCCTCAACCTTATACCCAGCCGCCTCAATCGCCGCAGCCAGCTGCTCGCGGGTCACCTTCTCCGGCGCCTCAACCGTCACGGTCGCGGCGTCGAGATCCACCTTCCCGCTCGCACCCTTGATCGCGGCAATCGCCTGCTCAACGCGGGCGGCGCAGTGGCCGCAGGCCATGCCCGAGACCTTGAAGGTGGTCGTCACCTTCTTAGTTTTTCCAAACAGCATATCCATATCCTCACTTTCGTTGGGTTTGGTTTCGAATTTCGGTTTGAATCTGCGCAATCTCAGCGCATTGGTCACAACAAATACCGACGACAGACTCATCGCCGCGGCGGCGAACATAGGATTCAGCGCCAGATCAAAGGCCGGAATGAGCACACCGGCCGCCAGCGGAATGCCCACGGCGTTGTAGAAGAGCGCCCAGAAGAGATTCTGCCGAATGTTGGCGTAGGTCGCGCGGGAGAGCGCGATGGCGTTCACCGCGTCGCAGAGACTCGAGCGGGTCAGCACCACGTCGGCGGCGTCGATGGCCACCTCGGTGCCCGCCCCGATCGCGATGCCCACCGATGCGCGGGTCAGCGCAGGCGCGTCGTTGATGCCGTCACCCACCATGGCGGTGGTGTGCGATGCCGTCTCGGCGGCCACCGCGGACTCCTTCTGCTCGGGCAGGAGGGACGCGTGCACGTCGGCGGCGTCGATGCCGACGGCGGCCGCAACGGCGGCAGCGGCGGCGGGATTATCGCCGGTCAGCATGACCGGGCGCACGCGGGCGGCCTTGAGGGCGGCCACGGCGGCGGCAGAGTCGGACTTGATGCGATCGGCAATGGCGATCAGCGCCGCAGCGCGGCCGTCGACCGTCAGGCAAACCACCGTTTTGCCCGCCGCGCTGAGGGACGCAATCCGATCGGGATCAATCCCGTCGGCAATGGCATCAGGCCGGCCGACGAAGCAGGCCAGTTCGCCGACCCGTCCGTGCACGCCGCGGCCGATCTCACTGCGGAAGTCGGTGACCGCCCCCTCGGCGGGGCAAACCCCGGCCGCTGTGCAGATGGCACGGGCAAGCGGGTGGGTCGACGACACCTCCAGCGCCGCTGCAAGGGCAAGGCAATCCTCTGCCGAACGATCGCCCAGCGGCACCACGTCGGTGACGGCCGGGCGGCCCTCGGTGAGGGTGCCGGTTTTATCGAGCAGAATGCAGTCGACGGCGTGGAGGGTCTCCAGCGCCTCGGCCGACTTGATCAGAATCCCCAGCTGTGCGCCCCGCCCCGTGCCGACCATGATGGCCGTCGGAGTCGCGAGCCCCAGCGCGCAGGGGCAGGAGATAACCAGCACCGACACGGCACAGCGGAAGGCCGTCTCGGACTGTCCGGCGATGAGCCAGGCGATGGCCGTCACGACCGAAATGGCGATCACGATCGGCACGAAAACCCGGCTGATGCGGTCAGCCAGGCGGGCGATGGGCGCCTTGGACGCGGCCGCGTCCTCAAGCAGGCGCAGGATGCGGGCAAGCGAGGTGTCGCTGCCCACGCGGTCAGCCACGAAGACGGCCGCGCCGTCCACCACCGTGCAGGCGGCCGAGAGGCGGTCGCCCGGCGCGTGATCGACCGGCATCGACTCGCCCGAGAGCGCAGACTCATCGACCGCACAGGCTCCCTCAGCAATGACGCCGTCAACCGGAATCAGCTCACCGGCGCGCACCCGGACGCGGTCACCGACCGCAATCTCGGCCACCGGAAGCTCAACCCACTCGCCCTCGCGCTCGACCCACGCGGTGTCGGGCGAGAGCGCGGCCAGCGCGCGGACAGCGTCGGCCGAGCGGCGGCGGGCGCGATGCTCAAGGAATTTGCCCAACGACACCAGCGTCAGAATGGAAGCCGCCGACTCAAAGTAGAGCGAATGCAGCCAGTGGTGCACAGCCTCGGTGTCGCCCGCGCCCTGCGCGTAGCCGATGGCGTAGATGGCGAAGATGCCATAGCCCACCGAAGCAGCCGCGCCGATGGCCACCAGCGAGTCCATGGTGGGCGCGCGGCGGAGGAGGGCGGCCGCCCCCGAGCGGAAGAATTTCCGGTTGAGATAAAGGACGGGCAGGGTCAAGAGCAGCTGCGTAAATGCGTAGGGAATGGCACGCTCGGCACCGGCAAGGAAGGGGAGTTCAAACCCGAGCATCGGGCCCATCGAGACGGTCATCAGCAGGACCGTGAGCACAATCGAGGCGATCAGCGTCGGCAGCGGATTCTCCTCCGGCCGCTCGGCCGGGGCGGCAGGCTGCTCGCCCTCGGGTGAGGCCGCATAGCCCGCCCGCTTGACTGCGGCCACAATCTCGCGCCGCACACGCGCCGCATCCGCATCGTCACAGGCGAGCGACAGCGAGTCGGTGAGCAGCGAAACACTCACCTCGCGCACCCCCGCCACCCCGCACGCCGCATGCTCAACATGCGCCGAACAGGACGCGCAGGTCATACCTTTAATTTGAAAGCGTAGTTTCATGGATTGGCCTTTCTCGGGGGAGCCCCTTTTTGCAAAACTGAACTGACCTGTGGTCTGTTCCTTGGGAGAATGCCTTCGGCATTCTCTGAGGGGCTCCCCCGAACCCCCTCTCCAAAAACCTTTGGGTCATTGGGGTTTTGCTAAATTTGTTAAGTATTCTATCAAGGTGACCGGTCGCTGTCCGAAGGACAGCTGCCAATTGATGCGTATGTGCGGCCTGTGCGCTTCGTCACCCTAAGCCGAAAAAACTTTGAAAGTTTTTGCGGGGCCTGGGGGGCTTTTTTCAAAAAGCCCCCAGCAGGGGCGTGGGGACAGCGTCCCCACAAGCGTCCCCACACTCAAAACCGAAAATAAATAAACGGATTATACGTCGACGAGGCCAGGGCCATCACGCAGAGGATGAGGAGAGGGATGCTGAGGACACGGCCGGCGATTTCTGCGCGGCGCGGGCCGAGGCAGGCGGCCAGGCGGGGCAGGACGGGGGCCGAGAAGATGGCGGCCAGGGCGAGGATAAAGAGGGTATAGGGATCGAGCAGGGCGAGGGCGGGGGCGGGTGAGCCGCCGGCGAACATCGCGCCGAGATACCGGGCAGCATCGGCCATTGTATCGGCGCGGAAGATGACAAAGGAGAGGCAGATGGCAGCAAGCGTCACAACCCGCCAGAGGGGGCGGAGCCAGCGGCGCTCGGTGGGGCGCAGGATCTGCTCGATCATCTGCATGGTGCCGTGGAAGAGGCCCCAGACCACAAAATTGAGGCTGGCGCCGTGCCAGAGGCCGGTGGTGAAGAAAACGATGTATTTATTGATCACCGTCTGGGCGCGGCCGCAGCGGTTGCCGCCCAGCGGGATGTAGACGTATTCGCGGAACCAGGTCGAGAGCGAAATGTGCCAGCGGCGCCAGAACTCGCGGATCGAGCCCGAAATGTAGGGATAGTTGAAGTTCTCGGCGATGCGGAAGCCGAACATCTGCCCAAGCCCGATCGCCATGTCGGAATAGCCCGAGAAATCATAGTAGATCTGGAAGCAATAGGCGATCGCGCCCAGCCAAGCCAGGGGAGACCCCGGCGACTCGGCGGCAAAGGCGGTGTCGGTCAGCATACCGCAGGGGTTGGAGATGAGCAGCTTTTTGCCCAGGCCGACGACGAAACGGCGCATCCCCTGCGCGGCACCGTCGGCGGTAACCGTGCGGCAGTCGATCTGCGCGGCGATGTCGTGGTACTTGACGATCGGGCCGGCGATGAGCTGGGGGAAGAAGGCGATATAGAGAAAAAGATCGCCGGGGTTGGTCTGCACCGGCGTGTCCCCGCGGTAGACGTCGACCACATAGGAGAGAATCTGGAAAGTGTAGAACGAGATGCCGATGGGCAGCCGGATGGCCGGCACGGGCAGCTCGATCAAGGGGAGCAGGTTGATGCACTCAACCAAAAAGCCGGCATACTTGAAGACGCCCAGCATGAGAAGGTCAAAGAGCACCGCAGCCACCATCGGGATGCGGCGGCGGCTGCCGTCGGGCGCGGCGATGGCACGGGCGGCCGCATAGTTGACCGCCACCGACAGCACCATCAGCAGGCAGTAGATCGGCTCACCGAAGGCATAGAACAGCAGACTCGCCACCGACAGCAGGAGATTCCTCGCCCGCACCGACGGCAGCGCCAAATGCAGCAGCCAGATCAGCGGCAAAAATATGAAGAGAAAAATTGTCGAAGAAAAGACCATACCGTCTCCTATGCAGATCAAAAGATTATCTTCTCAAATTATACCACAGTTCCCCCGAAATTGCAACCGCAAGGCATGAGTTTTATGTGACTAACTGCGCATTTTTGCGGCGCGCCGCCGCGCGCACTCATCTGAGCGCCCGTTCGACGGCGCGACCGATGGGAAAAGAGGATCGGCCATGGGCAGGCTCACGCGCTCAGAACGGCTCGCCGGCAGTGAGCTTGATCAACAGGTCGATATCGTCCGGCTGCACCGTCGCCTCGTGGGCGGCCCGGCAGCGGCGGATAGCACCGCACTTCTCGCAGCGGTGGACAATCACGTACCCCTTGCGCGAGTCTGGCTCGACCCGGATGGGGCGCATCTGCCCGCCGCACTCGGACGCGCGGTCGCCGGGATTTTCATCCAGATGCAGCGACCACAGGCAGACGGGGCAGTGGTTGCGTGAGGAATAGCCGAGGGGAGCGACCTCCGCGCCGCAGTGGGCGCAGATAAAAGCCGCATCATTTTTGCGGAATCGTTTTTCCATGGTGTGTCCTTCTCTAATGGAATTTGGCGGGCGGATCAGGCGGTCTTGACCGTTTTGACCAGCACCGACCAGCCGTGCTGCGGGTCGTAGCAGGCGATGGCGCCCGACGAGGGGGCGCTGATATAGGCATACGCGAAGGGGATGACGATGCGTCCCTCGGTATCGATGGCACCGGTGAGACCGTCGGCGAAGCCGATGACCCCGATGCCCTCCATGAAGGGCTGGGCGTAGGTGTAGATGGGCTGGGCGATCCAGTAGCCGCCCGTGCTGTAATAGCCGTACTTGCCGCCGCGCTCCAGGAGCAGCACGCCGTCCGAATAGCCGGCCAGCGTGTAGCCGGCGGGGATCTCGAACTCTGTGCCGGAGGTGTCGATCAGCCGCTCAACGTCGGCCGTCACGCTCTCGCGGTAGGAGTAGTCGCGCTCCAACTCGCGCACGCGGACGTAGCCGCGGTCAAAGTAGAGGTGGCCGATGCCCCGCAGGTCGGTGAAGAGAGGTTCGACATAGGAGGCTGCCACATAGCGGCTGTTTTCATTGGCCATATAGATCCACTCGTTGTCCCAGGATTTGTTGGGCAGGATACGGTAGCCGTACTGGCTGACAAAGGTCAGGCGGCCCTTGATATCCACGGCGGCAGCCAGGTTCTCGCGGTGGGCGTAGGTGCGCAGGTAGTTGGTGCCGGTCAGCCACCAGCCGGTGTTATAGCGGAAGCCCCACTTATCGCGGGTGACGGTGCGGGTGATGATGACATTGTTGCCCTCGAGATACCCCGATCCACCCTCGAACTCGACGATCTGCACGGTCGGGACAGCCGGTTCCTCGGGGGGTGCGGTCGTTTCTGCAGGGGGGGCAGTCGTCTCTGCGGGGGGCGCAGTCGTCTCTGCAGGAGGCGCAGTCGTCTCTGCAGGAGTGGCAGTCGTTTCTGCGGGGGGCGCAGTCGTTTCTGCAGGAGGCGCAGTCGTTTCTGCGGGGGGCGCAGTCGTCTCTTCGACGGGGCCGGTCGTCTCTTCCGCGGGGCCAGTCGTCTCTTCGACGGGGCCGGTCGTCTCTTCGACGGGGCCGGTCGTCTCTTCGACGGGGCCGGTCGTCTCTTCGACGGGGCCGGTCGTCTCTTCGACGGGGCCGGTCGTCTCTTCGACGGGGCCAGTCGTCTCTTCGACGGGGCCAGTCGTCTCTTCGACGGGGCCGGTCGTCTCTTCGACGGGGCCGGTCGTCTCTTCCGGCGGTGCGGTCGTCTCTTCCGGCGGTGCGGTCGTCTCTGCCGGCGGTGCGGTCGTCTCTTCCGCGGGAGCAGTCGTCTCTGCCGGCGATGCGGTCGTGGAGGGCGAGCCGCCGAGGTCATCGAAGGAGAGGCCGGGGGCGAGCACGCGGGCATAGAGATCGCCGGTGACCGTATCGATCACCAACAGTTCCTCGCCCGATGCGGGGATGGCCAGCACCAGGTTCTCGGGCAGGGTCTCGGCGGCCGTTTCAGCAGCGGCGGCCGCAGCTGCACGCTCCTCGGCGCGGATCTTACTGATGACAGCAGCCAGCGCATATTTGAAGGCCGGATTGCGCGAGGCAACCTTGTCAGCATAGACGGGGTCAATGCGATAGATGGGCTCGGCCAGCTCGGGCTTGATCGAGCCGAGGATATACCAGTTGGTGCGATCGATGGTCTCGGTCAGCGTCTCGGTGACCGGCGTGGTGAAGGGCTCGAGATTGTTGTCACTGCGGCCGTAGTCGGGGGTATAGTCAAACTGCAGGCCGCGGCCGTCGAGCTCGGGCGAATAGTCGCTCTGGACAAGACTGCCGGTTTCGTCGAGATAATAGTAGACCGTAACCGTCTCGACATCTTCCTCCACCGTGTCGCTGCCGTCTGCCGCCACCTCGCGGCGGAAGAGGGGGCGATCCTGGCTGTCGCGGGTGTAGGCGGGGATCAGATCGGCCGCGCTGTACTGGCCGATCACCGTGCCGTCGGTGCGCAGCAGGGCCAGCGTGCCGCTGCCGAGGTCGACCATCAGGTAGCCGCCGTACAGCTCCACGCCATAGCGCGAGGTCCGGTCGGCGCGCTCGGTGATGAAGCGCTCGCCATCGGCATCGTACTGGTAGGTGACCTGGGTGAAGATTTCGCGCGTGCCCGTCCGGAACTGGCTGGGCAGGGTCACGCCGCGCAGGTCAAGCGCGGCCAGCTGCATCCCCTCCTGCCAGTCGGCCCAGGAAATGCCGTACCCTTCGGCGGCCAGTTGGGCATAGCCGGGGTAGGTCGGCACGGTGGGCTGTGTGGGAGCATCGGGCACAGTGCTGCCCGACGTTCCGACCACCTCCCCGATGCTGTCGCCGGTCTGCAGGCCGGAGAGCTGGGACTCGACGGCCGCCTGCTCGGGCGAGCGGGTGGTCTCGGCCGGCGTCGTCACGGCGGGAGGGAAATCGGACGTGCCCGGACCGTCCGGTGTGTCCGGCCGACGATCGATGAAGGGCAGTTCAAAATAGGAAAAATGGTAGAGCATTGCGGCCGCGCAGATGGCGATCATCACGCACAGCGGCAAAATTCGGGCAAAAAGGTGTTTCATCCGTACAAATAAACCTTTCTGATCCGGCGCCCGGCCGGAGAATTCTCACTTATGATACTTGCTGCCATTGGTGATCGACAGCGCGCGGTAGAGGGCCTCGAGCAGGATCACCTGCATCAGCTGGTGGGGGAAGGTCAGCCGCGACACCGACAGTCGATGCGCGCAGGCCGCTTTGACCCGCTCATCCAGGCCGTGCGAGGAGCCGATGACGGCGCAGATGCAGCCGGCTTCGGCCGCGCCCCGCTCAAGCAGTGCAGCAAGTTCGGGCGAATCGAGCTGCTTGCCCTCGACGCAGAGGGCGATCTTCATGGCGCGGGGGGGCATGGCGGCAAGGATGCGCTCGCCCTCGTCCCGCAGAGCAGCCGCGATCTGGGCCGGGGAGGGATCGTCGGGCAGCCGCGCCTCGCGCAGGGCGACGATCTCCAGCCGCGCGTAGCCCGAGATGCGCTTGGTATACTCGGCCACCGCCTGCCGCAGGTAATCCTCCTTGAGCGTGCCGACGGTGATCAGCTTCAGCTGCAGCATGGCGTGCTCTCATCGATCAGGGTCATCGGGCACTCGGCCGAGGCGATGGCAAGGGTGATGTCGCCGCCGTTCTCGCAGAGCCGATGCCCGATCGCCCCGCAAAGCTCGGCGTAGGCCGTCTCGGGGGTGTTGTTTTCGGGCGAGAGGTGAGCCAGCATCAGCCGGCGCATGCCGGCCTCGGCCAGCTCGGCCGCGAAGGCGGCACAGTCGAGGTTGGAAAGATGCCCCATGCGCGACGCGATGCGGCGCTTCAGCTCGGCCGGGTAGCGGCCGGTGCGGAGCATATCGGGATCGTGGTTGCACTCGAGCACCACCGTGTCACAGCCGGTCAGGGCGGCACGCATACCGTCGGTGACATAGCCTGAGTCGGTGGCGTAGCCGATGGCGGCATCGGCGCAGTCGAGGCGGAAGCCCACGCAGGCGGCGCTGTCATGCGACGACACGAAGGTCGAGACGCGCAGGCCGGCGATTTCCACCGTGTAGAGGGGAGGATGTACCACCGCGCAGGCCGCGAGGTCGGGCTCGGTCAGCAGGATGGCGGCTGACGGCTCGGTGATATGCACCGGCACCCGGTACTGGCGGCTGAAGACGGCCAGCGCCGCCGTGTGGTCAACATGCTCGTGGGTCACGAAGATGGCGTCCAGCTCTTCGGGCGACACGCCGGCCTCGGTCAGCGCCGCCGCCAGCACGCGTGCCGAGCGGCCGGCATCGATGAGCACCTTGGCGCCTCCCGCACAAATGAGGGTGGCATTTCCCTTCGAGCCGGAATACAGATTAATTACGCGGGTCATCCGAACCATACCTCCAAAAGCATTACGTCAATGATTTCATAGCCCAAAGTCAGGCAAAGGGGGAAAATGAGGGTGAGCATCCACTTTGAGCGCTCGATGCGGGCTTCGGCATCGGCGAAGAATGCGTCCTTTTTGGCTTCCGGCCAATCGGCGGGCAGCTGCTCGCGGGTCAGCGACCGCGCAATCAGCCCCCGGTTGTAGATGAGGTAGCCCACCAAAAGTCCAAGCAGGGCGGCGCCGTAGACCGGGAAGACATAGATAAAGTAATTTTGGGCCACCAGCACGCGGTAGAGGGTGAACAGGATGACCGTATTGCCGGCCAAAAGGAGCACCCGACGCCAGTTGATCGCCTTCAACTGCCGCTTCAGCTGCTGCTGGGGTGTGAGTTCCTTTTCCCGCCGGCGCGCCGGCTTCTTTTTCTTCTTTGCCATCAGTATTTCCTTAATTCTATGATTTTCGTCGGGTAAAAAATTCCGGCAGGCCGGCGGCACTCAGGCGATGCGGACGGCGCCGACGGTGCGCACGTGCAGGATACAGCAGGCGCCCGTGCCGAAGGCGGCATCCATCACGGCGGCATAGGCTGCGGCCGTGTCGGCGGGGACGAAGGCCTGAATGGTGCCGGCAAAGCCGCCGCCGTGGACGCGCCACGCAGTGCCGGGGATGGCGGCGAGGGTCTGCTCGGTCAGGGCGAGGGCCAGCGAGAGGCCCTGTTCGGCGACATTCTGGGTGGTGTAGACATTCTGCAAGTAGCAGAAGGAAGAGCGGCCGGACGCCAGCACGCCGGCAAGGAAGCCGTCGATCTGACCGGTAAACAGGGCCTCGGTCTGGGCCTTGACCCGGCGATTTTCGGCGAAGAAATGCAGGGCGCGCAGGATGGCGCGGTCGCCGACCGTCTCGCGCAGGGCGGGGATAGCGGCGATGAGGGCGGCTTCGTCGGTCTCACGCAGGACGGGCTTGCCCAGCGCAGCCGCGACGGCCTTCATCTCGCCGGGGACGGCGGCATAATCGGCGTTGAGGTCGGCGTGGTTGCCGCCGGTGTTGACGATGCAGAGGGTATAGCCGGCCGCAGAGAGGTCAAAGTCGATGGGGGTGATGGCGGGGGCGGAGGGGTCGGCGAAATCGATGGCCACGATACCGCCGTGGGCGCAGGCCACCTGATCCATCAGTCCGCAAGGCTTGCCGAAGAAGCGATTCTCGGCGGTCTGGGCCATTTTTGCGATCTCGACGCGGTCAACCGCACCGCCGCAGAAGAGGTGTGAGAAGATACTGCCGATCATCACCTCGAAGGCGGCCGAGGAAGAGAGCCCTGAGCCTTTGAAGACATTGGAAGTGGTATAGGCATCGAAGCCGCCGCAGGCATGTCCGGCGGCGCGGAAGCAGTCCGCCATGCCGGCCACCAGCGACGCTGAGGTGAAATAGCGGGTTTCATCGGGTTCGGTATAGGCGGCGAGGTCGATGCAGTCCTCGCCGAAGCCCTCGCTCTTGATGCGCACCGTCATATCGGCACGGGCGCGGACGACGGCGATGATATCGAGGTCGATGGATGCGGCGATGACGGCGCCGTGGTTATGGTCGGTATGGTTGCCCGACAGCTCGGAGCGGCCGGGGACAGAGAGGAGCATCAGTTCGCCCTCGGTGCCGTACAGGGAGCCGAAGGTACGGACGGCGTCGGCCAGGCGGGCACGGCGGTCGGCGATCGCTTCGCCGTAGAGGGGGGTGAGTGCGGAATCCAGTGTGCCGTCACAGAGGTGTGCGAGCAGGTTTGTATAGGTCATGAAGGGGGGCTCCTTGTGGTGACGTTAGTTACATCTATTATATCAAAATTGGTGCGTTGAGACAAGGGGTTTTTGCGGATTGGTGTAAATATTCTTTGAATTTTTGGGGTTGGGATAGGGATGGAACTCAGCGAGATTTGTTTGTGCGGCTATTCCGGAGGGGAGAGGGGCAATCTCAGAGCCGAATGCCCCTCTCCCCTCCGGCCCTCCCCTCAGCCCTGTTGGCTTGACAGGCCTTAGTTTAAGGGGTGAAATACACCTGCCCCTACCCTACGGGAGCGTGGCGTTTTGTTCGCAAGTTACTTTTATGCAGCCGTAATCGTTTGATTTTTCTGAAATATGACCGCACGGCCCATTGGACCGTACAAATTTTCATCGCCCAAAGCCCAGAGCGTCCCACATCAGCAAAAGTCTGACACATCTGTAAGTACAAACAAG
>JAFWBJ010000052.1 GCA_017507145.1 Clostridia bacterium | reverse complement strand
GGGCTTTTTTCAAAAGGCCCCTCCCCCAAAAAAGAACAAAATCTCCCCTCACTGCCCCCTGAACACCTCGAGCATCGCCTCGACGTTCTCGGGCGGGACGTCGCCGGGGATGGCGTGGGTGGGTGCGGCGATCAGGCCGCCGTGGGGGAAGGCACGCAAGAGATCCCGCGTAACGGCGCGGACTTCGTCGGGTGTGCCGTAGGGCAGGTCGCGCTGGGTGCTGACCCCGCCCCAGACGGTGATCTTCCCGTACAGCCACTCGGCGTAGTCGAGCCCGTAGATCTCGGGCTGGAAGGTCTGGTAGATGTCAAGGCCGATCTCGGCCAGGTCGTCCATGATCTCGCGCAGGTCGCCGCAGGAGTGCTGCGAGACGAACTTCCCCGCCGCGTGAATGCGGGCGTAGAGCCGCGCCATGCGGGGCTTGATGAAGGTGCGCCAGGCCGTCGGGCCCATGATCAGTCCCCGCTGCTGGCCCCAGTCGTCGCCGAAATGGAAGCAGTCGAAGTCATATTCCAGCGCGATGTCGAGGATCTGCATCATGCGGTCGGTGATGCGGTCGAAGAGGGCGTGCACAAACTCGGGCTCGGCGATCATGTCGCAGAGCAGGTTCTCCATGCCCCGCAGAGTCCAGCCCCGCTCGAAGAGCAGAAAGCCCAGGCAGGCCACGCGGAAATTGTTCGGATCGCTGGCCGCCAGCGCCTCCATGCGGGCGCGGATGAAGGCCTCGTCCACCGGCGGCAATGCGAAGCTGTCCAGATCCTCCGTTTCCTCGATGAGGATACTGTCGATCACCCCGATGTCCTTGTCTACGCCGGTGCGGTTCCAGACCACGCCGTACTCGTCGCGGAAGAACTCCGGGCGGATCTCCTCCTGCGGCTTCTCCAGGAAAGCATTGGTGATGTGGTTGTTGATGCCCCGCCGGTAAGCCGGGTCGCCGGTGTGGGCTACCATCTTCGCGTGCATCTGGCCGGTGAACCCGACCTGATAGGGAATGTAGTCCGGCGTCTCAAAGCGCAGTGCGGCAAGCACACGTTCACGGTTGGTCATAGCAGTCTCCTTTGCATCGAAAAAATTACATATTTGGAAAGTTTTTGAGATTCCAAAGAACTTTTTTCAAAAAGTTCTTTGGTGGGGTGCAGGGGTAAAACCCCTGCATCTAATCATTTTCTTCATTATAGCTTGACATGGGGGGCAAAGGATAGTAAAATATTGATGTGGAGTAGCATTTTTCTGCAAACATTGAAGAAATTTCGAGGTGCGTATGGGTGTACGGTCAGATCTCGCCGGCCTGCGGGCGTTGCTGGAGAGTTATCATCAAATTTCGGGGCTGAAGATCGCGGTGGTTTTCCCCGACGGTGGGACGCCCCCCATCTCGGTGGGGGAGGACTGTCCCTTCTGCCGGCGGCTCAAGCGCGACGAGCGCTTCCTCTGCCGCTGCCGCGAGAACGACGCAGCCGCCTTCGCTCGCGCCATGCAGGGCGAGACCTGCATCTATCGCTGCCACGCCGGCCTGTATGAGGCGGTAGCCCCCATCCTCTACGACGGCCGGCCGATCGCTTGTTTGATGATAGGCCAGATTGCTGGCCACCAGATTGCTGACCGCCAGGCCGAGACTGAGCTGGCCGCCCGCCTGGCGGGGCACGCTGAGCTGGCGGCACTGATCGGCGACTATTTGACGATGCCCCCGCGCTCAGACGCCGAGCTGGCCGCCGGCGTGCGCATCATGACGGCCTGCGCCGGCTACATCTGCCTGCAGAATATGATCTCGCCCGTGCGCTCGCCCCTTTGCGCCCGCTTCCGGGCCTATCTGGAGACCCACTACGCCGAGCCGCTGACCCTGCCTGCGATGGCGGCGGCGCTGGAGGTCAGCGTGACCACCCTCTGCACTGCCGTCCGGGCCGAGTGCGGCAGCTCGCCTCACGCCATACTGGACGCCTGCCGGATGGAGCAGGCCCGCCTGCTGCTCGCCCGCACCGACCTGCCCATCAGCGCCATCGCCGACCGCGTGGGCATCGGCGACTACAACTATTTTGCCCGCAAATTCAAGCAGGCCGAGGGCGTCTCCCCCTCGCAGTTCCGCCGTGCCGCGCACTGATTTCTGAAAGACCGCCCCCTTCGATGGAAGGGAGCGGTCTTTTGTTCTGTGCGGTTAGTCTTGCAGTTCTTTCTCTTTTCCAAGCCCGATGGCGCCGAGAATCAGCGCAAGGGCGTGGGGGATCAGTTTCAGCGCTTTGATGAAGCCCGCAAAGCCGGCCGATGTCGTGTAGACGATGTGGCGCAGGAAAGAAAAGCGGTAGTCGATGAACTCGAAGAAATAGCGCCGATCGGCCACCTCGCCGGGGAGAAGCAGAACCAGTGCCGAGAGGGCGCAGCAGCCCATGGCCGCGATCAGCCAGCCCCGCCGGCCGCCCGCCACGCGGACGATCAGCAAAACTGCGGCCGCGGCCAGCAGAAGCACCGGCAGATAAGCCGCCAGCACAAATGCCGGCGAATGCGGCATACCATAGAGGATATCAAAGCCGCCGCCCGCCAGGATTTTTACCTCGCCAAAGGCCGTGCGCTTGGTCAGGGACAGCAGATTACCCAGTCCCACCGCCGCCGCAGCCAGCGCCACCAGCGAAGGGATACGTCCCCGTACAATTCGTTTGACTTCCTTGAAACTCATACCCGAGTCCTCCTTAGAAATGGATTTGACCGGAGCTGAGGTGCGCAGATGCTTGGCCAGCGCGGCGCAGTCGGGAATCGGGGCGTCCCCCAGCCGATCGAGTGCGGCAAGCACGGCCTGCTTTTCGGTGATTTCTTCGGCCAGGGCGGCTCGCCGTGCTGCGATCCGGCCGGGGATCGCCTCCGGTTTCTCCATCATGTCCTTGATGTCTGCGATGGCAAAGCCGGCCTGCCGGAGCGTGGCCACCGTCTCCAGCACGGTCACATCGGCTTCGCTGAAGTGGATGGCGCTCCATCCCGTGTAGCTGCTCACCCGCTCGGGCGCGATCAGCCCGCTGTCGATGTAGAGCCGCACTGCCCGGTCGGTCAACCCCGTGCGGGTACAGACCTCCTTCATCCGCATAAAATCAGCTCCTTTCGTGGGCAGTATAGCATTTGACGCCGGGTAAAAGTCAAGGGATTTTCGAAAAAAAGTCCTCCTTTCGGCAGAAAGGAGGACTTTTGACGATCAGCTGACGTAGTTGTCGAAATAACCCTGTACCAGGACGACCGGTGTACCCTTGTCGCCCGAGCCGGAGGTGAGGTCGCACAGCGAACCGATGAGGTCGGTCAGCTGGCGGGGCGTGGTGCCCTGTGCGGCCATGTTGCCGACCAGGCTGTCGCCCGTCTTGGCGCGGATGCTGGCCGAAATCGCTTCTCTCAGCGCTTCGCCCGAGAGATTGCTGAACTCATTGTCGGCCAGATACTTGAGTTTAAGCTCGTTGGGGGTGCAGATCAGCCCGTCGGTGTAGGCGGGGGAAACGACCGGGTCGGCCAGCTCCCAGATCTTGCCCTGGGGATCCTTGAAGGCGCCGTCGCCGTAGACCATGACCTCGACATGCTTGCCGGTCTTCTCCAGAATGCGGGCTGGATGTCGAGCACCAGCGGCTTGCACTCGCGGGGGAAGAGCTTAACCTTGCTCTCGGTCGATTTGTTGGAGCCGAGCAGGCCGTACTTTTCGTTGCAGCCGCTGCCGTTTACGGGTGCGTTGAGGATATCGTCCAGACCGCAGACCACCTTGGCGCCTGCGGCGAGCAGGCGGCGCTTGGTGCGGGCGCGGGTGTGAATGTCGCAGGTGAGGATGTGGTCAGCATAGGGCAGCACGGCCTGGGGCTGATTGGCGAAGATGATCTCGACCTCAGCGCCCTCCTCGCGGATCAGGTCACCGTAATAAGCGACATAATCAACGCCGGTGAACTCGTGCAGGTTGACGCCGAAGAGTTCGCGATAGCGCTCGAGGGTGAGGACGTCGGAGTAGGGGTTGACACCGGCCTCGTCCAGCTTGTCCAGGCTGACCAGCTCGTTGCCCACCTCGTCGGAGGGGTAGGAGAACATCAGCACAATTTTCTTCGCGCCGCGCGCAATGCCGCGCAGACAGATGGCGAAGCGGTTGCGGGAGAGGATGGGGAAAATTACGCCGACCGTGCCGCCGCCCAGCTTGGCGCGGACATCATCGGCGATGTCATCCACCGAGGCGTAGTTGCCCTGTGCACGGGCCACGATCGACTCGGTCATCGAGATGACGTCGCGGTCGTGCAGCGAAAAGCCCTCGGCTTCAGCGGCTTCCAGCACGCTGTCGGTGACGATGGCGGCGAGGTCATCGCCCTCGCGGATGATGGGGCAGCGGATGCCCCGCGAAACGGTACCAACTTTGCGTTCCATACTTATAGCAGATCCTTTCATTTAAGGTTTCTCTAACAGGAGTATTATACCGCAAAGTGCGCCGCAATGCAAGGTTTTTTTTCGATATGCGAAAAAATTTTTTGCGGGGGTAAAAATTTGTTCACGTTTGCAGGGCATTATCGCGGCCTTCTTGTCCGGCAGAGCAGCGCCTCGCCGCCCGCAAAGAGCAGACAGCCGACCGCATAGCAGACAATGTCAGCCGGCGAAAAACTGCGCCCGAGCAAAGTCGAGAAGAATCGATTGTCCGCCAAACCCAGCCGCGCAACCAAATCAATCGCCTGTCCCAGCTCAACCGCCAGCGCGAAAAGGAAAATCCACAGCGGCAGCAAATGCCCCGACCGCACCGGCCAGACCGCCCGCACCAAACAGCAAAGCAAAACCGTAACCAGCACATCACCGCCGTAAGGGCGAATAAACGCATCCCGCACAAAAAGCGCAATCAACACCTCTATCCCCAGCAAAACAACGGCAGCCAGCGCATAAAATCCACGTCCCAAACGTCCCATCGCGAACCTCACTTTCTGAGCCAACCCAAATGGATGAAAGTATTTTGGAAGGGGTTGGGGGTGTCGCGCTGATTTGTGCGACACCCCCATTCCTCTCCCCAAATTAAATCCCATAAACCCCACGGAACTTCTTCTCAAGGTAATCCGTATAAACCATGGGGTCGAATTTCCCGCAGACCGAGGCGAAGAGCTCGCCGGGGTCGATCATGCAGCCGTGGCGCCAGATGCGCTCGGCGAACCATGCGTTGATGGGGGCCAGGGTGCCGAAGCGGACGGCGGCATCGACATCGACGGTCTTCTCCATCTCGCGCAAGAACTGCGCGCCGTAGGCCGAGCCGATGGCATAGGAGGGGAAGTAGCCCACCATGCCGCCCGCCCAGTGGGAGTCCTGCAGGACGCCCGAGCGGTCGTCGGGGACCTCGATGCCGAGGTAGTCGTGATAAGCCTGCCGCCAGGCCTCGGGCAGATCGGCGGCGGTGAGGTCGCCGGCCAGCAGCTTGCGCTCCAGCTCGTAGCGGACCATGATGTGCAGGGCGTAGGTCAGCTCGTCGGCCTCGGTGCGGATGCAGGACGGGGTCGAGCGGTTGACCATCCGCCAGAACTGCTCGGCGTCGACGTCGTCGAGGGTGGGGGCGAAGTGCTCGCGCAGCCAGGGGAAGATGAGCGCGCAGAAGGCCTGGCTGCGGCCGATGATGTTCTCGTAGAAGCGGGACTGGCTCTCGTGGATGGCCATCGATACGCCGGTGCCGAGCGCCGAGCCGACCAGCTCCTCGGCTGTGTTCAGCTCATAGAGCGCGTGCCCGCCCTCGTGCACGACCGAGTAGAGGGAGGACGCCAGCCGATCGGCGTAGTAGTGGGTCGTGATGCGCACATCGTGCCGCGAGAAATTGGCGGTGAAGGGATGCTCGGTCTCGCCGATGATGCAGTGGTTTTTGTCGATGCCCATCACGTCCATGAGGTAGTCGGAGAATTCGCGCTGGACGGCGATGGGGAAGTGCCGGCAGAGCGGGCTGTCGTCCACGCGGTCGGCATGGGCGCAGACTTCCTCAATGAGGGGAACCAGCCGGGTCCGCAGGGCCGAGAAGAAGGCATCGCAGGTGTCGGTGTCAAGCCCGCGTTCGTACTGGTCAAGCATGACGTTGTACGGGTCGCGGTCGGGATCGATGCAGGCGGCGATGGCGCGGGTGGAGTCGAAGATCTTCTGCAGGTAGGGGGCGAAGGCGGCGTAGTCGTTGGCCGGCTTGGCCTCAGTCCAGACGGCCTCGCTCTCGCTGCAGAGGGTCTGGTGGCCGACGAAGAGATCGACCGGAATCCGGCGGGTCTGATCGTAGTTTCGCCACAGCTCGCTGACCTTGCGGGCGGTGATGGAGTCAAGTCCGTCGGCGGCGCGGAGGGTTTCGAGCATCTCCACCGTCTCGGGCGCGGTGGTGAGGTTGTACTGCAGACGGGCAAGCTCACCCAGCGTTGAGGCGCGGATGCCGGCCGAGCCGCGGGGGGCGGCAGTCGAACCGTCATAGTAGAGGATGCCCATCGCGTGCTCGTACGCGAAGGTGGTTTTTTCATAGGCGGCAAGTTTTTCCTTAGCTTGATCGAGTGTCATGGTCGGACTCCCTTCTGTGTTGATCGTTGATGTTACGCTCATTATAGCCGATTGCGGCGCGAATGTCAAGCGAAAGGTGCCGGCCGCCAAAAAACCGGAGAAAAATGGAACAAAATGCCCGGATTTCCGTCTAATGCGCAGAAGACATCCAAGGGAGGTTGATGAGATGACAAAAAAACGCTTTCTTTTGCTGGCCAGTCTGCTGGCCGGATGCGCCATCCTGTCCACAGCGGCCTTTGCCGTGCAGGAGAGCAGCTGGTTCCGCACCGATGTCAGTGCGCGGATCGTGTTGGCCCGCCCCCAAGAAGCCGACGCCTTGGCAGCTCCGTTCGATGCATCCATCTGCCTGCCCGAGATCCCGTAAAAAAATCCCCGAACCGCAAGGTTCGGGGATTTTTTGCTCAGATGCGGAAGCTGCCGTCGGCGCACATGGCGGGCGAGGCGGCGAAAAGCGCGGTCAGCGCACCGACCATGGCGGCGGTGTCGTCAGCGCCGGCTGTCTCCAGCGCCGAGTGCATGGCCAGCTGCGCGATGCCCACGTCAACCGTGTTGAGCGAGACCTGCGTGTTGGCGATGTTGCCCAGCGTCGAGCCGCCCGGCATATCGGCGCGGTTGGCGTACATCTGGACCGGCACGCCGGCGCGCTCGCACAGTAGGCGGAACAGCCCGGCCGAAACAGCGTCCGAGGTGTAGCGCTGGGAGGCGTTATACTTGATCACCACGCCGCCCCCCATGCGGACGGTGTGGTTTTTGTCGGCGTACTCGGGGTGGTTGGGGTGCACGGCGTGCGCGTTGTCGCAGGAGACGAGGAAGCTGTTGGCCACACGGCGGCAATAGCGCGCGGCGTCCCCGCCGAAGGCGAGGTTGATGCGGCCGAGGGTGTCGCAAAGGAAGGTCGATGCGGCGCCCTGCTTGGTCTGGCTGCCCACCTCCTCGTTGTCGAAGAGACAGAGGACGGGGGTGCAGTCGGAGGGCGGCGCGGCGAGGAAGGCCTCGAGCGCGGCGAATGCGCACTGCAGGTCGTCAAGCCGTGGCGCCGAGATGTAGCTGCCCCAGACGGTGCCGGGCTGCGGGTTATAGACGGCAAGATCGGTGGTGAGGATGTCGCCCTCGTCCAGCCCCAGCGACGCGGCGACCTGCCGGCGGAAGGAGCCGGCCTCACCGCCCCAGAGGGGAATCATGTCGGTGGCGGCATCGTAGGTCATGCCGTCGTTGGCGCGGCGGTTCATGTGGATGGCAACGTTGGGGATAATGGCGCAGGGCTCACCGAGATCGACCAGCCGAACCGCAATGCCGTCCGGGGTGCGGACGGTGACCCGCCCTGCGACCGACAGCGGGCGGTCCATCCAGCTGGCGCAGAGCATGCCGCCGTACTTCTCGGTGGCCAGGCGGACATAGCTGCCGCCGAGCTCAGCGTTTTCCTTGATCTTGAAGGTCGGGCTGTCGGTGTGGGCGGCGGCCATGGTGAAGCCGCGGAAGTCTGCCGCGGGCACGCGGAAGGCGAGAATGGACGAGCCGCCGCGGGTGACGTAGTAGCCCTTCCCGGCCTCGAGCGTCCAGTCGTCCCCCTCCGAGAGGGGGGTGTAGCCGGCATCGGCGAGGATGGCGGCGGTGTGGGCGACGGTATGATAAGGCGAGGGGCAGGCGGCGATGTAGGAAAAGAGTTTTTCGTTCATGGGGAGCCCTTTCAAAGCGAAATTTGATGTGGCCGGTGCGGTCAGCGGGAGTGGCGGACGGCCAGCTGTACGGTGGTGCAGATGACGGTGCCGACCACCAGGGTGGCGACCAGCTCGAGGATGCTGTTGATGGTGACGGCGGTGAAGATGAAGCCGAAGAAGGTCATCGAGCCGTAGGCCTCAAGCACGGCGCCGCTGCGGCCGAAGAAGAGGTAGAGGGTGCTCATGAAAAAGAGGGTGTTGAGCACGGGGCAGGAGACGCAGGCGATCGAAGTAGCCACGCCGCGCAGGACGGGACCGCCGCGGTTGAGCAGACGGAAGATGAGGCCGGCCAGCCAGCCCATCAGGGTACGGGTGCCGACGCACATCAGGAAGGTGCAGAGGGGACTGACGGCCATCAGCGCCGTGCCGAAGGCGTCCAACCCGAAGCACTGCAGGAAGCTGGTCATACCGAAGATGAAGCCCAGAAGCGCACCGGCGCTCGGCCCGAGGATGACCGCCCCGATGGCGACGGGGATGGTGAGGAAGGTGATGGAGAGGGTCCCGATTCGGAGGTAGCCGAGGGGGGTGAAGGCCATCACGAGGACGATTGCGATCAGTATGGCCAGCTGTGCCATCTGACGGACTTTGGTGTTTGCCATAGGTAACTCCTTTGCCGCTGCCGTTCCGGCGATCCGGATACAGTGCGGACTTGTTTTATTCAAACGCCGAAGCGCTTGTTGCGGTGGGGGATTGGCCGGCGCTCAGCGGTTGGCCGACCAGAGGTTGAAGAGCCCCGCGAAGAGCAGATCGGGGCAGAGGGTGTGTGCGCGGCGGCAGAGGGGCATGACGCGCGGCGCATAGCGGCCGGCCGCGAGGACGGTCATCGTACCGGTCTCCAGCCCAAGCTCGTCCTCGATGCGGTCGCAGAGTCCGTCGATCTGGGCGGCGGTGCCGAAGAAGAGTCCGGCGCGCACCGAGTCGGCTGTGCTGCGGCCGATGACGTGCCGCGGCGGGGTCAGCGGCGTCTGCATCAGCAGGGCGGCGTCGCGTGCCAGTGCATCGGCGGCACTGCCAATGCCGGGGAGGATGACCGTCCCGCAGATGGCGCCGTCGCCGTCGAGGACGGTGACGGTGGTGGCGGTGTCCAGCGAAACCACGGCGGCCGGGCCTGTGCAAAGCGGATGTGCGCCGGCCGCGAGGGCAACCAGATCGGCCCCCAGCTGAGCGGGTGCATCAATGCGGATGCGGATGCCGGTACGCATCCCCGGACCGACGATGGCGGGGGGGACGGCGCGAGGGGCGGTGAAGGCGGCCACGGCGGCGCAGACGGTGTCGAGCAGCGCGGGCACGACCGATGCGATGATGACGTCGGTGACGGCATCGGGCGAGAATCCGCGCAGGGCGAAGAGCTGGCCGAGCAGCACGGCATATTCATCGGCCGTGCGGGCAGAGTCAGCAGCGAGTGCGGCCGTGAAGCGCAGACGCGCGGCCGGGGGCGCGGCGGGGTCAAGCAGGCCGAGGGCGAGCTCGGTATTGCCCAGATTGAGAGCCAGCAGCATGGACATGCCTCCTTTGCGGATATTCCTCTTTAGTTTAGCACAGATCGCGGCTCGATTGATGAACAAAATGTGAATTTGCGCCGCAGCGGGCAACCGGTCGACGGCAAAAAATGGGGGTGTCGCGTTGATTTGCGCGATACCCCCATTGGTGTCGAATCAGCCCTCTTCGTCCACTTCAATGCCGAAGACGGCCAGCAGCTCGGTCAGCGGCAGAGACTCCAGGCATTCTGCGTGGAAAAGCCGGCCGTCCTGCTCGCGCAGACGGGGCTCGCTGTCGCTGATGAGTTCCTCGCAGTAAGCACAGACGCCCAGCGTGCGCGGCCCGCTTGCGCCGAACAGGCTGTCGATGTGCAGATGATCGTGTTCCATGATGCTTCTCCAGTGAAATCAAATTTCCCGGTTCGATTCGCCGATGCGCCCTCTTCGCGTGCACATGAGATTGTGCCTTGGCTTATCGATGTGTGTATTATAGCACAAATCGATGTGTTTGTCAAGTGGGGAAGACAAAAAAGGCGCTGTTGCACCCCCATTTTTTCAAGATTTTTGAAAAGAAGGTGGGGGTACAGGGGGAGGGAGAAAAACTTTTGCAAAAGTTTTTCTCCCTCCCCCTGCTTGGTACAACAGCACCTTTGCAGTTTCGGATATGCCGATCAGCGGCCGCGGTTGGCGCGTTTGATGACGGCGACCAGCAGGCCGACGATGATGGCGAGGATGGCGGCGATGACCAGCAGGGTGGGCAGGGCGTAGACGAAGCCGATGGCGAAATCCTTGCAGCCGTCCGCGAAATCAGCCCAGCTGTCGCGGAAAGCGATGCCCATGCGCTCGCCGAAGGTCTTGGGCGCCGGGGTGACGGCGGTGTATTCGATGACCTCATCCAGCGACAGGCGAACGGTGGAGTAAGCCACCTGGCTGTCGTAGCGGCGGATGGTGCCGGTGTAGGATTCGATCTGGTAGCGCACGTCGGCCAGCCGCTGCTCAAGGGTGATCAGATACTCAAGCTCGGTTGCCTTCTCCAGCATGGCGAGCAGACGCTCTTCCTGGGTTCTCAGGGTAGCCAGGCGGGTGTCGACATCGAAATAGCTGTCGGTGATGTCATCGATCGAGGTTGATTCGTTGACCACGTTGATGGTATCGCCCATGCCGGCGCGGAAGGCGTCAAGCTGCTCAGCGGGGATGCGCAGGGTGTAGGAGGCAGAGCGTGCCACGACCGATCCGCTGTTGTGCAGGCTTCCGCCCGAGCGGGAGGAGGTCTCGATGTAGCCGCCGAGTTCTGCGCAGAGCGCTTCGATGGCAGCGGTGGCATCGTCGAAGGCCTTGGTCTCAGCCGTGATGCGCATGGTCTTGACGATCTTGCGGTCAGCGAGGACCTGGTTAGTGCTTGCACTGACGCTGCTTGACGCCATGCCCTCAGCTTCGATCTTATAAGAGGGTGCTGTGGCAATGCCGCCGGACGCGCCGTCATAGACCGATTCAGTGTTGGCATAGAACATGTCGCCGGGTGCGGAGTCGAAGGCGAGGGATTTGTCTGCCGCCGCACAAGCGGTGCAGCAGAGGGTCAGGGCCGCCAGCAGGACGGCGAAGATGCGGGCGCGGGTGCGTGTGGTGTTCATGCAGTACCTCCTTACATTGAACAGATGGGCTGCCGGCCGGCGGCCATCCGCGCGCAGCCGGCGTTACCCATGAACGGACAGATCGATCAAAGCTTTGCCAGAGCCGCCTCGATACCGGCCAGTGTGTCGCGGTACTTCTCCAGCTTCACGCGCTCGCCTTCGACGACGGCGGCAGGCGCCTTTGCGACGAAGCCAGCATTGGCCAGCTTGCCTTCCAGCCGCTTGATCTCGCCCTGGATGCGGGTCTGCTCCCCCTCCAGACGCTTGCGCTCAGCCGCGAGGTCGATGATGTCGGCAAGGGGCAGGTAGATGCTTGCCGAGTCGGTGACCAGCTGAACACAGGCATCGGGTGCGGGGAAGCCGTCGGCGCTCTGCGCGACGATGACCTCGGCAGCCGAGGCCAGGCGGGTGAAGAAGACAGCCGTCTTTTCGTTGAAGCTGTCAGTGTGCTCGGTCGCGATGTAGACCTTGGCACGGCGGGAGGGGGGAACGTTCATCTCATTGCGGCGGGTGCGGATGGCGCGAATGGCCGCGATGACACGCTCCATTCTGGCAGCCTCAGCCTCATAATTGAAGGCATCGTCGCAGACGGGGTAGTCGCTGATCATGATGCTCTCGTCCGCATGGGGCAGCGAGAGGTAGATCTCCTCGGTGATGAAGGGCATGAAGGGATGGAGCAGCTTCAGCGTCTGGGTCAGCACATAGGCGATGACCTTCTGGGCCACGATGTTTTCTGCGGTGTCCTTCTCGTTGAGACGGACCTTGGCCAGCTCAATGTACCAGTCGCAGAAGATGTCCCAGATGAAATCGTAGAGCGAAGAGAGCGCCACACCGACCTCATACTTGTTCAGCGCCGAGGTGACGGTAGCCGTCACGGCGTTGAGGCGGGTCAGGATCCACTTGTCCTCGACAGCCAGCTCGGCGGGATCGGGCAGAGAGATCTCGTCGATGGTCAAATTCATGCGGACAAAGCGGGATGCGTTCCAGAGTTTGTTCGCGAAGTTGCGGGCGGACTCGATCTTCTCATCCGAGAAACGCATGTCATTTCCGGGCGAGTTGCCAGTAGCCAGCGCAAAGCGGAGCGCGTCGGCACCGTACTGATCGATGATTTCCAGCGGATCGATGCCGTTGCCGAGCGACTTCGACATCTTCCGACCCTGGGCGTCACGAACCAAACCATGGATAAAGACGTGCGGAAACGGTTTTTGTTCCATAAATTCCAGGCCCATGAAAATCATTTTTGAAACCCAGAAGGTAATGATGTCGTAAGCGGTGACCAGAACCGAGGTGGGATAGTACTTCTCAAGCTCCGCTGTGTCGTTGGGCCAGCCCAGCGTCGAGAAGGGCCAGAGGGCGGAGGAGAACCAGGTGTCGAGCACATCCTCTTCCTGGCGCATATGGGTCGAGCCGCACTTGGGGCAGACGGTGACGTCGGTCTCGGAGACGAACATCTCGCCGCAGTCGTCGCAGTAGTAGGCCGGGATGCGGTGGCCCCACCAGAGCTGACGGGAGATGCACCAGTCGCGGATGTTCTCCATCCAGTTGAGGTAGATCTTCGAGAAGCGGTCGGGGATATAGCTGATGTCGCCCTCCTTGACGGCGGCGATGGCCGGCTCGGCCAGCGGCTTCATCTTGACGTACCACTGACGGGAGGCAATCGGCTCAACGACCGTGCCGCAGCGGTAGCAGTGCGCGACGTTGTGGCTGTGCTTCTCGACCTTGACCAAGAGGCCCTCAGCGTCGAGATCGGCGACGATCTGCTTGCGTGCCTCGAAGCGGTCCATGCCCTCGTACTTGCCGCCATTTTCGTTGATGCAGCCCTTGTCATCGAGGATGATGATGTTCTCAAGGCCATGGCGCAGGCCGGTTTCGTAGTCGTTGGGGTCGTGTGCGGGGGTGATCTTGACGCAGCCGGTACCGAAGTCCTTGTCGACGTTCTCGTCAGCAACGACCGGGATCTCGCGGCCGACCAGCGGCAGGATCAGGGTCTTGCCGACCAGATCGGCATAGCGCTCGTCGTCAGCGGCGACGGCGACGGCGGTATCGCCCAGCATGGTCTCGGGGCGGGTGGTGGCGACGATGACGTACTCACCGGGCTTGTCCTTGATGGGATAGCGGATGTGCCAGAAAGCACCCTCGATCTCCTTGTGCTCAACCTCGGCGTCCGAGAGGGCCGTGATGCAGTGCGGGCACCAGTTCGTGATGCGCAGACCGCGGTAGATCAGCCCCTTGTCGTAGAGCTGGACGAAAACCTTCTTAACAGCGGCCGAGAGAGTCTCGTCCATCGTGAAGCACTCGCGGGTCCAATCGCAGGAGGAGCCGAGCTTCTTGAGCTGGCTGATGATGCGTCCGCCGTACTTCTCGCGCCATGCCCAGACGCGCTCAAGGAAGGCCTCGCGGCCGAGATCGTGGCGGGTCAGGCCCTCATTTTTGCGCAGCTCTTCCTCAACCTTGATCTGGGTCGCAATGCCGGCATGGTCGGTGCCGGGCACCCACAGCACGCTGTAACCCTGCATCCGCTTGTAGCGGACGAGGATGTCCTGCAGGGTGTTGTTGAGCGCATGGCCCATGTGCAGCTGGCCGGTGACGTTCGGAGGGGGGATAACGATCGAGAAGGGGGGCTTGTTGTCGGCGGGATCGGCGGTGAAGTAGCCTTTCTCGCACCAGTTGGCGTAAATCCGATCTTCAAATTCGGTCGGACTGTAAGTTTTGGGCAGTTCGTGTGTCATGATGTTCTCCTTATATATATGGATAATTTATTTGACAGAGGGAGTCAGTTTTTCGGCGATAAAGGCCGGAAATGCGGCGGGATCGCCGACGGTGAAGCTGTCGCGGGGTAGTTCGAAGATGAAGGTGTCATCGTGCCAGAGATAGAAGCAGGTGTCATCCTCGGTCAGGCGGACGAAATAGGTATAGGGGAAGGTGCGCACCGCGTCGCCGTTTTGGTAGATGACCTCCTCGTCGCCGAACTGCAGGGCAACCGTCCAGCGGTCGGCAGAGAGTCCCTGCATGACCAGCCGGTAGTGGCGGTTGAGCTTGCGGCGGCGGTCGAAGAAGAGGCGGTAGATGCAGAGACCGAGGTAGGCCAGGCAGAGCAGCGCCACAGCCCAGATGCGGGCCAGCAGAAGCAGCAGGCCGAAGATGAGCATGACGATACCGGCAGACCAGTAGAAGATCTGCCACACGCGGCGCTGACGGCGAGCCTTGCCCTGCGGATGGCGGGAGAGTGCCAGCAGGCGATCGGGGGTAACGGTGTAGATGTTGACAAAACGCATCTCTTCCATACGGGTCTCCTTTCTTTGGGGACGAAAAAGAAAAACTCCCCGCCCGGAGCGACAGCTCTCAGGGCGCGGAGGCGCGGTACCACCTGAGTTCGTGCCGGGCAGAGCCGGAGCACGCACTTGAGACAAGCGAGGCTTGTCGCACATAACGGATGCAGCCGTCGGCACTTAGTTGGGGAAATCCCGTTCGGCGCCGCCGCTCGGAGGGGACGTTGGGCCTGTCGGACACGCGGCACTTGCACGGTCTGCCGCTCGCTGGGGGGCCGGTGGAGGCTTACTCTTCCTCGTCATTGCGTTTAAAATAGACATATACAGTATAGCACGCCGGCCGGCATTTGTCAAGCATTTTTGCCGGGTGCGGGGGTGAGATGCATGAAATTTCACTTATTTTTTCCCGGCCCGCATAAAACCGCCGTGTCGGGCAAGAATAACGTCAGCCACCATCGAAACCCAAAAAGGAGACGTATCATGGAAAATAAAGGAAAGAACACCACCCCCACCGTCAACCGCGCAGCCTATATCACCATTCTGACTCTGCTGGCCGTCATGGCCGTTCTGGTTGTCATGACCTCCTCGGCCAACCGCGCACGCCGCGAGGATGCCGGAGCCGTCCCGCCCGAATCGACCCACTACGCCGGTACCACCCCGCCGCTGACCACCATGCCCAGCGTGCAGACCACCGCCCCCGAGACAACCCGCACCCCCGAGACGACCGCGCTGCCCGCTTCGGTCACCACGGCACCGGTGACGGCGGCTCCCGCACCCGAAACAGACGCCCCCTCCGCCGGGACCGACAAGCCTGCCTCGGCTGAGCTGGCCCCCACGCTTCTGCTGCCGGTCAGCGGCAACCTGACCGCGGCGCATGACCTGGAACTGCAGGTCTGGTCGGACACCATGTCCGATTACCGTACCCACTGCGGCATTGACATCGCGGCCGCGCCCGGCGCGTCGGTCTGCTCGGCCGCCGACGGCGTGATCGCCCAGATCTGGGAGGATCCCATGATGGGCCAGTGCATGTCGGTCAAGCACGCAGGAGATCTGCTGACCGTCTACCGCAACCTCTCGCCCTACCTGCCGGTGGGCATCGCCGAGGGGACTGCCGTGCGGGCCGGCCAGCTGATTGCCAACATTGGCGAGAGCGCGATGGTCGAGCTCGCCGAGGAGCCCCACCTGCACTTTGAGGTTATGCTGGCCGGCGAGTACGTCAATCCGCTCGACCACCTCTCCGACAGCGTCAAGACCTCTCTCTCGGCCGATTCGGCCTACGAAGGCTGAAAAACCGCCCCAAGCCGCAAGGCTTGGGGCGGTTTTGGCAAAGCCGGATTATTCCTCTTCGGCGCGGATGCGGATCAGCTGGTCGGCGTAGGGCAGCGACTCGATCCAGGCGCAGAGGATGTGCCACTCGGCCAGCTTGTGATGCCGGCGGGCGTAGTAGATGTTGACGAGCACCTCATAATTGAGCGTGACGGTGCGCATCTGGTTGTAGGAGGTGGGCAGGAGCTGGATCATATTGTGCCAGTGCGTCACATCCTTGGTTTCGCAGAAGGCCTGGCGCTCACCCTCAAGAAAGGCGATCAGTGCGTCCAGCTGTGCAAGAGCCGGCGCCGTCATGCGGTCGCAGGAGAAATCGGCGCGGGTGAAGGGAGCGGCGTGGATCTTGTGCATGGTGGAGCAGGAATTGGCCACCGTGCCCACCTTGTAGGTGTCAAACTCTTTCCACCAGTACAGGGGGGCGGTGATATCCACCGTCACCATGATCTGCCGCAGGAATTTGCGGTGGTCACTGCCGGCGCGGGCAAGGCGGCCGGCCAGATCAAGGTCGGCGGGGCCGAGCACATAGCCGTTCTCGGTGTAGCAGCTGTCAGATTTTGCCCAGCTGTTGAACGGATTGCGCATTCCGCGGATGGCACCTTCCAGGTTCATCACAGCGCTGTGTGTGCAGGTTAACATTGCGGTGTCCTCCTTAATTATAATAGATCGACGTCACCGTGCCGTCGGCACCGATGACAAAATTGACCTGTCCGGTCACACCGCCGTCGGTCTTGGCGTAGCTGCAAAGGCCGTCGGCCTGCTTTGCCGGCTCGCCGTAGGCGGCCTTGACCGCATCCAGCGTCGCCCCGATGTAGAGCCCTTCGGGGGTAGTCACGCTGTCGTCGGTGAGGTAGACCGACACGATCACCTCGCCGCCGGCCGCGGTGGGCTGGGTGTTGACCTCAAAGCCGGCGTAGTAGTAAACGCGATCCATGCCGGCGTGGGTGCAGGAGGGCGCCTCCAGCAGATCCTGCGGCTGGCCAAGCGCGGTGAGCACCGCCGGATCAGCACCGGCGTAGAGCAGGGTATCACTCACCGTAAAGCCGTAGACGGCGGGGGGCGCGGTCGGCTCGGTCTGCTCCGCAGCCGGTGCGGCGGTGGTGTCGGAGGTGTCGGGCAGATCGGCCGGCCCGCAGGCGACAAGCATCAGCGCCGCCGAGAGGGCGGCCAACAGGGCAATGGACCAACGTATTTTCATCATGTTCTCCTTTGATTTGAGTAGGCTGGGATCAGGGGGTTGCGGGGTAGCGCGAGGCATCGAAGCGGTAGTAATCCTTGACGTGATCGCGCGAGTAGGCTTGCACCTCGGCATCGGTCAGCAGAAAGCAGACGAGCGGGTGATCGGGGTAGCTGGGGCAGGTATCGAGGTGATACCAATTGCCGGCGTAGCGGACCAGGTTCCAGAAATGGGGGTTCGCGGGGTCGTTGCGCTGGATCTCGAGGTTCTCAAAGCCGGCGCGAGTCAAGAGGAAGCGGGTCACGGCGTAGTAGACAAAGCAGTCGCCGCGGCCCTGGCGGAAGCCGTAGTAGGCCGCCCGCACGGGGTCGGTTTTGTCGGCATAGGCGGTGTAGCGCAGATGGCTGACCGACCAGTCGTAGATGGCGCGCAGCTGCTGGCGTTCGCTCATGCCGTCGTGCAGGATCTCGGCCAGTACGGCATCGGCCATGGCGTTGATGGCGTCGGCGTCAACGGCGCTGACCGTGAAGGTCACCGTCCGCTCGGCGCGGTTGCCGGCGGCATCGGTCGCCGTGTAGGTGACGGAATAGCGTCCCGCCGCGCGCAGGTTGACCTGTGCCGAGTTGATCTGCACGGCCACACTGCCGTCCCGGGCATCCCAGGCCGACACACCGCTGCGGTAGGATACCGTCTCGCCGATGTAGACCGTGCGGTCGGCCGCACCGTAGATGACGGGGGGCTCAGTGTCGGCGATGACGGTCAGCGAGGCGGTGATGCGGGTAGTGTTGCCGGCGTGGTCGCTGACGGCGATCTCCACCGTCTGCACGCCGGGCTGTGCGGTGTCAGCCGGCGTATCGGCGTAGCGCACCGCGGCGATACCGCCCGCATCGGCCATGACGCTGACAAAATCGGCCGCTTCCAGCGCATCGCCCACATAGGCGGTGCGGTTCTGCACCCGCACCAGCGGAGCCTCGGTGTCGGTGAAGATCACCGTTTGGGTCAGCGCTGTGCCGCCGGCGGTGGTGTAGGTCACCTGGTGCTCGCCCAGGGTGGGAGCATCGAGCAGGGGATAGAGGTCATCCTCCGGCTGCAGCCGGGGATCGGGAATCAGGGTCTCCAGCATTTCATCATAATCGGAGCCCAGCTCCAGCGTCACCTGCGCAGGGGCGGCATAGACCCGCAGAACGGCATCCAGTTCAGCCGCATTGCCGGCTTCGTCGGTCATGCGGATGCGCACCGGGCGAAGCCCTGCCGAAAAATCGGGCGTTCCCGCAAAGGTGAAGGTCACGGCTGTGGCGTCGGATACGCCGCGTGCGAAGGCCTCGGCCGGTGCCGTCTGGCCAAGAAGCAGGGAGACGGCCTGCGGGGATGCGGCGGGGGGCGTGGTGTCGGCCACCGTCAGCACCAGGCGGTCATCCTGGCCGTCCAGCGTGATGGCCAGCGTCCGCTCACCCGGGGAGGTTAGATCAAGGGCGTCAAGGTCATCGGCAAAGGTTAGCCGACCGGGGACAGCCGTCCGGATCTGCTCGCGCAGCACCTCGGGATTGGTGCCCGCTTCGACGGTCAGCCGGTGTGAGATGGCGTAAACGGTCAGCTCAACCTCAGCCGTTGTGTGGTTGCCGCCCAGGTCGGTGGCGCGGACGGTTACGGTCTGTCGGCCCGGTTGGGCAAAATCGGGCGGGGTCAGGTAGTCGAGCGCCGTTTCGGTCGCATCGTCTACCGTCACCAGTGCCCCGATCTCCACCCCTTCCCCGAGGAAGCAGGTCTTGGGCTGCGGGGTCAGGACCGGCGGGACGGTATCGGCCACCGTCAGCGTTGTCGGACGGGCAATCCCCAGCACGCGCAGGGTGACCGGATAGGTTCCCGGCCGATCGGTGGGGATGGGGGCGGTTCCGTCGGCGAAGCGAGGGGGCAGAAAGCCGTAGCGCGCGAAGGCCGCGGCGTCGGGAAAGGGCTCCCCTGCCTCCAGCGTCACCGGGCGGACCGCCGTGGCGCCAAGCCCGAGCGCCGCCGCCAGAAGCAAGAGCAGCACACCGAGCGAAATTAAGGCAATTTTCTTCATGTATTCAGGTTCCTCTTTGGGATTTTGCAGAATCAGTGCAGCTCTGGGGCGCCGTCACCGCTGAGGTAGAGGCCGCCGTCGGCGCGCAGACCGGCCACGCACACGCTGCCGGCCGCGATGGCCTTGACATCGGTCCAGCCATCCACCGTGCCGGCCGAACCGGCGCTGGGCTGGCCAGCCATCACCACGCTGCCGTCGGCGCGCAGACCGAGCACATGCCCGCTGCCCGCCGCGATGGCGGTGATATCCTGCCATGCGTTGGCCCCGTCGATGCCGAGCGCGGTATTGCCCAACACCGTGACACTGCCGTCGCGGTGAAGCAGAACGGTGGTCCAGTCACCGGCCTCCACCGCAATGATGTCGGTGTAGCCTTCGACATTGCACTGGCCGCTGACGTTGGAGCCGGTGGCCAGCACCGTACCGTCGGCGCGCAGACCGACCGTGTGGTACTTGCCGGCGGCGATGTCGATGATGGCCGCCCAGCTGCTGACATTGCACTGGCCGACGCTGTTGTCGCCGACCGCCATGGCGCGGCCGCCGGCCCGCAGACCGACCGAGTGGCGCTCACCGGCCGCGATGGCGACGACGCCTGACCAGCTGGAGACACTGCAGCGGCCATAAGCCGTGCTGCCGTGCGCCTCTACACTGCCGTCATCGAAGAGACAGAGGGTGTGGAACTCGCCCATAGCCAGCGAAACGGCACCCGACCACTGCACGTCCTTGAGGCCCAGCACCTTGCCTTCGGCATCGATGTAGGCGACCTCCTTGCAGAGCGCAAGGGGCGTGGCGTGCCAGCGGCGCTGTTCCTCGACCGACAGCTGGGAGAAATAAAGCTCGGGAATATGCTGCGCAAAGAAGCGGGCATCGACGGCCGAGCAGACGCGGTCAAGCAGACCGTCCTCGTCGTCGCCGTAGGTCAGGGCAAACTGCAGAGCAGCTTCATAGTCGCCGGCGTCGAAATGGCGCGCAAAGAGCTGCGCCTTGACCTCGGCATAGCGGCTGCTGTCGGGATGCTGTTCAGCCCAGGAGAGGGTTTCGTCATCATTCTCGCGCGTCATGGCATCGGCGATGGCATCGTCAAAGACCTGCGCCAGTGCCTCGCGGCTCATATCGTGCAGCATGCGGGTGTAGTGGGCCGCCTGGCGGTAGAGATGGTAGTTTTCGCAGTAATCGATCAGCCCGTGGATCAGCTCATCGTAGAGATCCTCGTTGGCTGTCAGCAGGCCGTAGCCGGCTGCCGTGAAGTCGACGGTCTGGGCGGCCATGCCGGCTTTGGCATCGGCGGCGGCCGCGCGGTAGATCCGCTCGGGATCGGGTTCGGTCAGCAGACGATCGTAGACCAGCGCCAGGGCATAGTCGCGGGCCTCCAGCGCCGCGGTAAGGGCGGCATTGACGGCGCGCTCCTCCTGCGCGGCATCCTTGCGCCGGCGGGCGAAGGCGATGGCTTCGTCATAGCGTCCCTCGGCGAGGAAGCGGTCGGACACCTCGGCGGTGGCGGCGGGATAGAGGGTATTCTTGACATACCCCGCCCCGAAGCCGACAGCGCCGAAGAGGCCCAGCAGCAGAACCAGCACAATCGAGGTGCGCAGCGCACCCCGGCGGCGGATCAGCCGGCGGGCGAAGGCGCGCGTGGCCTCACTGCCGAACTGGGGGGCCAGCTTCTCGCGCTGCGCGCGGCAGGTGGGGCAGCGTGCATCGGTGCAGACCCGGCCGCAGGTGCAGATCCAGATGGCATCGTTGACGGCGATGGGGACACAGCTTGCCCGTCGTCCCCACGCGCGGCGGACGGCCTTCGGCTCGGCCGGCTCAAGCAGAGCCGAGAGCAGATCGCGGGGCGGGCGCTCGATATAATCGGCAGGCGAGAAATTGCACACGCTGCCATCGGCAAAGGTCACCTGGGTCACCCAGGCGTCATAATTGACAATATCATACGACCACAGCTTAACGGCGCGGCGGTCAGCGAAATATTCGCCGGGCGCGCAGGAAAGATCGCTGTAAGCAATGGCGCTGTCGGGCGCGGCACCGGGATAGAGGCACTGCCCGCTGCTGTCATAGCAGCGGAAGCGCACCACGGCTCCCGTCACCGGGCGGTCGCCGTTGTTGCGCAGGACGAACTGAATGAGCTTGTTGCCCAGCTCATAGTCATAGACAAAGACGGCACGCTCGAGGGTGACCGGGCAGGCCGGGCAGATCTGGCGGCTCTCGATTTTGGCAACGGTGCGGAAGCGCTGTTTGAGTGTTTTCGTCATCGCTGCCCTCACCTTTCTGCCGCGACGAGGGGAATCTCGTCGATGGGATGATCGGTGGGCAGGTAGGACTCGATCTCGGTGTCCTGGAAGTGCCACCATTCGGAGTTGATGTAGTCAAAGCCGCAGGAGACCATGACCTCGGTCATGTAATCGACATTGCGGCGGGCGGCCGCCGACATCTGCGCCCAGCGCGAAGCGGCGTCCGAGAAGGTGTGCATGGGGGTGGGGAACTCCAACTCGTTGCCCTGGGCATCGACCAGCGACATGTCGATGGCACAGCCGCGGTCATGTCGGCCGCCCATGCCGATCGAGGGGTCTGCCACCCACTTGTGCACCTGGATGATGTCAAACCAGCGCTGCTGGACTGAGGTGGGGCGGTAGGCATCGTAGATCTTGATCGTATAGCCGTCGGCCTTGAAGACCTCAATCGCCTTGAGCAGCTTCTGGACCGTATCGTACTGCAGCATGCAGAGGTTGCGCGAGTAGAAGGGCTCGCCGATGGAGGTATCGTTTGTGGCCAACTGCATGGCGATGATCACGTCATCGGTATAGCGGGTCAGATCGACCAGGTGTGAGCTGGCGGGGACATATTCGTTTTTCTCGTTGCGGGCCATGCCGTACTCGACGGGCAGCTCGCCGTAAAGCTTCTGCTCGCCCATCACGGCGGCGCCGGCCGGGCAGAACCCGACCACCGTCCCGCCGATGCGCACCGCGCGATAGCCGCCCAGCGCTTCGCCCATCTCGACCGTCTGTCCGACCGACAGGGTCGAGACCTGCCGGGAGCCTTCAGCCGGCTCGGCATAAACTGCGGTGTTGTCGGCCACGACGGTAGCCGTCGAGAAGCGCTCGGCCACATCGGGGGCATCCAGACCGGGCTGGTGAGCAGTCGTTTCGGCCGCCGGGCGATTCGCCTCGCTGACCGAAAGGGTCACCGGTGCAGGCAGATCTCCCACCTCGGCCGCCGGATCAAAATCAGCAAAGACCGCGTTGTCATAGTAATAGGTTCCATCCCAGCGCGCGCAGGCCGTCAGCATACAGCCGGCCAGCATCAAGGCGCCAAAACGTACCGATCGTCTCATTTCAGCAGTCTCCCTTCGTCAAATTCAAGAATCAGGCGGGGCATCCGCCCGCGTCGCCCTCAGCCGGCGATCCGCGCATCGGCGCCGATCAGATCGCGCAGGTTGCGCTCGGCGATCTCCACAATCACCGCATCCGCCGGCTTTTTCTCAAGCTGATCGATGCGGTAGGGGTTGGCACGCTCAAAGCGGGCCTCGGCCGCGGATGCGGCAAAGTAGGGGATCAGCGCGCTCCCAAAGGAGTCGCGGAAGAGCATCACCGAGCCCTCCCCTCCCTCAGCGGCGGTCGAGATGATCATATCCATCGCCGTCATGTAGTTGGAGGTGTAGCGGAAGGCGGGCAGGGTGTAGACGGTGTTTTCGTCATAGCGGGTCAGCTTGGGGGTCAGCAGGGCGTCAAGATCGCCCGGGAAATCGGTCGTGCGGCTGGAGGGAGCGCCGGCGAAATCGTCATGCGCGATCCCGAGCGCATCCAGCATGGCGTCGTAAGCCAGCCGGGCACCTTCGCCGTTCCAGTGGGTGTCCCGCCGGTGGTAGAGCCCCTCGCCGGCCAGGATCGGGCGCAGATCCAGGTAGGGCACGCCCCGCGCATCGAGCGCCGCATGCAGGCGGTCGAGATTGCTCTCGCCGTCGGCCGGGCGATAGCGGGCGGGCATGTACGCGCCGCAGACGGTGTTTTTGTTGGGGGCAGCGGCAAAGAGGAAGCGTGCACCCCGGGCATCGGCATAAGCGGCCATGGCGGCCAGCGCATCGGCGGCGGCGTTGATCTCGTCGTCGGTCATGGGATCGGTGCCCATGTAGTCGTCGAGCGTCTCGCCGAAAAAGAGGTAGCCGTCGCGGCCGACGATGACCTGCTCGGTACCGGTGCCGAACAGCGCGGCCTTGAGACGGCTGTTCAGGGTCAGGAGCTGGGCACGGCCGGCAAAGCGCTCGGCGAAGTAAGTTTCGAGTTCAGTGGTGAAATTCCAGTTGAAGCTGCCGTCCTCGGTGCGCAGGGTCGGCATGGGGGAGAGTTCCCGCCCTTCCGACGCGGCATCGGGCGCAAAGAAGAAGGCGCCGAGCGAAAAGAAGAGGCACAGGCCAATCATCAGCGCAAGATAGAGCGCAGAAAAGGGTCGCTTCATGCCTTCACCTCCTCGCTGACCGGAACAAGCTTGATCAGGTCCAGCGTGTAATTGAGCTTGACCACCCGCGTTTCGGTGCGGGTGCGCAGGGTAAGTACGGGGTCCATCTCGGCGAATTCGGGCGCAAGATCGCGCAGGGCTTCGGTCGTCTCCCCGGCCGCAGCGGCCAGAAAATCGACATAGAGCCGGTTGCCGGTGCGTGAAAAATCAACCAGGATCAAGAGCGAATCGCGCTGCAGATCGCCGAAGAGTTCTCTGTATACCCGCGCGGTCAGCAGATCGCGGCGGTCGGCGTCGCCCGGCAGGGTCAGCGCCAGCGTGCAGACCGGCAGATCCCAGCTGTCCACGATCTGCGCCATGCGGCCGCGGAAATCCCGCCCGGCAAGCTCGAGCGAGAGGGTGGGCGCCATGGTTGTGACCCGCTCGGCGGCGGCGCGGCTTCCTCGTGCAATGGGGGGGAGCACCAGATCGATCGGGTGCGTGAAGTCCCGGCGGATACGGCGGCCGGCAAAGAGCCCGTCCTCGGCGCGGATCGCCTGCGCGAAGGCCTGAAGGGGCTGGTGACTGAGGTAATTCTCGTCCTGCCGGATGTGCAGCTGTGCCACCCGGGCCGAGAGCAGATCCTCACCCAGTATTGCACAGAGGAAGCGGAAGGTCTCGGCGGCCGTCGGCACGCCGGGTGCGGCGGGAGGCGAGAAGACGTCCAGCTGATAGCGCCGTGCCGGCCCCGGCAGGCGCTCGAAGGCGACCGTTGGGGGCGTGCGGCCGAGATCGTAGGCCGGGTGGGGCGAATAGCGGCAAAGGCCGCGGGGAAGGTGGTCGAACAGCATCCAATACTCGGTCACCTCGCGGGGGGCGCGGCTGATGACATAGCGGTTGATCAGCCTGGCCTCGGGGGAGAGGGCACCGAACATCAGATAACGCTGGCCAAGCGAGCGGTTGACGGCCAGGACGGTCTCGCGCGCCGAGGGAAAGTGGCGGGCGAAGATGACGGTCAGGGCGTCGGCGGCTTCGGTCAGGTTGCCGTCGAAGAGGGCTTGCGGATTGAGTCCTCCGCTTCCAGCAGATCGGCCCAGAAGCTGTCGGCGGCATCGATGAGGGTGTAGGGCTCGCGTCCTTCGGCGCGGAGCAGGCAAAGCCCGTCCAAGGTCATCTCCTTGGCGTGGCCGGCGGTATCGATCGGCTCACCCTCGGCGGGCGGCACAAAATGCAGGCAGCCCGGGCACCGGTCGCAGAGCAGCCCTGCCAGGCGCTCGGTGTATTCCGCGCTGGAGAGCAGCGTGGCGTCGATGAGGTGAATCCGATCGGGTTGGGCCAGGCGGATGCGGGTCAGCTCGGTCTCTTCCTCGATGAAATAGGGGGCGATGCAGCCGGTCTCGCAGAGGCGGGTGAGGGTCATCATCGGCCGACGGGCCGCCGCGGCAAGAAAGTCATCGGGCGAGGCGAATTCGTCGGGGATGAGGTAGTAATTATATAAGTAAGCAAAAGCGGGTAACTGTTTCATGCAATCTCCTGTTTGGCGTGTGCCGAAAAGGGGTACATCGGAAAATGGGTATATATAGATAAGTATAACATACTTTCCTACGACAGTCAAGACGACATTTTATCCTTCATTTGACATTTTCGGCGGTTGGGAGATATCAGCTGCCGAAAAAACATCGGCCGCTGCATAAAAGATGCCGGTCGGGGGAGAATAGAACAAAACCCGAAAGGAGGGATTTTGATGCTGATGGATCGCATTTCGCTTCTGCTGGTCATTGTCGGCGCGCTCAACTGGGGCAGTGTTGGCCTCTTCCGCTTTGACCTGGTCGCGTGGATTTTTGGCAGTCAGACGGCGCTGGGCAGCCGTATCGTCTACACGGTTATCGCGCTGGCGGGGCTGTGGTGTGTCTCGCTGCTCTTCCGCGACCGCAACGCGCGCGAGGAGATGCTGTAAACGCAGGGGAGGGAGCCGCTAAACGGTCCCCTCCTTTTTTGCGGCGCCGGCGGCATTTTGCAGGAAATTTTGCACCATCCTGCAAGAACCTCTTGCAGATTTTGCCCCGAAAAAGCGATTTTTTTGAAAAAAAACACATTTTTTTGCAGAAACTCTTGACGTGACGCTGCAAACGCAGTATAATGATTATATTCCGCACTTTATTGTGCTAAAATGAGTCAATACTTCACGGAGGTTTAGTATGAACAGAGTCTATAACTTTTCAGCAGGTCCCTCGATGCTCCCCCTGCCGGTGCTGGAGAAAGCAGCATCCGAGCTTGTTTGTTACGGTGAGAGCGGAATGTCGGTTATGGAGATGAGTCATCGATCTCCCGACTACGAAGCCATCATCAAGGATGCTGAGGCCATGCTGCGTCAGCTGATGAACATTCCCGACAACTACAAGGTGCTCTTCCTGCAGGGCGGCGCGTCCACGCAGTTTGCGTCGGTTCCGCTGAATCTGCTCTCCGAGGGCGGCTATGCCGACTACATCGTGTCCGGTCAGTTCTCTGGCAAGGCTTACACCGAGGCGCAGAAGTACGGTGACGTAAAGATCGCCGCTACCTCCAAGCCCGACAACTTTACCTATGTTCCCGCCACCACCCGCGAGTCCTTCCGCGCCGGCGCTGACTATGTGCATATCTGCTTCAACAACACCATCTACGGCACCAAGTTCCCCTACATCCCCGACACCGGCGACATCCCGCTGGTTGCCGATATGTCCTCCTGCATCATCTCCGAGCCGGTTGACGTCTCGAAGTTCGGCGTCATCTACGCCGGCGCGCAGAAGAACATGGCGCCCGCCGGCCTGACGCTGGTCATCGTCCGCGAGGATCTGCTGGGCCGCGCTCGTCCCGAGACCCCGACCATGCTCGACTGGAAGACCATGGCCGACAACGATTCGATGTACAACACCCCGCCCTGCTATGCGATCTACATGGCAAAGCTGGTTTACGAATGGATCCTCTCGATCGGCGGTCTGGAGGAAATGCAGAAGCGCAACGCCCGCAAGGCTGCGCTGCTCTACGACTATCTCGACAGCCAGGATTACTACATCGCGCCCGTGCAGAAGGAGTCTCGTTCGATGATGAACGTGACCTTCGTGACCGGCGACGCCGATCTCGACAAGAAGTTCGCCTCCGAGGCGGCCAAGGCAGGTTTGAAAAACCTCAAGGGCCACCGCTCGGTCGGCGGTATGCGCGCTTCCATCTATAATGCAATGCCGGAAGAGGGCGTGGCTGCGCTGGTTGAATTTATGAAGAAGTTCGCTGCGGAGAATCCGAAGGCGTAAAGACCTTGGGGCTTTGCCCCAAACCCCACCAGAGGGACTTTTTGAAAAAAGTCCCTCTGGACTCTTCAAAAACTTTCCAACAAATTTATTTTTGAGGTTATACGATGATGATGAACATACAGCTGCTGAATAAGATTGCGGCGGTCGGGACTGACAAGCTTGACCGTGCGCTGTACAATGTCGGGGCCGAGGTAGAGGCACCGGATGCGATCATGGTCCGCTCTGCGGCCATGCATGACATGGAGTTTGCTGACAATCTGCTGGCCATCGCGCGCTGCGGTGCCGGTGTAAACAATATTCCGATCGACCGCTGCAGCGAGCAGGGCATCGTGGTGTTCAACACGCCCGGTGCGAATGCGAACGGCGTCAAGGAGCTTGCCATTGCGGCGCTGCTGCTGGCTTCCCGCGACGTGGTGGGCGGCATTGCCTGGGCGAACAGCCTGGCCGGCACCGAGGGTGTGGCCAAGGCGGTTGAGGCCGGCAAGTCGAAGTTCGGCGGCTGTGAGCTGGCCGGCAAGACGCTGGGTGTCATCGGTCTGGGTGCCATCGGCGGTATGGTTGCCAACACCGCAACCCACCTCGGCATGACGGTTGTGGGCTGCGACCCCTATCTGACCGTTGAGGCCGCATGGAGCCTGCGCAACAGCATCAAGCACGCCAGCTCCTACGAGGATATTTATCAGAATGCCGACTACATCACCCTGCACGTTCCCGCAACGCCGCAGACCAAGAAGATGATCAACGCCGAAACCATCGCCATGATGAAGGACGGCGCAAAGCTGATCAACCTCTCCCGCGCCGATCTGGTCGATGCTGACGCCGTCAAGGCGGCCCTTGCATCGGGCAAGCTGTCGGCTTACGTCACCGACTTCCCGACCGAGGAGACGGTCGGCGTGCCCGGCATTGTGACCATCCCTCATCTGGGCGCCTCTACCTCCGAGAGCGAGGACAACTGCGCCGTCATGGCTGCCGTCCAGCTCGACGATTACCTCGTCAACGGCAACATCAAGAACAGCGTCAATTTCCCCAACGTGTCGATGCCCCGTACCCCCGGCACCCGCATCTGCGTGATGCATGACAACATCCCCGCCATCCTCTCCAAGATTTCGGGCGTCATGGGCGATCTGCACATCAACATCGACAATATGATCAATAAGTCCAAGGGCGACAACGCCTACACCATGCTCGATGTCAACGGCGAAGTCCCCGCCGCCGCCATCGACTACCTGCGCGCCATCGACGGCGTCGGTCGGATTCGTGTGATTGAGTAAGGTCGTGGGACGCTGTCCCACACCCTGCCAGAGGGACTTTTTGAAAAAAGTCCCTCTGGACTCCCCAAAAACTTTCCAACAACTGTTTGACCTTTGTGCCAATCAAATTTGATGCGCACCAAGGTCATTCTTTTTTTGCAAAAGTTCTTGGGGGGCCTGGGGGGCTTCTTTCAAGAAGCCCCCCAGCAGGGTGTGGGGCGGCGCCCCACGACCTTCCTTCTTGACAGCGCCCGCATTTTATGCTATCATTATGCCAACCCCTCTCGAAAGGAGATCCCCATGCGAAGGCTTGTTTTTCTGCCGGTGCTGTTGTTGGCGGTGCTGGCGGTGATCCTTCCTGCTGCGGCTGTGCCGGCGGCGCGGCTTGATGCTGTCATCACGGTATCGGGCGAGGCGGCGCGGCTGACCGACGGCAAGGAGTCAACCTATCTCAATCTTCCGGCCGGTGCGTCGATCTCCGTCGACGCGGGCGGCAGTCAGATTGCCGGCATTTACCTCGTTTTCGACCGAATTCCCGCCGCGTGGCAGTGTGACGCCGGCATCAGCGTCCTCGACTGCGGGCAGAATGGCTTTCTGCACGAGTACGTCGAGATCCCCGTCGCCGCGCGGACGCTGACCCTCACCTTCCCCGCCGGTGCCGCGATTGCCGAGCTGTCGGTCTGGTCGGCGGGGGAGCTCCCCGACACGGTGCAGGTCTGGCAGCCGCCGCTGGATGAAGCCGATCTGCTCCTCTTCTCGACCCACAGCGACGACGAGCATCTCTTCTTCGCCGGCATCCTCCCCGACTGCATTGACCGCGGTCTTGCCGCGCAGGTTGTCTACATGACCCAGCACTTCGACACCCACAATCGCCCCCACGAGCAGCTCAACGGCCTCTGGGCGGTTGGGGTGCGGAACTATCCCATCGTCGGGCCCTTCCCCGACCTCTACTCCACCTCCCTTGCCGCTGCCCGCACTATCTACGCCGGGCAGGGGTACAAAGAGGACGCCTTCATCGCCTACGCCGTCGAGCAGATCCGCCGCTTCCGTCCGCAGGTCATCGTCGGGCATGACGTCAACGGCGAGTACAACCACGGCGCGCACATCGTCAACACCGCCGCCCTGCAGAAGGCGCTGGAGGTCTCGGCCGACGCTTCGGCCTACCCCGACTCGGCGGCGAAATGGGGCGTCTGGGACGTCCCCAAGACCTACCTCCACCTCTGGCCCGAGCGGACGGTCACCATGAACTGGGATAAACCCCTCGCCTACTACGGCGGCATGACGGCCTTCCAGGTCTCGAACCTCGGCTACAACGAACACTACTCCCAGCACTGGACCTGGTTCACGCGCTGGATCCGCGGCACCACCGCCGCCCCCATCACGGCCGCCGCGCAGATCGCGACCTACAGCCCCTGCGCCTACGGCCTCTACCGCACCACGGTTGGGGATGACACCCCCGGCACAAACGATTTCTTTGAGCACATCATCCCCTACGCCGCCCAGACGCCCCCCGAACCCGAAACGACCGTCCCGCCTGAGACGACTGTCGCTCCCGTCACCACCGCTCCGCCCGTCACGACAGCCGAAACCACGGCCGAATCGACAGCGGTGCCCGCGCTCGGCGAGGCTGACGGCCTGCCGGTCGGCGTGATCTTGCCTCTCGGCGTGGTGGTGATCCTCATCATCGCCCTCGGCTCGGTGCTCGGGCCGGTCGGCCGCAAGCCCAAGCGTTAATTTTGACAGAAAGGATTCTACCATGAAACATCTGCGTTGTTTTAGCCTTCTGCTTGCTCTTCTGACTCTGCTTTCGCTGGCCGGCTGCGGCCCGGCCGAATCCATTCCCGTCGGGACCACCGCGCCCCAAACGACGGCGGCACCCGTTACCGAAGTGCTTCCCGCCATCAAGACGGTCGCAGCCGACGGTAAGAGTGATTATGTTATCGTGCGCGGCGATATGGCATCCGAGCGTGAGGTTGATCTGGCCATCAAGCTGCGCGGGGCCATCGTTGAGGCGACCGGCGCCGAAATCGGGCTGACCACCGACTGGGTCAAGCGCGGTACTGAGGTCCCCGCCGACGGGCTTGAGATCGCTGTCGGCAACACTAACCGCCCGCAGACCGTCGAAGCGCGCCAGACGCTTTTGCGCGAGCAGGATTGGGCCATCCTCTGCACCGGCGACCGCATTGTCATCACCGGCGGCTCGGACAACGCCACTGCCGCTGCAGTCGAGGCCTTCATTGCCGACCATGTCGATGCCAAGACGGGTACGGTCACCATCGAGGAAGGCTATCGCCGTATCTACGCGCATCCCTACCCCATCGGCAATGTTTCGCTCGACGGCACGCCCCTGCGCGAGTTCATCATCGTCACGCCGGCCAAGCCCAGCCCCTATGAGACGGCCGCCGCGCTGGCGCTCAACGACTTCCTGCAGACCCTGGGCGGCTTTACCCTGCCCGTTGCCGATGACAGCGCCGCGCCCGCCGCGCATGAGCTGTTGATTGGCGCTACCTCCCGCGATGTCTCACGAAAATACGACGCGCTCACCTACGGCGAGATGGAGTACCTGCTGACCGCCGAAAAAGGCGCAGTTGTCCTGCGCGGCGCGGATTACCGGCTCGGCGCGGCCATCGGTGCGCTGGGCGCGCTGATCCGCCAGGTGCCTTCCGGCCAAGACGGCGACATCCGCCTGCCCGCCGACGGCAAACCGACCACCTTTACCTTCCCCCGAAAGGCAGAGAACGCCATCCTGCTCATCGGCGACGGTATGGGCCGCGAGCAGATCAACCTCGCGCTGGCCAATGGTATGGAAATCTTCACCCCCCGCCTCTTCCCCCACCAGGGCGAGGCCAAGACCTACTCGGCCAGCAGCTCCGTCACCGATTCGGCCGCCAGCGGTACTGCCCTCTCGTCGGGCTATAAGACCAAGAACGGCTACATCGGCATGACCCCGAAGGCCGAGAGCAAACCCAATATCCGTGAGATAGCCGCATCAAAGGGCGCGCTGACCGCCGTCATCACGACCGACTCGCTGACCGGCGCTACCCCCGCCGCCTTCACCGCCCACGTCAAGGATCGCGACCTCACCGCCGCCATCGCCGCCCAGCAGGAGGCGCTGACCGACATTCATTATTTGGCGGGCAAGATGGGGGATAAGCTGGTCATCGAATCCCGCGCCGCCCTGCGCACTGTCGTGGGCGACGGCAGCGGCAGCTTCTTCGTCATGATCGAGGAGGCCTACGTCGATAAGCACGCGCACAGCAACGCCGGCGATGATGTCGTCCGCTGTGTCAAGCTGCTCAATGATACCGCCACCTACCTCTCGCAGTTTGTCTTCCTCCACCCCGACACGGTGCTGATCGTCACCGCCGACCACGAGTGCGGCGGCATCAAGCAAAAGGCCGACGGCACCTTTGTCTTCACCTCGACCAAACACACCGGCGTGAACGTCCCCGTCTCGGCCATCGGCCCCGGCACCGAGGCCTTCCATGAGCAGACGGTCAACAACATCGACATCGCCAAATTTATGGGCCGCATCTGGGGCGAGGAGAACCTCGGCGGCTGAGGCCATTAAACCCGAACCTAACCTAACCCAAATAGCCCCCTCCCGGGCGATTAGACAGAAAAAAGAAACACCTATCGCAGAATATCTGATTTTTACGCGGCTTTACTCCTGATTTCATCGGGAGTAAGGCCGTTTTCCATGTTGATACGTTCGAAATGGTAGAATTGCATATACTCAGCC
>JAFWBJ010000051.1 GCA_017507145.1 Clostridia bacterium | reverse complement strand
GAGACCCTGCTGGCCCGCAAAATCATCGCCGAAGACCTCGCCCCCGACACCACCATCACTGTGGATGCACGGGACGGCAGGCTGGTGGCGGAGTAAGGGCGCGGCTTGGGGCTTTGCGGCTTTGGCGGCAAGCCGCCAAAGCGAAACCCCTACTGGGGGAGCCTTTTAGGAAAACCGAACTGACCTACGGTCAGTTCCTTGGGAGATTGCCTTCGGCAATCTCTGAAGGCCCTTAGGAATCCCCAAAAACTTTCAAAAAAGACATGTTGGGAAGTTTTTGCGGGGTCTGGGGGGCTTTTTTCAAAAAGCCTCCCAGCAGGGTGTGGGACAGCGTCCCACGACCTTCACGCCTCGCAAAATGCCCGCAGGATGCGCAGGCCGACGTCGCCGCTTTTTTCGGGGTGGAACTGGGTGCCGCAGACGTTGCCCCGTGCGACGGCGGCGGTCAGCGGCACGCCGTAGGTGGCGGTGGCGATGACGGCGTCATCACAGTGCATGGCGGCGTAGGAGTGAACGAAGTAGACGTAGTCGCCCTCGTTGATGTAGCGGAAAAGGGGAGATTTCGGCTTACCGGCGGGGAAATCGAGCGAATTCCAGCCGATGTGGGGCACCTTCAGCCCCTCGCCGATGACCGGCGCAATGGGGCAGACCTCGCCCGGAATCAGGCCGAGGCCATCGTGCGTGCCGTACTCGTGGCTGCGGTCAAAGAGCATCTGCATCCCAAGGCAGATCCCGAGCAGGGGCTTGCCGGCAGCCGCTTCCGCTTTGACAACCGCATCAAGGCCGGTCGCGCGGAGCTTGGCCGCGGCATCGGCAAAGGCGCCAACGCCGGGCAAAATGATGCGCTCGGCGGCACGAATCGTATCGGCGTCACCGGTGACGACCGTCTCCGCGCCGATGCTGCGAAAAGACGCGGCCAGCGAAAAGAGGTTGCCGACGCCGTAGTCGATGATGGCAATCATCACAGAACCCCCTTGGTGGACGGAATCTCATCGCCGACCACTGCGACAGCCTGCCGCAGGGCACGGCCGAGCGCCTTGAAGCAGCCCTCGATGATGTGGTGCGTGTTGCTGCCCGCCATGCGGCGCAGGTGCAGCGTGATGGGGAAATGGCGCGTGAAGGCAAGGAGAAACTCCTCGACCAGCTCGGTATCAAACTGCCCCACCTTGGGATTGAGCGCACCGAGGTCAGCGCAAAGCATCGAGCGGCCCGAAATATCGAGCGCGCAGAGGATCAGCGCCTCGTCCATCGGCAGCATCATCGAGCCGTAGCGGGCAATACCGCGGCGGTCGCCGAGCGCCTCGTCAAAGGCCTGCCCGAGGCAGATGCCGATATCCTCGACCGAGTGGTGATCATCGACCTCCACGTCGCCCGCGCAGTTGAGGGTCAGCCCAAAGCCGCCGTGCCGCGCGAGAAGGGTCAGCATATGGTCAAGGAAGCCGACGCCCGAGTCGATCTCGACCTCGCCGCCGTCAAGACACAGCGACAGCACAATCGCCGTCTCCGCCGTCTTTCGTGTAATGGTTGCCTGTCTTGTCATATCTCTTATCCATCCTTCAAAAGATATTATTTGCAAGTTTTCGCGGGGTCTGGGGGGCCTTTTTCAAAAGGCCCCCCAGTGGGGTGTGGGGCAAAGCCCCACGACCTTATCCCTGAATCTCTCTCACCGCCGAGAGCAGCGCGTCCATCTGTTCGCGCGTGCCGACCGTAATGCGCAGATACTCGCGCACCCGCTCGCCGCTGAAATGGCGAACCAAAATCCCGCGCTTGCGCAGTTCGGCATACATCCCGGCCGCGTCACCGTCAGCGGGACGGGCGAAGAGGAAATTGGTCAGCGAATCGGTCAGCGTAAAGCCCAGCTTACGCAGCTCCACCGCCGTGTACGCGCGGGTCGCCGCAATCTCGGCACAGCGAGCGGCGCAGACCTCGTCATGGTCCAGCGTCGCCTCACCGGCGGCCAGCGTCATGCGGTTAATGTTGTAAGGGTTGATCGAATACTTCATGCGGTTAAGATCCGCAATGATCTCCGCCGACGCAATGCCGTAGCCCAGCCGACCGCCAGCCAGCGAGCGCGACTTCGAGAAAGTCTGCACCACCAGCAGATTGGGATGGTCGGCCAGCAAAGTAACCGCCGACCGCGCGCCGAAATCGACATAGGCCTCATCAATGAGCACCACGCTGTCCGGATTCCCCGCGCAAATGCGGGCAACATCGTCAAGCCCAATCGCAAGCCCGGTCGGCGCGTTGGGGTTCGCGATCACGATCATCCCACACCCGAGACCAATGTAGTCATCGGCCGAGACGGTGAAATCCTCGCGCAGCGGAACAATCTTCTTCGGGATGCCGTACAGGTCGGCATAAACAGGATAAAATCCGTAGCTGATATCAGGGAAAGCAACCGGCACATCGGGCCCGCCAAAGGCCTGGAAGGCAAAGGACAGAATCTCGTCCGAGCCGTTGCCGAGAATGGTCTGCGCCGGCTCAACCCCGTAGCGCGCCGCCAGCTTGGCGCGGAGCGCTTTTCCCTCGGGATCGGAGTAGAGATGGCAGAGCGCTGCCGCCCCGGCCGCCGCCTCCACCACCTCGGGCAGAGGCGGATAGGGCGACTCGTTGGTGTTCAGCTTGATGTATTTCTGATCGGTGGGCTGCTCGCCCGGCACATAGGCTTCCAGCGAAGCATGGCGGGCGTGGAGAAAGTTGGACATAGGTAACCTCGCAGATTGAATCAGTTTGCGTACTTCCCTCTCGCCTCGGCGCTGCGAGCGTGCGCCTCAAGCCCCTCTTTGCGGGCAAAGTAGGCGACATCGTCAGCGACAGCGGCCAGCGCGTCGGGCGTGTAGTAGGTGAAAGCCGACTTTTTGACGAAATCATCCACCGACAGCGGCGAGGAGAACCGCGCCGTTCCGCTGGTCGGCAGGGTGTGGTTGGGGCCGGCGAAGTAATCGCCCAGCGCCTCGGGGCAGGCACGCCCCAGGAAGACCGAACCCGCATGACGAATCCGGCTGAGATAATCAAAGGGATTATCCACACAAACCTCAAGATGCTCGGGCGCGATCTCGTTGGAAACATCGATCGCCTCCTCAATCGACTCCGCCACAATAATCTTGCCGCGGTTGTCAATCGACGTCCGCGCGATCTCGGCGCGGGGAAGCAGCGGAATCTGCACCTCCAGCTCAGCCTGCACCGCCTCGGCCAGCGCTGCACTGTCGGTCACCAGCACCGCCGATGCCAAACGGTCATGCTCAGCCTGCGACAGCAGATCGGCCGCCACACAGCGGGGATCGCTCGCACCGTCGGCAATCACCAGAATCTCACTGGGACCTGCGATCATGTCAATATCCACAATCCCGTAAACCTGCCGCTTGGCCTCCGCCACATACGCGTTGCCGGGGCCGACAATCTTGTCCACCTTCGGCACGCTCGCAGTCCCGTACGCCAGCGCCGCAACCGCCTGCGCGCCGCCCATCTTGAAGATGCGCCCAACGCCCGCAATGTGCGCCGCCGCCAGAATCACCGGATTGATCTTCCCATCCGGCCCGGGCGGGGTCACCATGACCACCTCGTCAACCCCCGCCAGCGACGCGGGAATCGCATTCATCAGCACCGACGACGGATAGCTCGCCGTGCCGCCCGGCACATAAAGGCCAACCCGCTCGAGCGGAATTACACGCTGGCCCATCACCACGCCGGGCTGATCGGTAATCACAAAATCATGCCGCACCTGCCGGCTGTGGAAAGCCCGAATCCGCCGCGCAGCCTCGCGCAGCACATCAAGGAACTTCGGCTCAACCGCCGCAATGGCCTCGGCCATCTCGGCCTCGCTGACCGCCAGCGCATCCAGCTCCGCGCGGTCAAACTTCGCCGTATATTCGCGCAGCGCAGCATCGCCGCGCGCACGCACATCCGCGATAATCGCTGACACCGTCTCGGCCACATTCACCCCGGCCTCCCCGCGCGCAAAAATCGTCGCACGGTCGGTGTCCTTCATCGAATAAATCGGAATCATAATCGCAATACCTCAACCTAAACATTTGTTTGAAAGTTTTTACGGGGGCCTGGGGACGCTTTTTGCAAAAAGCGCCCCCAGCAGGGTGTGGGACAGCGTCCCACGACCTTACCCAATCAGCGCATCCCGCAGCGCATCCAGCTGCTTCTGCGCAAACTGGTAGCTGACGCGGTTGGCAATCAGCCGCGCGCTGATCGGCACAATATCCTCAATCGGCTCAAGATCGTTCTCCTTGAGCGTCGTTCCCGTCTCGACGATGTCCACAATCACGTCGGACATTCCCAGAATCGGCGCCAGCTCGATCGAACCGTTGAGATGAATCAGCTCAATCTCGCGGCTCTTGGACGCATAGTAGGTGCGGGCAATGTTCGGGAACTTCGTCGCCACCCGGAGCGTCCGCTCCGTATTATCACGGAAGCCGCGCTTGGCCGCAACGGCCATCCGGCACTTGCCGACATCCAGATCGGCCAGCTCATACACCGCCGGCGCGTACTCAAGCAAAATATCCTTGCCCACTACGCCAATGTCAGCCGCGCCCCGCTCAACATAAATCGCCACATCGGACGGCTTGACCCAGAAATAACGCACACCGGCCTCAGGGTTCTCAAAAATCAGCTTGCGGCTGTTCTCCAACAGCGACGGGCAGGGATACCCAGCCTCGGCAAAACGGGCGTAAACCTTCTCGCCCAACCGCCCCTTGGGCAGCGCAACATTCAACATATTACTCACCGATCTCCAGCCCCCCTTCACGCAGATTCAGCCGCTGACGGAATTTCAGCTTCACCGGCGCACCGGCCGCCTGTACCCGCACGCTCTGTCCGCTCTCGCAGAGCATCTTCACCGCACGGATCAGCGCATCGGTATCCACCGACACATCGTAGCAAAGCAGCACGTCCACGTCATACTCATCTCCCGCCTCGCCCAGACGCTCAAGCAGATCGACATTGATGCCGAATCCGATCGCGCCCTCGCGGCCGAAGCGGCGCGCCAGCCGGTCATAGCGGCCGCCCGAGAGCAGCTCGCAGGGCAGCGCACGCAGATAGCCCTTGAAAATCACGCCATTATAATATTGTAAATCATTGACCAGCGAAAAGTCAAGCCGCAAATGCGACGCCGTGCCGTAAAGGTCCAGCATCCGCGCAATCGACTCCAGTTCGCCCAGCCCTGCCATCGCCTCCGCACTCTCCGCGCAGAGCGTGCGCAGATCTTCCACAGCATCGTCGAAGCCGCCGCCCAGCTGGGTCAGCGCCGCCAGCCGCTCGGCCGCAGCGACATCCACACCCGCCTCGGCGCAAAGCGTGCGCAGACCGTGCGCGTTCTTCTCCCCGATGCAGGAGAGCAGCTTCTCGCGCAGCCCGGGGTGCTCGTCGGCCGGGATAGCCGCATCCAGCAGTGCCGACACGATCCCCATATGCGACAGGGTCAGCAGATAATCCTCGTCCACCAGCGCCAGACTGCGGGCCGCCAGCAGCACGACCTCGCCCATGGCATAGTCGTCCAGCCGGCCGATGCACTCAAGGCCAACCTGAGTGATTTCCCTCAGCTCGTCATCCTCGGTGCGATAGACCGTCTCGTTATAGTAAAGCTTCTCAATCTCACCCTCGCCGGCCGCCGCATTCTTGACGATCGACAGAGTCACGTCGGGCCGCAGTGCCATCAGCCGCCCGCCCACGCCGGGGAAGGTGACAATCCGCTCGCTGGCCAGAAAATTCTTATTCTCGACATAGAGGTCGTACGCCTCAAACTTGCTCATTTTATAGCGCCGGTACCCGTAACTGCGGTACAGCGCCCGGAAGCCGCGGATGGCCTCCTCTCCGGTTTGCCCTTTCATCATGGTGAAATCCTCTCTGTTCTGCGCGTTTTCATCAATGTATATATGATAACACACTTTACCCTGTTAGTCAAGTAAAGTTTATTGTTCAAAGCGAAGGATGTTTCGATTGTTTTCTTCTGTTTTTTGTGCAGATAAACAAAACCGTCAAAAACCGAAAAAAAAGCTTGCATTTTTCGCGGGCTTGTGGTATACTATACAGGCAATCGACCATGGCCCCTTGGTCAAGCGGCTAAGACATCGCCCTCTCACGGCGAAAACGGGAGTTCGATTCTCCCAGGGGTCACCACAAACGGCAGATTCTTTGAATCTGTCGTTTTTCTTTTTCGCAACACCCAATTTCCTTTTGCGTTCCCATAAACAACAAGGGGAAAGTGGACGATAAATTGAAATATTTTGTTATAAATCAATATTGATTTCGTATTTGTCTTCAATGAGTATATAGTTCACATTATACCTCTGTGCGAGGTCTAACATTTCTGCATTGTCTGCCAATACGCTTTCCATTGTACACCATTCATCATCCAAACGATTTTCAATGGTATTTGCATATTTCTCTATGTCAGCAAAGTGGTTTCTGATATATTCCTCACTCATTACGAGGCAGAAATATTTGATGTTTTCAAGATAGTCGGAGTCAAAGTCCTTTTGCCATTCGAACGGAATATAGCAACCTTCAACAATTAAATTCTGCTTGTTTTCAATAGCGGTTTTTATTATTTCACGTACAATCGGCCACAGGTATGAAGTCAAATCGCTATCATCACTTATCGGTGTGAGGCTTGTGTTTCCACTACGAATTAAGCCCATCTTCAAGTGGTCCATGGATAAGTATGGATATTTATATTTTTCAAGCAGTTGCTGTGCAAGTGCTGTTTTTCCTGTGTGGGATGCCCCTGTAATCAATATAATCATTATCGCACCTGCAAATTCTTATTTATCGAACACATGATCATAGTCCGGGAACACAATATCGAATTGGGACTTTCGCAAAAGCCTTGCATGATTATACCATAAATCCGCCCGTTTTGCAAGCCCCCGCCGAAAAAGACTCTGCCCCGCCTTCAAACACAGGTTGCGCCCCTCAACGAAGAATTGATTGACAACCGGAGGGCGCTATGCTATACTAAACGTACAGTTTTTTCCTGTACGTTTTTTTCATTTGCCGCCGACGAAAGGATGTGACGCCGTGGCCTTCCCTCTGTTTTCCCGCCTGCGCCGAAAAAAGCCCGATGATGCCGCCGAAGCGAAGAAAAAGAAGCTCCCCCTCCGTCAGGTCTGGAGCAACAACCTCTTTGCTCTGCGGCTGATCTGGCGCGCCGCACCGGTCTATCTCTGCTACTATTTTCTCAACTCGGTCATCTACGCCATCATCGACTTTCTCTCCGGCGCCTTCCTGCTGCGGCTGATCGTCAACCATGTCCAGGCCGGCAGCCCGCCCGAGCAGATCGCCGCCTACATCATCGCCATCCTCGGCGCAAATCTGCTCATCAATATCCTCAATCAATACATGTGGAACATCAAGCTGGCCGGCGATTATGTCCGCATTGAGGCCGAGATCCGGCGGATGATGTTCGCCCAGGCCGGACGGGTCGAGCTAGCCTGCTACGAGCAGCCCGCCTTCTACGACAAGTATGTACGCGCCATGGACAGCGCCAACGGCCACGTCCGCGATGTCATGAACACCCTCGACGGCCTGATCTGGCGCACCGTCACCCTCGTCGGCAACTCGCTGCTGATCTTCACCATCGACCCCGTCTTCATCGCCTTCGCCGCCGTTCCGCTGCTGCTGGGCTTTTTGCGCAAAAAGAACAACAAGCTCAAGCACGACTGCGACAGCGATCTCAAGCCCTACAACCGCCGCAAGGCCTACATCCGCCGCACCTTTTACCTCGGCGACTACGCCAAGGAAATGCGACAGACCAACATGTATCTGCGTCTGCTGGAGGATCTGCGCGAAAATCTGGACGAATTCAAGCGCATCTACCGCAAGTACAGCTTCCGCCGCGCCCTCTATGAGCTGATCATGAAGATGGGCACGCAGGTGGTTACGGTGCTGGGCGCCACCCTCTATGCCATCTACCACGCGCTGGTGAGCGGCAAGATCCTGCTGGGCGACTGCCTGGTCGTCATCAGCTCGATCAGTGAGATCTCGGGGTCGCTGAGCGACTTTGTCTCGAAGCTGGCCGAGTTCCACGAGCACGCCCTCTACCTTGAGGACATGCGCACCTTCCTCTCCCACGAGCCGGCCATCCCCGAGAACGAAGCGGGCGACACGCCGGCCGGCGGGACGCTGGAGATGCGTCATGTCACCTTCCGCTATGAGGGCGCCGAGGCCGACGCGCTGACCGACGTGAGCCTGACCGTGCGGCCGGGAGAGCGCATTGCGCTGGTCGGGCACAACGGCTCGGGCAAGACGACGCTGGTCAAGCTGCTTCTGCACCTCTACGAGCCGACCGAGGGGGAGATCACCCTCGACGGCCGCGACTGGCGGGAATTCAACCTCACCGGCTGGCGGCAGCAGTTCTCGACGGTTTTCCAGGATTACCGCAATTTCTCTTTCACGGTTGGGCAGAATGTCCTGCTGCGCCCTGCGGCCGATCCCGACGCTGACCGCGCGCTGGTCGAGCAGTCGCTGCGTGAGAGCGGGGCGTGGGAGAAGGTGGAGAGCCTTGATCACGGCATCGACACAGTGCTGACCCGTGAGTTCGACGACAAGGGCGCGGTGCTCTCGGGCGGTGAGACGCAGAAAATTTCGCTGGCGCGGGTCTTTGCCGAGCCGGAGCGGCCGTTTGTTTTGCTGGACGAGCCGTCGTCGGCGCTCGACCCGATCGCCGAGCACACGATGTTCGAGAACATGATGCGCGCCACGGCCGGCCGGTCGGTGGTCTTCATCTCGCACCGGCTCTCCTCAGCCACGACGGCCGATCGCATCTACATGATGGAAAAGGGCCGTGTCGCCGAGGTCGGCACGCACGCCGAGCTGATGGCGAAGAACGGCAAGTATGCCGATATGTTCCGCAAGCAGGCGGAGAATTACGTGGGGGCGTAGGGCATGGGGCGCAGAGACGTCCGTAAGGACGGCTCTGGGGGAACTCCCCAACGGGGAGTTCGGTGCCCACATACCCCGCTGGGGAGCCTTTTGAAAAAGGCTCCCCAGACCCCGCGAAAACTTTCATAAAGGAGGTCCCATGGAAGAGAAAGAGAAGAAGCTAAAGCAGCCGCTCCGAAGGGTTGTTTCCAACAATATATTCATCCTGCGGCAGGTTTGGCGGCTGATGCCGTCCTATCTGATTCTCACGGTTTGCGAGGGCATCATGTGGGGTCTGATCAACTCGGCGGAGGCGGTGGTGTTCTACACCATCTTCAACGCGCTGGACACCGGCGAGCCCTTCGCGCGGATGGCCTATCTGATCGGCATGATCTCGCTGTTTTATCTGATCAGCGGGATTCTCGACCGGCTCTATTGGGTGGTCATCAATCCGGAAATCAAGCAGACCCTGCACTATCGGATGCACCGCGAGCTTTTTGTGCGGGCACAGTCGCTGGATCTGGCTTGCTATGATGATCCGAAGTTCTACAACGATTTCGTCTTCGCGATGGACGAAGCGGACAGCCGCGCCATCAAGGTGGTGGACGAGGTTGGCAAGCTGATCAACCGGCTGGTCGCTTCGGGTACGCTGTTCACGCTGCTCTTCACCATCGACACGCTGGTGGCGGTTCTGATCTTCGCCTGCTCGCTGATCACCACCGTCATCTGGCTGATCGGCAACAAGATCGGCTTCCGTCAGCAGGAGGAAGGCAAACCCCTGTGGCGCAAGTCGAACTACATCAACCGCACCTTCCATCTCGCAGACTACGCCAAGGAGCTGCGCACCAGCCGGGCGAGCGAGCTGCTGATGGAGGAATATACCGAAAACTGCGGCCGTCTCATCGCCATGCAGAAGCGGTACGGCAAGAAATATTTTCTGCTGTACGGGCTCTGCGACAGCCCGATCTCGATCGGGCTCCAGCTGACCACGCTGCTGGTGATGTTCTTCAAGCTGATCGCCGGGCAGGTGCAGCTGGGCGGCTTTGCGGCGGCGGTCAACACCATCTGGCGGGTGCGGTGGTTCTTCTTCGACATCTGCCAGCGCATCGCCCGCTTCCCCGAGCACGCACTCTACATCGAAAAATACCGCAATTTCCTCTCCACCGAGCCGACCATTCGCTCGGGCAAGACCCCCATTCCCGAGCCCTTCGCCGCGCTTGAGCTGCGCCATGTCAGCTTTGCCTATCCGGCCGGCGAGGACGGCGAGGCAAAGGAGACGCTGCACGACATCAATCTCACCCTGCACGCCGGGGAGAAGATTGCCCTCGTCGGCTACAACGGCGCCGGCAAAACGACGCTGATCAAGCTGATCATGCGGCTCTACGACCCGACCGAGGGGCAGATCCTCTGGGGCGGGGTTGACATCCGCGAATTTGATCTGGAGGAATACCGGCAGAAGATCGGCACCGTCTTCCAGGACTTCAAGCTCTTCGCCGCATCGATTGCCGAGAATGTGCTCTGCACCGACTGCGCCGAGGACCGCGAGGAGGACGTTCGCCGTGCGCTGGACGCCGCCGATTTCACCGACAAGCTGGAGTCGCTGGAGGATGGCATCCACACCCACCTCACCCGTGAGTTCCGCAAGGACGGCACCAACCTCTCAGGCGGCGAGTCGCAGAAAATCGCCATCGCCCGCGTCTTTGCCCGGCCGTATGAGCTGATCATCATGGACGAGCCGTCAGCCGCGCTCGACCCCTTGGCCGAGTATGCACTCAACCACAACATCCTCAAGCAGTGCGCCGACTCGACCGTAATTTTCATCTCGCACCGTCTCTCGACCACCCGCATGGCGCAGACCATCTACATGCTCGCGGACGGCCGCATCGCCGAGTCGGGCAGTCATGAGGAGCTGATGGCACAAAACGGCAAGTACGCCGAGATGTTCAACACGCAGGCAAAGCATTACATCAGCGAAGTGCTGCCGGCGTGACCGAAAATAGAAAAGGGGCTGTCGCGCTAATTTGCGCGACAGCCCCTTTTGGCACCGACCGGTGCAGGAAGAGAAAATCAAGTGTACGGTTTTTTTTGTCGGTCAGGCCCAGAATATAATCGGTGGAGGTTCGGTAAAGCTTGGCCAGCGCAATCAAACAGGCCAGGGGAAGCTGCCTTTGCCCGTTTTCGTATTGAGAATATGTGTTTTGCCTGACATGCAAGTATCGCGCAACCTCTTCCTGGGTAAGATCGCTGTCTTCTCTCAAATCCTTAATGCGCATGTTTTTCTCCTTGTGCGTTTTGCTTTAATGGCATCTCTGCCTCTTGCGCGCCCTCCTCCGCAGTCGGTCACTTTGCTTGCTGCGGCAAGTACTTCTGATGTTTGCGATTGACAAGTCGCATCAAATCTGCTATACGAATGGCAGAAGATGCTGAAGGGTACGCTCCTGCGAATGAACTCAGTTCACCGCGTGGCCGTGCTGAACTGGATGCATCTTCTTTTTCTATGCTTTCCACCAGTTCAGGGATTACTCTCGATTGCAGATCTGTTCTCTCCTCTCCCGCAGTCGACCACTGCCGCCCCGATTGTGACAGTTCTGTTACATCTTGTGCAGAGGTGTTGCCGTCTGCGTCGGTTTGCGGTATACTGTCATTGAAAGCAGATACAGTCGTTCTGTGGCGCGCTTCGTTTCGCAGAGGTATAACCGCTACGTCGTATCTGTCGGAATCCAACGCCTGCGAACTGGGCATCTGCCCTGTGCGTGTTGGATTCTTTTCTTTTATTTCAATTCTTTTCGTTGTCCCAACAACCACATCTGCCGCGTAGTCTCTTCCTCCCCGCAGTCGACCACTGCCGGCCCGATTGTGACAGTTCTATTACATCTTGTGCATTGGTATTGCCATTCACGCCTGATTGCGGTATACTGTTGTCAGAAGAAACAACACCCCAACGAGCGCCGCTTTTTGCGGAAGAGCCACTAAAACTGGGTTTGCCTTCTTCAAAGCTCGGCGCGCCCTTCGACGATCTCCCATTCTGGGAGGGGAGCGATTTCGCGCCGAGTTCTACTCCCTGCGTATGCTTCGAGGTTCCTCCATCTTGGGGGTTCTGAGATTTACGCGGGGATTGTTTTTTACCGTCTTTGCCCACCTCTCCTTGGGAACACCATCGAGAATATCTCGCTCCACTTCAACAAACAGAGATCCGTCATCTGTCCATCCAATTCAGTTCTGTCTCTCCCCACTGCCGTCCCGATTGTGACATTTCTGTTACATCTTGTGCATTGGTATTGCCGTCCGCGTCGGTTTGCAGTATACTGTTATCAAGAAGCGCACGCGATGCTTGTCGGAGGCCGGAAACGGCTGTATGGCTGATGTCGTGCGCTTCTTCCTCTTTAAAGTCGATTAAATACTGATACTGTTCTGTGTACCCAAAAAACAAAAGCACCCGAAAAACGCAATGTTTATCGGGTGCTTTTATGGTGGAGACGAGGGGGCACAAAAACGTCTCCCCGACACCAGAAACAATGTTTGCTCTGTAGAAAAACACAAGCTGAATAAGCCATTTTGGCTTGCCGCTTTCCTGTTTTGTCCCAACTTTGGATTTGATCTTTTTAATTTTTCGGTGTTTTTTCGGTGCATAATTCCCCGGCTCATGTCGTACTTTCGTTTGCCTCACACAATTTTCTCCAACACCGCGAGTGCGCGTTCTTCCTCGCGCGGATATAGGTGTGCATAGGTTCCCCAGGTCATCTGCACGTCGCTGTGTCCGAGGCGCCGCGCGACTTCTTGGATGTTGATCCCCTCATTGATCAACAGCGTGGCGTGGGTGTGGCGAAAATCGTGGATCCGCAGGTGAGGCAGACCGGCGGCTTTGGCGTAGCGTTGGTTATGGATTTCAATGCTGCTATCCCGCAGGCACTCATCAGCCCCGCAGACGCGCGCTGACAGGCTCCAGAGGTTCGCGGCCTGCTGCCGGCGCTGTTGGTCGGCGAGAATCTGCAAAAGCGGCTGAGGGGCTTGGAGGTCGCGTATAGATGATTTATTTTTGGGGCCTGTTTCACGATCACCGCCTTGGAGCTTTTGAGCGATACTGCGGCGTATACGGATGATGTTGCCATCGATGTCCGACCAGCGCAGGGCATTGATCTCTCCCTTGCGCATACCGGTGTAAAAGGCGATGGAGAAGAAAACATAGAATCCCCACTCGGCGATGGTATTTTTCTTTTGCGCCTGTTCAAGTGCGGCAGCCGCGAAGCGTTGATATTCCTCGGCAGTGTAGTAACGCAGTTGGGTGGTATTCTGCAGATTGTTCGCATCCTTGAAGTTGCCGACCTTCTGGAGTGGGTTCCTCGCGATGTATTCCTGCTTGACCGCGTAGTTGAGCAGAGCATTGAAGTATTTGTAGTAGTTTCGTTTGGTGGTCAGAGATAGATCGAGCTCTCCGATGTCGTTCTTCCACTTCTGCAAGATCGGTGTGGTGAGCCGATCGACGCGGATGCTGCCGAGGGTGGGAAGAACGGCTTGGCGAATCGTGCTGCTGCTTTTGAACTGTGAAGTTTCGCGGAGGTCGTGGCGCTGGCTGTTGGCATACTCATCGGCTAACTCAGCGAGTGTTCTGCGGCCGGGCGAGGTGGTTGTCTCGCGCGCTTCCGTCATCAACTGCTTTTCGAGTGCCGCTGCCTCGGATTTGCCATAGATCAAGCGCTCGATCCGGCGATACTCGCCATTGATGTCGGTGTAGTTGACGCGGACGCGGTACTGGGTGAGGCCGTTTTTGGTGCGGCCAGTTTTGGTAATTGGCATAAAATTCTACCTACCTTTCAAAAAATGGTTGCAAAAACCAAAGGCAGGTGGTATAATAGCATTGCGACGTGCTATCTGGGGCCTGCCCCGGTAGTTTTGCGGCCGTCCACTCCGTTGCAGCGGGGTGGGCGGTTTTTTTATTTGTTTGAAGTCTGGCTAGCGTCAGCAAGATGGTTTCCGGGAGAAGTCGGTATGTCGCCGACATCAGCGATATATCGCAGTGCTATTTTTTATTGGCTTTTAATGCTTTTTCGGCGTCTTCGAGACGGGCAAACATATCTCGCTCAATCACAGATGGCTCAAGGTCGAGATTCCGTTTGTAGATTTTGAATTCGACGCGGGCTTTTTGTTCGGCAGTCTCACGGGAGATCTTTCCGACGTGATTCATGATCTCGCTGCCGGTCATGCGCAGGAAGTCATCCAGACGTGTGACCCAGTCCTTCATGTACATAGGCTGATGGCGCATTGCCTGAAGCTCGGCCAAATCGAGATAGGCAGACACCAGATAGTTGAGGGTCTGCAGCTCGTCCTCTTGCAGATAGTTTTTCGCGATCTTGGCATCGGCCAGGGTCGGACGGCTACCTTTGTATGAGGTCATGCCCATAAGAGGCAGGGCGGCATCTGCGCGGGAATAGATCAGTTCGGCGGCGGTGCGGCCGGAGGCGGCCTGGAGCATCTTGTTCTGTACAGTTTGGAAGAAGAAAGTGCTTTCTGCGGCGTCTGGGGAATAGTCGATGCTGGTGGCATAAATATCGAGTACCTTGCGCCAGAAGACCTTTTCCGACGAACGGATATCGCGGATGCGCTCAAGCAGTTCGTCGAAGTAGCCCCCACCGCCGGCTTTTTTCAGCAGCTCGTCGTTCATGGCGAAGCCCTTGATGAGGTATTCGCGCAAAACGGAGTTAGCCCAGATGCGGAACTGCGTGCCGCGCAGGGATTTGACGCGGTAGCCGACCGAGATGATGACGTCGAGGCTGTAATAATCGAGGTCGCGTGATACTTGACGATCACCTTCATATTGAACTGTTGCATTTTTTGCAACAGTTGACATTCGAGATAGTTCTCCTTCGTCAAATATATTTTTAATATGTCTGGATATAGTTGATTTGTCACGCTGAAATAACTCGGCCATTTGGTCGAGTGTCAGCCAAACAGTATCGTTCTCCATGCGGACGTCGATGCGAGTCTGGCCATCTTCGGTTTGGTAGAGGATAAACTCACCATGATTGTTATCCATATATGTCTCCTTTTTTACTTCACCTGACTCAGGAAAGCCACGGCGCGGCCGATGATGCGGACTTTCTCGGCTTCGGGGCCAACGTAGACGAGCGGAGCGTAGGCCTCATTTGCTGCGGCCAGCATGATGGTTCTGTCGGAAATGTAGACGCGTTTGAGCGTGGCCTCATCGCCGATGATGACTGCGGCGATCTGGCCATTGTCGACTGTATCTTGTGCGTGGATGTAGACAACGTCGCCGTCATGGATGCGCGCGCCGATCATGCTGTCCCCTTTGCATCGCAGGCAGAAGTCGGCGTTTACGTCTTCGGGTACCGGCAAATACTCTTCGATATTTTCATCTGCATATATAGGTTCTCCGCAGGCAATCGTGCCGAGCAAAGGGATCTTTTTTGTTTTGGGAAGGGGAAGGATATTTTTGGCTTGTTCGTATGCGGAACTGGCGGGGTCGTCGCTCCAATTCATAAGATAAGATGTAGTTGTATTCAATGCCGTGGCAAATGCAACGATTTTTGATTGAGGGATGTCATTTGTACCGGATTCGATTTTTGCAATTGATGAGCGGGATGAATATCCCATTTTTGCAGCAAGTTCATCTTGTGTCATTCCGATGGCTTCTCTACGCGCTTTGATACGTTTGCCAAATTCCATTATATAGAACCGTCCTTTGCTATTGTGATTGAAGTATAGCACATAAGTGAATAAAAGTCAACAAAAAATTATAAAAATCTAAAAAAAAGTATTGACAATCACGTTTTTGTGCGGTATTATATGGTCGTGATTTAAAATCAACAAAGAGAGGAGGATGCACCATGACAGATACGGCAAAGCTTGAACAGTCAATAAAAGCTTCGGGGCTGACAAAGCGTTATATTGCGAAAAAGCTGGGGATTTCCGAGATGGCGCTCTATAAGAAGATCAATAACATCACGGAATTCAAAGCGAGCGAGATTGCGGCGCTTTGTGAACTGCTTAATATCGAAAGCAAACTCGAAATTTTTTTGCGCCGATGGTGATTTAAAATCAACAAGTCAAGCGACATAACAAAAAGCAGCGCCGAGGCACTGCTTAGAAAGGAGAGAATGTGATGTTAAGAAATGTTCTACATTATCATCGTCGGAGTCAATGCTGATTTGGAGGGATGACCCATGCAGTATATCATCGAAAACTTGGCGACGCTCCTGCTCGTCCTCGCGGCAGCTGCTGCGCTCGTCTGGTTCGCCTACAAAGGCAACAAATCCGTCGTCATGCGGATGCTCTACGCGCTCGTCACCGAGGCTGAGAAGAACCTCGGCAGCGGCACCGGCTCGCTCAAACTCGCGACGGTCATCGAGACCATCTACCCGAAGCTGCCGGGTGTGATCAAGCTGTTCATCAGCGCTGACACACTCGAACACTGGGTGGAGGATGCCCTCGCCGCCGCCAAGGTGGAGTGGGAGAAGAACGCGCAGATCGCGGCGTATATTGCGCCGGAAGGTAACGAAAAAAACGCCGGTGAAGCTGGCGCGGAATAGGATAGGGAAAGCCCGCTCGACGATCAGGGGATCGTTGGGCGGGCCTGAATGGTACGGAGGGAGATTTCCGATTTATCCGCCAGCTCTTCCTGCGACAGCTCCGCGCCCTTTCGGGCGGGTTTTAGCGTTCTTGCAAATGCCATAATTGTTACCTCATAAATTCAAACGTGAATATATGCAAATTGTATCACGGTATTTTTAGGCTGTCAAACCACCAAACGGTAACAGGACATATGTTTCAAGGAATATATAATTGTTAAATTTCCATGAATACACATCTACACTGTGGATTACCATTTTTAATTACTGTTCCATTCTCACAGTATAGTTTATACTATTACAGTGAAAGTGGGTGTTATTTATGGATAAAATTGTATTTGGAAAATTCATTCGTGACCATAGAAAAAAGGCCGGCATGACACAGAGCGATCTTGCCAATCTGCTGGGCGTGAATACCAATTCCATCGGGAACATCGAGCGCGGGCAGACTTATCCCGATGCGGACAAGCTGTTCAAGCTGATCACAATATTAGATCTTTCCATTGATTCCCTTATGTTTGCAGAGTGCCGCCTGGAGGAGTCGCTGCTGCCTGCGGCCTTGAATCAGCGCATCGCGGGAATGTCTGCGGAAAACCGCGGAATCGTGATGGCTACATTGGATACCTTAACCGATCAATTGATGCAAAAAGAAACGAATCAAGCAAAAGAAAAAGGAACGACCACATCATGAACTTTGAGGAAGTGCAAAGGCAATATTGGAACCTAATCTATCAGCGCTGCTTGTACGCCCTTTTCTTTGACGAAAAGCTGGCATTTCAAATTACGCAGGAGGTATTTGTCGCGCTCTGGAGAAAACATACTAAGGTACATCCGGATCGGGTCGAGGCCTGGCTGCGGAAGACGGCAAAGCACAAGATCATGCAGGTTCAGGCGAAGCATACGCGGTCGCAGCTGATCCTCAGCTTGAACAGCGAGATACTCACCGACCACACACAGGAGGGCGACATCGTTGACCGGATAACCGACGAAAAGGTTCTGCGGAATATGGATTTATACATTCAGCAAATTTATGCCAAACTAACAGATGATGAGCTTAAATTGGCCGAGTACAAGCGTGCAGGAAGGCAATATCGGGAAATCGCGGCGCTGATGGGGACAACCGAGACAGCGATCTCTATGCGTGCCTCACGATTGCGAAAAAAGTTGAAAAGGATCATTCATGAGATCATAGAAGGTATATTGTAACGCCAAAAAAATATTTCGATTTTTTTCGACTTTTTGTGTTAGGTTTTGAAAAATTCGGGATTATATGTGTGAAAGGGGGTGCTTTCATGCGTATAATCCGTGCAAAGGAGAGAATACGAGATGAGTCAGGCTAGCCCTGAAAATAGACATCCTGAGAACCAGGCTGCTATGTCCGAAGCAGATCTGGCCGCGCTGCGGCAGCTGCATCACGTGATCGACGAAGAGATGCGCAAGCCGCCCGAGGAGCAGGATGAAGAATTGATCAGCGAATGCATCGGGACGATTGCCGAGATCAAGGGCGTTAAAGGTTCTTTTTCTGCGGAGGAAATCGACGAGCAGATCGCGATTGTAAAAGCGAAGGCGGCGCAGGAGAAAGCTGCGCGTCAGCCGAAGCAGATACGCAAGCCGATGTTGCTTGCGGCTTGTGCGGCGTTGTTGGTGGCTGTGAGCATAATCACTGTATGCGCATATCCCGCGTTGCGTGCTTGGTTCGTGCAGATGAAGCAAGGTATGAGCGGCACGACTACTGAAATACAGGGCGTGACGTATGAGTACATGGGCGAATCGGTGATATATAATAATGTAGATGAATTGCTTGCGGCGGAAGGCATTAGCATTTGCTATCCCGCCGAATTGCCGGATGAAGTTTGGATTGAACGGATTGTTTGTTTAGAAGTGAGCGGAGACAGGATATATAGTTTTACTTTTAACACCAATGATGTTTCCATAAAAGTTCAGGTTGGTCGTTCATCTTTGCTGTCATCTGATGCCGCTAGAGAAGAATATCATACGTCGATAGGAATATTTTATATTCAGCAAACAGAAAATGCTGCGAAAGCATTGGGACTTATCAATAATTCAATTTATACTATTACAGTTAGTAGTGAATATGATATCAAAGAATTTCTTGATTCGTTAAAGGAGAACATAGGATGAAATACTTGTTCAAAATTATGTCGTTTATTCTTGTTATGCTCTGCTTTACTCTGGCTATTGTGGCCAGCGAATTAAATGGTCCGATCATTGTTTATCCCGATGAGGGTATTACCGTACGATTTGAAGAAAACACTTCGCTGTCCTCTGCGGAAATGCAGGCAATTGCAGATTCTATTGTGCATGATTCACCGATTCCGCAGACATATGCATTTTGCTGGTTGTTAGGGCACGATAAAATAACGGAAACTGTTACAGCAACACATCACAAAGTAGACACTTATGATCCTCGTTGTCTTCTTGAAATTTATCTTATCACGACTTGTTCTAGGTGTGATTATTATTCCGAGGAGTTTGATAGCTCCGGCTACATTTCCTGCTGCCCTGAGGACTAAATCATAAAATTTTCCTTCCAGTCCCTCAAGTGGTCTCCACTTGGGGGACTTTTTTTGTCGAACTGCCATCGTCATATTGCACAAGGCGAACAACGTGAGCCGTTTTCAAAGGCCGTATGACGTGGTAGACTATATTCGACAAGGAGGACAATATCAT
>JAFWBJ010000006.1 GCA_017507145.1 Clostridia bacterium | reverse complement strand
GGAAATATGTGCGGGCATAGTCAAAGCGGGAGTTGGTGCTGAAAATGGCAAACGGCTCGTAGGTATAGATGCCATCAAAGGTATAGATAACGATCTTGGTGTTCATGAAGGTGTTGTAATCAAAGAACTTGGTGACATTGTTGAACATGGTGCCGTTGGTCATGTTATGCCCGTAGAGGATCAGGTTGCGGTCATCGGTCAGATGCTCGGTATTGCAGCGGTAGTCGGCGTAGATCGAACCCGAGACACTGGGCTGGCCGTTGGTCTGATAATCGAGGTAATGGTCATTGTCCTCCCCCTGCACCAGCGGGTAGGAAATGGTGGTGCCGTCGATACGGATATACCCGAACACATCGGGGTTCTCGTCCTTGAGATCCTGCAGGAACGCCTTCATTCGCTCAAGCTCCAGATTGTAGCTCTGGGGCGCCGACACGCCGGGAAGCATCTCCGCTCCTGCTTCGGCGATCTGCGCATCAGCGAAGACCGGCAGCATCGGGTCGCCGCTGGGGTAGCGCATCCGGCTGACGCCAAGGGCATCCTCTGCATCTTCGGCGAAGATCTGCCCGGCCAGATTCTCATAGAAATCGGCCGAAGCCTCGCTCTGCACTCTGTTGTCGATCAGCATCCAAAGGCAGTAAACAAACACCGCCGCGCAAATCACAATCAGAAGCTTGCGCAGGCCTTCATAGAGCCGGTCGCCCAAGGTAGGAGCGGGGCGGTCCGGCGCCAGCTCCTCGGGCGTGATTTCCTCAAGCGAGCGCAGAAATATGCTGTTGTCCGTATCAATGGCATCGACGAGAAACTCATCGTCCTGCGCAGCGGCAGCCGCTGCGCGCCGAAATAAGCGCATAAATATCTCACTTTCTTGGATAAAGGTAGAACATATGCCGCAGGGCATATATGTTATTATACCGAATTGCGGCCCAAAAAACAAGGGGATTGGCAGATTATTTTACGTTTTGTTACAATTCTGCGTCGGGCGGTGTCGATTCGGGCAGAGCAAACCAGAAGGTGCTGCCCACACCGGGCGTACTGTCCACCCCGTAGGCCGCGCCGTGGGCATCGAGGATATGCTTGACGATTGACAGCCCAAGGCCCGTGCCGATCATGGCACGGCGATGGATGCGGTCCACCTTATAGTAGCGATCCCAGATCAGCGGGAGCTGATCGGCCGCGATGCCGGCGCCGCTGTCCGAGACCGCAATGCGGACATAGCCGGCCTGCGTCTCTTGAATCACGCGCACCGTGCGATCGGTGCCGGTATAGTTGATGGCATTGTTGATGAGGTTATAGATCACCTGCAGCAGCATCGTGCGGTCAGCGCTGACATAGACCTCTCGCTCGGCCGCGAAGGTGACGGTATAGCCGTCCTTCTCGGTCAGCTTGGTATAGCGCCCCATCACGTCGTGTACCGTTTGGGTCAGATTAAGACGCTCGGGCTGCGGCACGCGGGTCCCGGTCTCAATGCGGGACAGGTCCAGCAGATCGCCCACCAGCTCGGCAAGATGAGCCGCTTCATCGATGATCACCTGCACGTTTTCGGGCGTGTTCTCTTCGGGGATGTCGCGCATCACCTCGGCGTAGCCCCGAATCATGGTCAGCGGGGTGCGCAGGTCGTGCGAAATGTTGGCGATTAGCTCCTTTTGCAGGCGGTCGGATTTGGCCACCTCGGCAGAAGCGTAATTGAGGGTATCGGCCAAATCGTCCACCTCGCGGTAACCGCCGCCGATAAAGTTGGTTTCATAGTCACCCGAAGCAAAACGCTTGGCCGCCTGGCCAATGCGGGTGATCGGGCGGGTGATGGCACGCGAGATGGCAAAGGCCAAAATGAGGGCGAACACCAACAGCACACCTGAGAGCGCGATCAGCTGAATCCGCAGGGTATCGACCGTCGCCGAAACCGGCGCCATCGAAGCGTTGAGCATCAGAATATACGGCGTACCGTTCTTGGCATGTGCCAGCCGAACGTAGATCGTACCGGCGATTCCGTCGCCGGGCTGTGCACCGGGCTTGCGGTTGAACTCAGCAAAGGAAACGGCCTCCAGATAAGAGCCGCCGGCCTGGAGGGCAGCTTCATAGAGCCGACCCAGCTCGCGGTCATTGATATTGTGCAGCACGCAGCCGGTGATCACATCGGCCTGTGAAACCAGGCGGGCGCGGTGACCGTCCACGCGGTAGATATCTGCGCAGAGGTTGCGGTGAACGGCGTAATAGGCCAGAAGTTCATCCAGCTCGCTCTCACTTTTGCCCTCGGCGATCGCCTCGCTGAAAGCATCGGCTGTGCGTACCAGCTCACGCTGCTTGATAGCTTCATGAAAATCATCCAGCAGCAGGATCTGAAAGACCCAGAGCACCGCGATGACGGTCGCCACAAAGAGGGCGAAGAAGCCGAACAGCTTCCACTTGATGCCGGGACGGCGCTTATTTGTCATCTTCAAATCGATACCCCACGCCGCGCAGCGTTGCAATATAGCGGCTGTACCGCCCCAGGCTCTTGCGCAGCAGCTTGATGTGCGTATCCAGCGTGCGCGCATCGCCGTAGAAATCGTAGCCCCAGACCTCGCAGATCAGCTTTTCGCGGGAGAGTGCGATGTTGCGGTTTTTGAGCATGTAGAAAAAGAGATCATACTCCTTGGGCGACATCTCGACCCGCTGGCCGTCAATGTAGACCAGCCGCGCGGTCACATCAGCGCGCAAGCCGCCGCCGTCGAACACGATCACCTCATTCTGCGGGCGATCGGATATCTCGCTCTGCCGTGCGGTGCGTGCAAGGATGGCACTCACCCGCAGCATCAGCTCCTTGGGCGAGAAGGGTTTGACCACATAATCGTCGACACCCAGCTGGAAGCCGTTGATCTTGTCGTATTCCTCACCGCGGGCCGAGAGCATAATGATGGGCGTGCGGGAGAATTTCCGGATTTCGCTGCATGCCGAAAAGCCGTCGAGCTCGGGCATCATCACATCCATGATGATGATATCAAACGACTCACGGCGGCAAAGCCGGACCGCTTCCATGCCGTCAGCGGCCTCGGTCACACGGTTCCCTTCAAATTCAGCATATTTGCGCACCAATGCGCGGATTCTCTCCTCATCGTCTACGATTAGAATATGGTACATCTTCAGCTCTCCCATCCAACATCACGGCATTATACTATCATTATATCGAAAAATGCAAAAAAATGCAAGGGGACGTTTGGAAAAACGTCCCCTTTTGCCACATCAGCGGCACAATTTATCCAGCTTTCCCGCCATCGGCATCAAATTCGACGCCGTTGGAAGCGGGCACCATCTCACGGAGGGTGACCTTAACCGTGATGACGTTCTTGCCGCGAACAAGACTAACCTCGATCACATCGCCAACCGCGCAGTCGCGGTAGGCAGCCTTGACCTCGGCGGCGCTGTTGACCGCCACACCGTTCACCGCCTGGATGCGGTCACCCGAGCGGATCTCAGTGTTGTACGGCGACTCATAAACATAGACACCCGGGGCACTGAGGCCGTAGGCGATAAGGTCGAACATATTGGTAATATCAATCATGCTCAGGCCGATATCCACACGGCCGCGGACATAACCGAACTCAATCAGCTGGCGGGCAATCTCCTTCGCCGTGTTGACCGGGATGGCAAAACCAAGGCCCTCCACATCCTCGCCCGAGGACTTCGCGTTAACCAGACCGATCAGCTCGCCGGCCAGGTTGAACAGCCCGCCGCCCGAGTTGCCGGGGTTGACGGCCGCATTGGTCTGCAGCAGGCGCATCGACTCTCCGTCAATGCTGATCTCACGGTCAAGTGCGCTGATGATGCCGTTGGTCACCGTGCCGCCCAGCGAGCCGAGCGGGTTGCCGATAGCAATCGCATCCTCACCGACCATCAGCTTGGTACTGTCGCCCAGCGTGGCCACCGTCAGTTGGGTGTCTGCCGGGTCGATCTTCAGCACGGCAACATCGGTCGCCGCATCCGAACCGAGCAGCTTGGCGCTGTACTCTGTACCGTCGGTGGTGCGCACCACGATGCTGTCCGCACCGCTGATGACATGGTGATTGGTGATCACATAGCCTTCCTTGGCAATGATCACGCCCGAGCCCGCGCCGCTGGTCACATACTGCGAGAAACGGCTGCCGCGGACGACCGTCTCGGTCGTGATCTCCACCACCGAATCCTTGACACGGCTGACCACCTCGGTAAAGCTCATCGTGACGCCGTCAGCCGAGCCGATGCCGGTTCGGTTGATGATGACCTGCGTCCCCTCGCTCTGGTTGAAGGTTGCTTTGTTGCCGTCACCGACTTGTACTTCGCCGGGCACAGGCTCGCCCTCGCCGGGCAGATCGGTATTTTGACCGCCGACATCCAAAGAAGTTCGGTCGCTCCCGCCAACCAGCAGAGCGCCGCCCACGCCGGCCCCGGCGCCCACCACCAGGCAAAGCACCAGCAGACAGGCAACCAAACCGACGCTCAACCCGTTTTTCTTCGGCTTGGCATGCTTTTGCGGGGGCGTGGGAACGGTATAAGGCGTGTAGTTCTGCCGATATGCGTAAGTCGGCTGGGGCTGCGGCTGTGCGGGCTGCTCTGGACCGGTGGTCCAGCTGCCGGTGTTGCTCCAGCTTTGGCTTGCCGGCTGAGTCGGCTGTGCCGGCTGTTCGGTTCGATTGACCGGCCGCTCGGTCGGCTCACCGGCGGATACGGGCTGATTCATCGGGAAATTCTGATTGTTCGGATATTCGTTCATCTTTTTACCTCCTATGGAAAATTGCTCTATTGGGCACACAGAAGAATCTGTGCTCTTTTCGTTTTGCATCATCATTATACTGCGCTTATGTGACAGTTTTATGACGGCGGCAGTAAAACTCACTGAATTTTACTGCCGATGCTTTCCGATAAAATCGGCGGGCAGACTTGTTTTTCTGACAAAAATCTGATATACTAATGATGTAAATTTCTGCCGCTGAACGGCCGCGAAAGGAGGGCACCATGCTTCGCTTTACTGCAGAGAACCTGCAGCCGATTTTGTCCGCACACCGGCTCGACACCGCCGGCCTGCTCCCCCTCTCGGCCTGCCGCATCACGCAGGGCTATCTGCTCGCCCGTGCCGGCCTCTCCGCGAATGAGGGCAGTGTGCTAATGCTTGCCCTGCCATACACGATGCCCGACACCGCCGACGAAGCCGACCGCAACATCTCCCGCTATGCCGTCCCGTGCGATTATCATCACATTGCAAAAGATCTCCTCGGCAGGCTCATCGAAGAGCTGCGCCGCGATTGGCCGGGGGCAAACTTTGCCGCCTTTGCCGACCATTCGCCCATCGACGAGCGCCATGCGGCGGCGGCCGCCGGACTTGGCATGCTGGGTGACCACGGGCTGATCATCACGCCCCACTATGCATCCTATGTTTTTCTGGCCGAGATCATCACCGATCTGCCAACCGATGCCCAGCCGCAGATACCGCAAACCTGTTCACATTGCGGGGCCTGCCGCGCCGCCTGCCCGGTCGGGCTGGACAAAGCACGCTGTCTGTCGGCACTGACCCAGAAGAAGGGGGAGCTCTCCCCCGACGAGCAGATCGCACTGCGCGAGGGCGGTCTGGCCTGGGGCTGTGACCGCTGTCAGGAGGTCTGCCCGCACGCACGTCACGCCGCGCCGACTCCGCTTGCCGCCTTCCGGCAGGACAGGCTGTACCGGCTGACCGCCGCCGAAATCGAAGCCATGGATGACCAAACCTTTTCCCGCCGCGCTTACGCCTGGCGGGGGCGCGCCGTTATCCTGCGCAATCTGCGGCTCCTGGAGAAAGAATAACCTCCCCAACCATACCAATTTATCCGAAAGGTGGAATAGAACCATGTATCAAACCGTTGCCCTCACTCTCCCCGCAAAGAAAACGATCGCACTGATCGCCCATGACAATAAAAAAGCCGATATGCTGGCCTGGGTCAAGGCCAACCGCGACCGGCTTGCCGGCCACACCCTCTGCGGAACCGGCACCACTGCCCGTATCATCGCCGATGAGACCGGCCTGCCCGTCCGTGCCTACAATTCCGGCCCGCTCGGGGGTGACCAGCAGATCGGCGCGCGCATCGCCGAGGGGCAGATCGACTGTGTTATCTTCTTCTGGGATCCGCTGACCGCTCAGCCCCACGATCCCGATGTCAAGGCCCTTTTGCGCATTGCGCTGGTCTACGATATTCCGATCGCCAACAACCCCGCCACCGCCGATTTTCTGATCCGCTCCCCGCTGATGGAGGCCGCGTACACCCGCCCCGTCCAGAACTTCCAGGCAACAGCCGAAGCACGTGCTGCCGCCTATGCGGCAGGTGATCAGCTTTGATCCGCCTGCTCTGCGGTGAAGCGGGCAGCGGGAAATCGACCGCTATCCTGGCGCGCATTGCTGACTGCCTGGCCGCCGGTGAACGCGCATATCTGCTCGTTCCCGAGCAGGAAGCCGTTGCCCGTGAGCGCGAGGCGCTGGCCGTTATCCCCCCCGCCGCACAGCTGAATTTCGAGGTCTTCAACTTCTCCCGCCTGGCCAATCATGTCTTCCGACAGGTCGGCGGGCTGAGTTACCGCGGCATCACAGCCGGCGGCCGAGCCCTGGTGATGTGGAAGACTCTGCGCACCCTCGCCCCCTTCCTTGGCGAATACGGCGAGCGCGCACAAAACGATGCCGCCCTGCCCGCGCTGACCGCACTGATGCGCAGTGCCGTCTCCGACTGCAAGGCCTATGCCCTAACGCCCGAGCGGCTGGAGCAGGCGGCCGATGCACTGCCGTCCGACAGCGCGCTTGCCGCGAAGCTGCGCGATCTCGCCCTGATCTTCGGAGGCTACAATGCCCACATTGCCCAGCGCTGGGAGGACAGCGAGGATGATCTCTCCCGCCTTGCCGCCGCGCTGGATACCAATCCCTGCTTTGCCGGCGCACACATTTTCGTCGACAGCTTCACCGGCTTCACGGCGGCAGAAATGGCCGTGCTGGCCCGGCTGGCCGGACAGGCCGCCGAGCTGACCGTCGCGCTCTGTACGGACAGCCCCACCTCCTCCGCCCTGCATTTTACCGAGTTAGCCCGTACCGCCGCCCAGCTCCGCCGCATGGCCGCGCATGCCGATCTTCCCCTCAAGGTTGAGCGCCTGACCGAAAATCGCCGCACCGATGATCCTGCCCTGGCCGCCCTCGGCCAAACGCTCTGGCAGATGGAGGCGGCAGAACTGCTCCCGCCGAGCGATGCCATCTCACTGTACAGCTGTGCCTCTCCCTTCGCCGAAGCCGAAGCGGCCGCCGCCTGCATCGCCCGGCTGGTGCAAGGCGGCATGCGCTACCGGGACATCGTGCTCATCGTGCGAGACGCCGAGCAGTGGCGCGGCATTCTGGATGCCGAGTTGGAACGCGCCGGCATCCCATATTTTCTCTCACAGCGCAGCGATCTGACCACCAAGCCGGTCATCAAACTCCTCCTGGCCGCCCTGGCTCTGCGCACCGGCGACTGGCGGCAGAGCGATCTGCTGACCTACCTCAAGACCGGTTACAGCGGCCTTGCGCGCCGGGATGTTGACCTGCTCGAGGATTATCTGACCCGCTGGCAGCTGCACGGCAACGCCATCCACGCACCGCAGGATTGGACGATGGATCCCCGCGGCTATGTCACTGCACACACCGATGCGGCCGCCGAACAGCTGGCGCATCTCAACACGCTGCGCCGGACCCTCATTGCCCCCCTCCTTGCCTTCTTTGCCGAGCTGGACAGCGCCGCAGATGCCGCCGCCTGCGCCGGTGCGGTGTATACTTACCTGACGCAAATCGATCTGCCCGGCCAGCTGCAGGCGCGCATCGCTGCCGAGACGGCCGCCGGAAGGGATGCTGAGGCTGCTGAGCTGATCCAGCTCTGGAACATCACGCTCGACACACTGGATCAGATTGTCGCTGTCCTGGGCGATTCGCCCTGTACGGCCGACGAGTTTGCCGAGGCACTGCGCATGATCCTGGCCGAAACCGACATCGGTATCATCCCCACCGCCGCCGACCAGGTGACCATCGGCTCCGCCTCCATGCTGCGCGCCGACTCGCCCGCCTGCGCCATTCTGCTCGGACTCAACGAAGGCGAGTTTCCGCAGGCAATCGCCGACAGCGGCTTCTTCACCGACAGCGACAAGCGCGCGCTGGAATCACTCGGTCTTGAGCTTTCCCCCAGCGGTGAGCGCCGGGCCGCGCAGGAGCTCTTCTTTGTTTACCGCGCCGTTACGGCTCCCCGTTCCCACCTGCTTTGCTTCTGCCATCGCGCCGACACCGCCGGCAAATCCACCCTGCCCTCGCTGGCCATGAACCGGCTCTGTCTGCTCTGCGGCCGCCGTCAGCCCGAGATCTGGGAGGATCTGCCAATGCTCGACCGGCTTTGGGCGCGCGAACCGGCCTTTCTCTACACCGCGCTCCTGGGCGATGCACCGGAGGGCGCCGCCCTGCGGCAGATCTTCTCGGCCGATCCCGACTACGCAGAGCGCGCCGCCGCACTCGATATGCCCATCACCGAGCGAAACTGCACCCTCTCGCGCGAGACGGCCGATGCTCTCTTCGGCGAACGGATGCAGCTCTCCCAATCGCGCGTCGACTGCTATGTCAGCTGCCCCTTTGCCTATTTCTGCCGCTATCTGCTCAATCTGCGCGATGAGCAACCGGCCCAGATCGGCTACGACAGCGTGGGCACATATGTGCATGCCGTGCTTGAGCGCTTTTTTGGCGAGCTGACAGTGGACGGCGTCCTGCACCTGCCTGACACCGAGGCCGAGCTGAGTACGCGGCTGGATGCCGTTGTCTCCGCATACCTGCGCGACCTCTTCTCGGGCATCCCTGCCACGGCCCGCATCACGCACCTCTTCGACCGCCTGCGCCGGCTCTCCCGTCTGCTGATCGACAATCTCATCACCGAATTCCGGCAGAGCCAGTTTGTGCCGGTTCTCTTTGAGCTGCCCATCCGCCGCAGCCAGCCCGGCTCGCCCGAGCCTCTGGTCTTCGCCCTGCCCGACGGTACACCGGTGTGGCTTGGCGGCATCATCGACCGCGTGGACATCTGGCGCGCAGAAAACGGGCGGATCTACCTGCGCGTCGTCGACTACAAAACCGGCAGCAAGCCCTTCGACCGCGCCGATATTGACATCGGCTACAACCTGCAGCTGCTGCTCTATCTCTTCACCCTCTGCCGCAGCCAGTCCCATACCCTGCGCACCCGTCTCGGGCTGGCACCCGACACACCCCTGGTCCCGGCGGGAATGCTCTACTGCACCGCCCTCGCGCCCGACATGGCCATGCCGGCCGACGCCAGCAGCGAAGAAATTCTCGCACAGGCCGATGCCAAACTCACCCGACGTGGCATTGTCCTCGATGAAGAGCCCGTTCTGCGCGCAATGGACAGCACGCTCTCTGGCAAGTACATCCCCTGTCAGATGCGCAAAACCGGACTATCTTCCCCCGAATCGCGGGCCAACGCAGAAGAGTTTGAACAGCTCTACGCGCAACTCGACCGCACCCTGCGCCGCGTGGCCGGCGAAATGCGCACCGGAAAAGCGCATGCCCGTCCCCGCCGCCGGGGCGGCAGCTATCCCTGCGAAAACTGTTCCGCCCAGCCGGTCTGCCGCGCAGGCAAAAAATAAGCCTTTTCCCACATCATCCGTCTCTCGGAGGTATCCATGTCACGCAACTGGACAACCGAACAGCTCTCTGCCATCGAAACGCGGGAGAAGACCCTCTTGGTCTCGGCCGCGGCCGGCTCGGGCAAGACCACGGTCCTCACCGAGCGCATCATCCGCCTGCTGACCGATCCGCAGACCCCGGCGTCGATCGACCGCATGCTGATCGTCACCTTCACCCGCGCCGCGGCTGCCGAGCTGCGCCTGCGGCTGTCGGCGGCCCTGGGCGAAGCGCTGGCCCGCGATCCGGGCAACCGCCATCTGCACCGCCAGCTGCTTGCCCTCAGTTCGGCCAAGATCAGCACCATCCATGCCTACTGCCTGGATCTGATCCGGGCCAATTTCCAGCGGCTTGGTCTGCCCGCGCAGTTCCGCGTGGCCGATGAAGCCGAGTCCGGCGTGCTCTCCCGCACCGTCATGGACGAGCTGATCGGCCGCCGCTATGCTGAAGATCCTGCCTTCGGCGCGCTGGCCGATCATTTCACCGGCGCACGCAGCGATAAGGCGCTGGCCGATATTTTTCTCTCCCTGTACGGCCAGCTCTCAGCCTATCCCGACGGGATCGCTTTTCTGCGGCAGAGCGCAGACAGCCTGCGCCAAAACGGCCTGTCGATGCAGACCGGATGGGGCAGCGTAATCGCCGCCCGCACCCGCCGTTTTTATGCAGAAGCGGATGCCGCCCTCTCGGCGGCCTGTGCTGACATGGCGGACGATGATGCCATGTCCCGCGCCTACCTACCGGCCTTCTCGGCAGACCTTGACCATATCCGCGATGTACTGGCCGCACTGGATTCGGCCGACTACACCCTTCTGCGCGGTGCAGTGCGCGCTTATCAGCCCGAACGGCTTGGCAGTCTGCGCGGGGTGAGCAAAAGCGAAGAAAGCGTGCGCTTCAAGCTGACCCGCGATGCCTTCAAGGACAACCGCGCCAAGCTGGAGAAGGAGTTTTTCTCCCCCGATTCGGACACGCTCCGCGCCGCCATCACCGACACCGCCGATGCCTTAGATCAGCTCCATGCCCTCTTCGCCGACTTTGACCGCCGTCTGTCGGCCGAGAAAAAACGCCGCGGCATCTGCGATTTCTCGGACATTGAGCGCTATACGCTCGCCCTGCTGGTCACGCCGGAGGGCGAGGACAGCGATATTGCCCGCGGGATCGCCGAGGGATTGGACGTCATCTGCATTGACGAGTATCAGGACGTCAACGCCGTGCAGGACCGCATTTTCCGCGCCATCGCCCGCCCGCACACCCGCTTTATGGTGGGTGACATCAAGCAGAGCATCTACCGATTCCGCGGCGCTGAGCCGTCGATTTTCGCCGACTACCGCCGTGTCTTCCCCGCCCTTGGCCAGGCCGACGGTGCAGATGCCGCTTCCATTTTCATGTCAAGCAATTTCCGCTGTGATGCCCCCATCATTCACTGCGCAAACCGCATTTTCGCCTTTCTGTTCGGCCACTGCGGCGAATCGATCGGCTACCTGCCCGAGGATGATCTGGTCTGCGGCAAGCCGGAGACCGGGACGCCTGCTCCCGTTACCCTCGCGCTCTGTGCCGCCCCCGCCGACGAGGAGTTCCCAGAAGATGAGGATGAGGTTTCGCCCGAATACCGCTACATCGCCGCCGAGATCGTACACCTGCTGCGCGAGGGCAGGCTGGATGACGGCTCCCCTATCCGCCCCGCCGACATTGCCATTCTGATGCGCTCCAAAACCGACATCGATGCCCTGAGCGCCGAGTTGGCGCTGGCCGGCATCCCCTGCGCGGCCGGCGCGGCAAGCGATTTCTTCGCCAATCCCGAGGTGTTGATGATGCTCTGTCTGCTCAACACCATCGACAACCCCAACCGTGATGCTTATTTTGCCGGCACCCTGCGCTCTCCGCTCTTCGGCTTCACGATGGACGAACTGATCGCCGTCCGGCAGGCCGACGCTCTGCCCGACGAGCCGCTGTATGCCGCCTTTGTCCGCTACACTGAGGCAAATGCGTGGGAGAAGGGACAGCGGTTTCTTGCCCGCCTGGCCGATTACCGCGCCATGGCAGAGGGCACGCCGGTCGACCGCCTGCTGAATCAGCTCTACCGCGACACGGCCGTACTGGCTTTCTCCGGTGCATCGGATGACGAGGACGGCCGCCCCCGCTCCCCCGAGCAAAAGCGGGCCAATCTGCAGCTGCTCTATGACTACGCGCGCCGCTTTGAGGCCGGCTCCTACAAGGGACTGTACAATTTCATCCGCTACCTCGATGACATCATCGCCGAGGGCACCAAGATCGATGCGCCCGGCCCCCTCTCGGATGATGCAGTCCAGCTGCTGACCATCCATCAGTCGAAAGGGCTTGAGTTCCCGGTCTGCTTTGTCTGCGGACTCGGCCGCCGCTTCAATCTGCGGGATGCGAGCGAGAATCTGCTCTTTGACCACAGCATCGGTATCGCCCTCCGCCTGCGCGACGAGACCGGGTTTGCCCGCCGCACCACCCCCATCCGCGATGCCATCGCCGCCCGCATCACCGACAACCAGCTTGAGGAGGAGATGCGCATCCTCTACGTCGCCCTTACCCGCGCCCGTGAGCGGCTCTATCTAACCGCCCGCACCGACAAGCCGGAGGAGATTTGCCAGCGCGCGGAGCTTCGGCGCAGCACGGCCGGCCCCGACGCGCTCATGCGCTGCGGCTGCTACCTGGATTGGATCCTGACCGCCCTCTCGGGCACCCCCGAGGATTGCTGGCGGCTTGTTCTGCCTGAATACTCGGTGCTCTCCCCGCTCGCCCTGGCAGTCCCCCAGGCACCGGCCATAGCGGACGATGCGCAAATCACCGAGATCGCAGAAACCCTGAGCGCCCGCTTTGCGTTTGTCTACCCCGATGCTCACCTCACCGAGCTTCCGGCCAAGCTTGCCGTCTCGCGGCTCTCCCCCACCCTGCTGGACGAAGCGGCGCTGCCCGACCGCGTCGAAAAGGCCATCGTTCTTCCCGAACTGCGCCAGCGCCCGGCCTTCCTTGACGGCTTTGCACAATCTTCGGCTGAGGCGGCCGCCGAGCGCGGCACCGCAACCCACGTTTTCCTGCAGTTCTGCGACTTTGCCCGCTGCGCCGCCGATCCCTCTCCGCAAGGCATCGCGGCAGAAGCAGAGCGTCTGGTTCAGGCCCGCTTCATCACCCCACGCATGGCTGAGCTGCTGCGCACCGATGAGCTCTCCGCCTTCTTCCGCTCCCCCTTCTATGCGGAGCTGGCCGATGCAGAATGGGTCCTGCGTGAGCGCCGCTTCCACCTCTTCCTCCCCGCCGCCGCCTTCACGACCGATCCCGACTATGCCGCGGAACTGGGCGAAGAGAAGATCTTGGTACAGGGTGTCATCGACCTTTGCTTTACCGACCGTGCGGGGCGGCTGATCCTCTGCGATTACAAAACCGACCGTCTGCCCCGCGATCCCGCGGCGGCACGCGCCCTTCTGCGCGAGCGCCATGGCGGTCAGCTCGGCTATTACGCCGAAGCCTGCCGCGCCCTCTTCGGCCGCGTGCCCGACCGCATTTGCCTGTGGTCACTTGCCCTCGGCGAGCCGGTCGACCTATGACAAAAAGCATCCCCGCTGCAGTCGCAGCGGGGATGCTCTTGCTTCAAGCGGAGGGCAGCATTTTCTTCCGTTTCGTCAGCACGTGCAGCCGGCGAGCATCGGAAAACAAAAATTGTCCATTCCCCTTGACCTGCCGGCCAATCTGTGGTATAATCTTCACGATGGTTGCGAGCGCAACATTTGCGTCGCAGCAATACACCCGAAAGGAAAACTTCCATGCCGTCTTTGATGCGCTATATCAACATCATCAGCCGATGCGGCCTGCTTTGGCGGGGCGATAAGCTGCGGGATACCGGCCTCAAGCCGGGGCAAGCGCCCTATATTCTCGCGCTTTGCCGCACGCCCGGTCTCTCCCAGGAACAGCTGGCCCGGCGGATTTACATTGACAAAAGCAATGCGACCCGAAACCTCAGCGCCCTTGAGCGCGAGGGGTTTGTCGAGCGCAGGCAAAGCACCGCCGACCGCCGCGTGATCCTGGTCTATCCTACCCAGAAAGCGCTGGACATTCTCCCTTATGTCCGGCAGATCACCCGCGAATGGAACGAATATCTGACCGAAGGCTGGACAGAAGAAGAAGTCGCCACCCTCAAGCACCTGCTTGACCGCGTCAGCGAGCGCGCCGCAACCTACGCCAACCGCAAGCTCGACGACGACATGGACGACGACGGACAGGGGGAGAAGCCATGAAACTGATCCTGCGCTATCTCAAGCCCTTTTACGCGCGGATGATCCTGGGGCTGACCATCAAGGTCGGCGCTTCTGTCATGGAGCTGATCCTGCCCTACATCCTCGCGCATATCATCGACCATGTCGTGCCGGCGGTTGCACCTCAGCGCAATGTCAAACCCATTCTGCTCTGGGGTCTGGTCATGATCGTCTGCTCGTTGTTTGCCGTGATCGCCAACATTACCGCCAATCGTATGGCCGCCCGGGTTGCCCGCGACACCTCCGAGCAGCTGCGGCACGACCTCTTCGCGCGGGTCATGCACCTCTCCAGCCGCCAGATCGACCGGCTGACCATCCCCAGCCTTGAGTCCCGTCTGACTTCTGACACCTATCATGTCCACCACATGATCGGCATGATGCAGCGCATGGGTGTCCGTGCGCCCATTCTGCTCATCGGCGGCATTGCGGTGGCTGCTGCGATGGAGCCGGTGCTGACGCTGGTTCTCGTTGCGGTCCTGCCCTTCATCACGCTGACGGTCTGGGGCATTTCCCGCAAGGGCATCCCGCTCTACACTGCCCTGCAGCAGAAGGTTGACCGTCTTGTTCGCGTCGTGCGCGAAAATGCGCAGGGCATCCGTGTCATCAAGGCGCTCTCCAAGACCGACTACGAGCGCCGTCATTTCGACGAGGTCAACCGAGACGTCGTTGCTGCCGAGAAGAAGGCCGGCATCACCATGGCCGCCTCCAACCCGCTCATGAACTTCTTCCTCAACACAGGTCTGACCTGCGTCATCGTCGTCGGCGCCTTCCGTGTCGACCACGGCCTGACCGAGCCAGGCAGCATCATCGCCTTTATGTCCTTCTTCACCCTCATTTCCAATGCCATGCTGGCCGTCACCCGGATGTTCGTCATGCTCTCGAAGGGCACCGCATCGGCCGGCCGTATCGCCGAAGTCATCGAGATGCCCGCCGATCTGAATGTTGAATCCGAAGCCGACTACCCAACCCGCGCCGACGGCCGTGAGGGCTACATTACCTTTGAGAAAGTCTGCTTCTCCTACAACAAAACCAAGAACAACCTCACCGACATCAGCTTCCGCGTCCCGCGCGGGGGTACACTGGGCATCATCGGCGCGACCGGCAGCGGCAAGTCGACCATCATTCAGCTGCTGATGCGCTTCTACGACATCGATTCGGGCTCCATCCGCATCGGCGGACGGGACATCCGCACCATCCCGCACGGTGAGCTGCACCAGAAATTCGGTGTTGCCCTGCAGAATGACTTCCTCTACGCCGAATCGCTCGAGGAAAACATCGCCTTCGGCCGTGATCTTTCGCGCGCCGAGATCGAATTCGCCGCCCGTCTGGCGCAGGCCGCCCCCTTCATTGAGGACTTCGACGAGGGCTACCTGCACATGCTGACCGCCAAGGGCACCAACATCAGCGGCGGCCAGAAGCAGCGCACCCTCATTGCCCGCGCACTCGCCGCCAAACCCGAGATCCTGATTCTCGACGACTCCTCCTCTGCCCTCGACTACAAGACCGACGCCAACCTCCGCCGCGCCATTGCCGACAACCTCAGCGGCGGGACGACCACCATCGTGGTCGCCCAGCGCATCAGTTCGGTCATGAGCGCCGATGTGATCCTCGTCATCGACGAAGGCCGCATCATCGGTATGGGCGACCACGACACCCTGCTGGCCTCCTGCGATGTTTACCGCGAAATCAGCGAGTCCCAGATGGGAGGTGCTATCCTTGAATAGACCCGGAATGCCCGGCAACAACCGCGGCAAAATGAGCAATGTCAGCGCCGCGCCCGATGTCAAGCTGGACAAGGGTGCGCGCATCCGCGTCATGCGCCGCCTCTTCACCTATGTCATCCGTTACCCCGGCATGCTGATCTCGGCGCTTTTGCTGATGCTTTGCTCCAACCTGCTTTCCCTGATCGCCCCGCGGCTCTCCGGCTTGGCCATTGATGCCATTGAGCCGGGCAAGGGCGCGGTGGTCTTTGACGAAGTCTTCTTCTACTGTGCGCTGATGCTGGTTTTCTATGCCCTCTCCGCGCTGATGTCCTACCTGCTGGCTACCTTGATGATCCACCTCAGCCAGCGCATCATCTACACCATGCGCAAGCAGGTCTTCGACCATCTCACCGAGCTGCCGGTCGGCTATTTCGACCGCACCGCAACCGGCGAGATCATCAGCCACATCTCTTATGATATCGACACCGTCAATGCATCGCTCTCCCATGATATCCTGCAGATCTGCACCTCGGTCATCACCGTCTTCGGCTCGCTCGGCATGATGATCTCCATCTCGCCCGTCCTCCTGCTGGTCTTCGTGGTAACCGTGCCAATCTCGATCATCTTCACCAAGTACAAGACCAAGAAGATCCGCCCGCTGTTCAAGCTGCGCTCGGCCAAGCTAGGTGAGCTCAACGGTTACGCCGAGGAGATGCTCTCGGGGCAAAAGACCATCAAGGCCTACAACCGCGAGGCGGTCATCATCTCGCGCTTTGACGAACGCAACACTGCCGCCGTCAACGCCTACTACAATGCCGAATACCAGGGCTCGATGATCGGTCCCACGGTCAACTTTGTCAACAACCTCTCCCTGTCGCTGATCTCGACCTTCGGCGCAATCCTCTACATGATCGGCGCGTTCAGTATCGGCGGCATCCACTTCGCGGCACTGTCACTGGGCGACATCTCCAACTTCATCCAGTACTCCCGCCGCTTCTCGGGGCCCATCAACGAGATGGCCAACATCTTCAGCGAGCTGCAGTCGGCCATGGCCGCCGCTGAGCGCGTTTTCCGCCTCATCGATGAAGAGCCCGAGCCGGTCGATGCCGAAAACGCCGTTGAACTCAACGATGTACGCGGGCACGTCAAGCTCGAGCACGTCCGCTTCGGCTACGTCCCCGAGCGCACCATCCTCCACGACTTCACCTTCGATGCCAAGCCGGGCAAAATCATCGCCATCGTCGGTCCGACCGGTGCCGGCAAGACAACCGTCATCAACCTGCTGATGCGCTTCTACGATCCGCAGGCCGGAAAGATTTTCATTGACGGCGAGGAGATTCGCGATCTGACGCGCACCAGCCTGCGCCTCGGCTTCACGATGGTGCTCCAGGATACCTGGCTCTTCCACGGCACCATCTTCGAGAACATCGCCTACGGCAAGGAGAACGCCACCATGGAGGAGGTGGTCGCCGCCGCTAAGGCCGCCCACATTCACAGCTACATCGAGCATCTGCCCGACGGATATAACACGGTTCTCTCGGACGACGGCGTGAATATCTCAAAGGGGCAGAAACAGCTGATCACCATTGCCCGCGCGATGCTGCCTAAGGCCGGGATGCTCATCCTTGACGAGGCGACCTCCAACGTCGACTCGCGCACCGAGGTGCAGATCCAGGAAGCCATGTATCGGCTGATGGAAAACAAAACCTGCTTCGTCATCGCACACCGTCTCTCCACCGTCCAGAACGCCGACACCATTCTCGTCGTGCGCGACGGCCGTATCGTGGAAAACGGCAGCCACGACGAGCTGATGGAAGCCAAGGGTTTCTACTACACGCTCTACAACGCACAGTTCGATTAAATCAAACGCAAACCATTCGCGGCATGCTGCGAATGGTTTGTTTTTTAGAATAATTGTCCGAAACTCCCTCTCTCCAACGCTTTATGGGTACAAGGAGGTGAAAACGATGGCCGATTCCAACCAAACCGCACAGATCTGCGACGCAGCCGTACGTGCAATTGCAGCCGGAGAATGCGACGCCCTCGGCGATATTTATGATCATCTCGCCCGGCACATTTATCTGGCCGCCTATGCCATCACGGCAAATCACGCTGATGCCGAAGACGTTCTGCAGGACACCATGCTGCAAATTGTCAGATACGCCCCTTCGTATCGGCCGGCCACCAACGCCCGTGCGTGGATTCTCGCCATGGCTCGGCACCGTGCTATTGATCTTGTCCGTGCACGGCGCGCGTCCCTTCGCGCCGACGAAGACGCACTCCTCGACGCCCCCGCGCCCTCTGACGCATTCGGTTATATCGAAGCACTCTCGCTGCTGGAGCTGCTCAACACCGACGAGCGTCAGCTGATCATTCACCGGCTGCTGGAGGAACTCTCCTATGCCGAAATTGCACAAATCATGGGAATCAGCATCGCAGCCGCGCAAAAACGCTACCAACGAGCCCTCGCCAAACTCCAAAAATCCATATC
>JAFWBJ010000005.1 GCA_017507145.1 Clostridia bacterium | reverse complement strand
GGCGTGCGCAATCCGCTGATCCTGCTGGACGAGATCGACAAGCTGACACACGATGCGCACGGTGACCCGGCCTCCGCTCTGCTGGAAGTGCTGGATGCCGAGCAGAACAAGACCTTCCGCGATCACTTCGTGGAAATGCCGGTCGACCTCTCCGACTGTCTCTTTATCGCCACCGCCAACACACTTCAGACCGTTCCCCGCCCGCTGATCGACCGCATGGAGATCATCGAGCTGCCCATTTACACCCGCCGCGAAAAGCTGTCGATCGCGCAGAACCATCTGCTGCCCAAGCAGCTGAAGCGCCACGGGCTCAACCGCCGCATGCTCAAAATTACCGATGCCGCCCTCGTCGAGGTCATCGATGCCTACACCCGGGAAGCCGGCGTGCGCAATCTTGAGCGCACCATCGGCGATCTTTGCCGCAAGGCTGCGCGCGCGATGGTCGAGCAGGGACTGCGGCGCGTCGTCATCGATGCGGCCGACATTGTGCACTATCTCGGCGCGCGCAAGGTTCTGCCCGAGAAGATCGAGGAACAGGATCCGATCGGCGTGGTTAACGGTCTGGCTTACACCGAGCTGGGCGGCGATCTGCTCCGCGTGGAGGTCGCCGTGCTGGAAGGCTCGGGCAAGATCGAGCTGACCGGCTCGCTGGGTGACGTGATGAAGGAATCGGCGCACATCGCCGTCAGCTACATCCGTTCGATCGCCCGCGAGATGGGGATCGAGCCTGATTTCTACAAAACCAAGGATCTGCACATCCATTTCCCTGAGGGTGCTGTCCCCAAGGACGGCCCGTCCGCCGGTGTGACGATGGTCACGGCACTGGTCAGTGCGCTGACCGGCCGGCCAGTCTGCCGCGATCTGGCCATGACCGGTGAGGTCACCCTGCGCGGCCACGTGCTGGCCATCGGCGGCCTGCGCGAGAAAACGATGGCGGCTTACACGGCCGGCGTCAAGCGCGTGGTTATCCCCGCCGATAACCTGCGCGATCTGGAGGAGATTGATCCCGCCGCGCGCGAGGCATTGACCTTCATCCCCTGCAAAACAGTCACCGAGGTTCTTGCCGCCGCGCTGGTCGAGCCGGCACCCGCGGCAGAGGAAAAGGTGGGTACTGTGCCCAGCGAATACATATCTGCACCGGTCAACGCGCCGCGTGCTTATGCACAGCAAGGAGAATAACATGGCGCTCAATCTTCAAAAGACAACCCTGCGCATCAGCGCGGGTGAGATTCGGCAGTTCTGCGCCGACCCGATGCCGCAGGTGGCCTTTTCCGGCCGCTCGAATGTGGGCAAAAGTTCACTGATTAACACCCTGCTGGGCCGCAAGTCGCTGGCACGGGTCAGTGCATCACCCGGCAAGACCATCACCATCAATTTTTACGATATTGACAAACAGCTTTTCTTTGTCGACCTGCCCGGCTACGGCTTTGCCCGCCGCGCGCCGGCGGACAAGGCGAAATGGTCTGCACTGACCGATGGCTATTTTACCCGCAATCCCAACCTTGACCGTCTTGCGCTGGTGCTTCAGCTGGTGGACGCCAAGGTCGGCGTGACGGCCGACGATGCCATGATGCTCGATTATCTCGCACAGGCAGAACTCCCCTTCCTGGTGGTGGCCACCAAGGTGGATAAGCTCAACAAGACTGAGCGAAAAGCGGCGCTGGAGAATCTGCGCCAGCATCCGGCGATTCCTGCCGAAACGGTTATTCTGCCCTTCTCGTCCCATTCGGGCGAGGGCAAGGACGAGCTGTGGCGGGCAATTCGTCAGGCGACGGGGATTTAATGCCGTGGGGCACTGCCTCACACCCCGGTCAACAAACCACAAATACTTTCCAACGATTTTTCCCAAAGGATGGATTATCAGATTATGCTTCATTCTAATCTTTCGGTAAACGAGCTGGGGCACCTGACCATCGGCGGCCTGGATGCCGTCGATCTTGCCCGACAGTTCGGCACGCCGGCGTATATCATTGACGAGGACATGGTGCGGGAGAATTGCCGCGTCTATCGGCGCGCGATGACTGCGCATTTTGGTTCCGATGCTTACCCGCTTTATGCTTCCAAGGCGCTTTGCTTCACGGCGATCTACCGCATTGCGGCAGAGGAAGGGCTGGGCATCGACTGCGTTTCGGGCGGCGAGCTGTACACGGCCAAGGCTGCCGGCTTCCCGGCCGAGCGCATCTGCTTCCACGGCAACAACAAGACCGACCGCGATCTGGCCGATGCGCTGGAGATGGGGGTTGGCCGGATCGTGGTGGACAACCGGGATGAGCTGCACGCCCTCTCGGCGATGGCCGCTGCGCAGGGCAAGGTGCAGCAGATCCTGCTGCGCATCACCCCCGGCATTGATCCGCACACCCACCGCGCCATCAGCACCGGCAGTGTTGACTCCAAGTTTGGCACCGCCATTGAAACCGGTCAGGCCAAGGCCATCGTGGCAGAGGCTATGGCACTGCCCGGAATTGATCCGGTTGGCCTGCACTGCCACATCGGTTCGCAGATCTTCGAAATCGATCCCTTTGTGGATGCCGCGCGCATCATGACGGCTTTCATTGCGGAGCTCAAGCGCGATCTTGGGTTCGCCTGCCAGGTGCTCAACCTCGGCGGCGGGCTTGCGGTGCGCTACACCGAGCACGACCCCGTCATCGACTACGCTGATGCCATTGGGCGGATGGCCGCTGTCATCCGCGGGCTGTGCACTGAGAACGGCATCGATATGCCCACCATTCTGCTGGAGCCCGGCCGTTCACTGGTCGCTGCTGCCGGTACCACGCTGTATACGGTTGGCTCGTTCAAGGAGATTCCCGGCTTCCGCCGCTACATTTCAGTGGACGGCGGCATGCCTGACAACCCCCGTTATGCGCTGTACAACTCGCGCTATACCGCCCTCATCGCGAACCGTGCGGCAGAGGAAAAGTCCATCACCGCCACTATCGCCGGCCGCTGCTGTGAAAGCGGCGACCTCATCGGCGAGGACATGCCCATTCAGCCGGCACAGCGCGGCGATATTCTCGCCGTCCTCACCACCGGCGCGTACAACTATTCCATGGCATCCAACTACAACCGCATTCCCCGCCCGCCGGTGATCCTCATCTCGGGTGGAGAAGCCAGAGTGGCCGTCCGCCGCGAGACCTATGCCGATCTGGTTGCACGCGATATCGGCTGATTTTCCCCGAAAGGATACACAACATGATTGAACGGTTTATGCAGCAGCTTCCGGCATTTTTGCTCTCGCTGCCCATCATCCTCTTCGCCCTCTCGGCGCATGAGGCCGCGCATGGCTATGTTGCCTACCGTCTGGGCGACCCGACGGCGCGCAATCTCGGCCGTCTCACCCTCAATCCCCTCAAGCATCTCGATCCCATCGGCTTTCTTTGCATGGTGATCTTCCATTTCGGCTGGGCCAAGCCCGTCCCGGTGGTAACCCGCAATTTCAAGAATCCCCGCCGCGACATGGCGCTGACCGGCATCGCCGGCCCCATCACCAATCTGCTCATCGCGTTCCTGCATGTGCTGGCGGTGCGGATCTTCACACCCATCATCAACCGCGTTGACCCGATGGTTTTTCAGAGCAACACCTTCCTTGCCATGGTAGCAAGCCTCTTTCTTACCTTTCTCTACACCGGCGTTACGCTCAATCTCAGCCTGGCCGTCTTCAATCTGCTCCCCGTCCCGCCCCTTGACGGCTCGCGCTTCTGCTATGTCTTCCTGCCCGCAAAATGGTATTTTGGCATCATGAAATATGAACAGTACATCTCCATCGCCATCATGCTCATGCTGGTGACCGGCTTTCTCGACGGCCCGCTCGGCTGGGCGGTCGGCAGCCTGGAGACTCTGATGTTCAAACTGGTCGGATGGTGATACAATGGAAATGACTGCAACGACACCCTCGGCACTGACCTATCATCTTGAGCAGTTCGACGGTCCGCTTGACCTGCTGCTCTCGCTGATCGCCAAGAACAAGGTCAATATCGCCGATATTCCGATCTCGCTGATCTGCGATCAGTATATGGAATATCTTTCGGCTGCACAGGCGCTGGATATGGAGATCGCCACCGAATTTCTGGTGATGGCCAGTGAGCTGATGCTCATCAAGAGCCGCATGCTCCTGCCACGCTTAGAAGAAGAGGAAGAAGACCCGCGCGCCGCGCTGGCCGATGCCCTTCTGCAATATCAGCGTGCCAAAGCCGCTTCGGTCAAGCTTGCCGAGCGGTATGCTCTCTTCAGCGGACGCATGGCCAAAGACACCGACGAAATCTCGGTCGACCGCTCCTTCACTGAGGACCATGATCCCGAGCTGCTGCGCCGCGCCCTGCGCCATATTCTTGCGCAAACCAAGGCACATCCGCGTGATGTCTCCCCCCAGTTCACCCCCCTCATCGCTCGGCCGATCGTGCCGGTTGAGGTAAAGATCATCGGCATTCTCGGCCACATGCAGAAGCACGGCGCCTCTACGCTGGGCGAGCTGCTGGGCAGCAGTGCCTCACGTTCGGACCTGATCGCCGCCTTCCTCGGCGTGCTTGAACTGATCAAGGTCCGCCGCCTGCTGATCGACGTATCCGATGAAGATCCTCACCCCATCTACGATCTCTCCACCCGCTTCCTGCTCAACACCGATGAATCGACCATCGAGCAGACCAGCGGTGAATTTGACCGCAGCGAGACCCCTACCGATGACAACGAAAGGATGCAAGACCATGGATGATGCCATCACCGATATCAAAAAACTAACCCAGGCCATTGAGGCCATCCTCTTTGCCGCCGGCCATGCCGTCAGTTATGAGAAGCTCAGCGCCGTCCTTGGCCTGCCCCCCCGTGAGATTCGCCAGCTGGCCGAACACATGGCCCTCGATTACAACGGCGAAGACAGCCCGCGCGGCCTGCTTCTGCTCTGTCAGGAGGACTGCTGCCAACTCTGCACCAAGGAGGAATACGCGCCCTACATCCGTGAGGCACTGGGCATCCGCCGCGGCGGCAATCTCTCGGCGTCCTCGCTTGAAGTGCTGGCCGTCGTCGCCTACAACCAGCCCGTAACCCGCTCTTACATCGATGCGGTGCGCGGCGTTGACAGCGCATATGCCGTCAGCTCGCTGCTTGACCGCCGCCTGATTGAGCCGTGCGGCCGTCTGGATGCGCCGGGCCGCCCCATGCTCTATGCCACCACCCCCGATTTTCTGCGTGTCTTCGGTCTGACCAGCCTGGCCGATCTGCCCGACAGTGATGCACTTGCGCTGGCCAGCGCCACCAAATTTGAGCAGATCCAGCAGGAAGGAACCGAGCCAGAATCGACCGAGGAAGCGGCTGAGGCAGAGACTGTCTCTGATGCATCGGCTGACGCTGTCCCTCCCACTTCGGAAGAGCCCTCGCCCGATACGCCGAGCACCGATGCGCCCAACGAGCCCGCCATCGATTCGCTGCCCGATCCCGAGGACGAACAGCCCGAGGGCGCGATCGATGCCGCTTCCCTGACCGGCGACTAATTCCCGCACACCTGGGCAATACTCATCTTACCGAAAGGAGGATACCGTCCGTGCTCGTTCTGCTCATCATTGTCGCCCTGCTGGCCTTTATCCTCCTGCTCAGGGTGAAAATCGTCATTGTTTATGCTGAGACACTTGCCCTGACCGTCAAAGTGTTGGGGCTTCCCTTCCCCATTCTGCCCGCACGGCAGAAGAAGGTGCGCATCGGCCGCTATTCTCTGCGCCGAATGCGCAAAAAAGATGCCCGCCGCCGGCTCGCACAAGCGAAGCGAGCTGCCGCCAAGCGCCAGAAGGCTGCGGAAAAAAAGCAAAGAAAAGCCGAGCAGAAGGCTGCCGGCACCAAGCCACAGCGGCCGCCGCTTGACCAAACGGTACGCATGGTGCTTGCCTTGGTGAAGATCATCTTTGCCCGCTTCGGCCGTCACCTGCGCATTGACGTTACCCGCCTGCGCCTGACCGTTGCCACCGGTGATGCGGCCGGCACGGCTATTCTGTGGGGTGCGGTCTGCCCTGCGGTGGGCGCTCTGCTCGAGATCCTCGACCGCATCACCAACCTGCGCACCCTCAAGCACTGCGAGATCGACGTCCAGCCCGATTTCACGGCTGAGACCTTCAGCGCCGATGTCTGCATCGCCTTCTCGCTCTGCGTCTGGCAGGTCTTCGACATTGCCCTGCGGGCGCTCTTTGGCTTCATCCGCCACCGCGCCCTCCCCCAAACTCCCGCCCAAAGCAAGCCCAAGGCTTGATTACCATACTGAATCTACCAAAGGAAAGGATACACCGTCATGGCTGATACTTCTGCTAGCAAACTCAACGACATCATCCAAACCTCTCTGGAAAACATCCGCACCATGGTCGATGCCAACACCGTCATCGGCAACCCCATCAACACCCAGAGCGGAACCACCATCATTCCCATCTCCAAAATCTCGATGGGCTTCGCCTCCGGCGGACTTGACTACAACAACAAGAATGCCAACCACGACGGCGCGGCCAACTCCCGCCCCATGCCCCAGAATTTCGGCGGCGGTGGTGGCACCGGCCTCTCCATCTCGCCCGTTGGCTTCCTGGTCATCAACCGGGACGGCAATGTCGAGCTGATCAACGTCGGCACTCCCATGCCCAACGATCCCATCGAGCAGGTCAGCAACCTCATCGAGCGTTCGCCTGACATTTTCGCCAAGATCAAGGCTGTCTTCGGCAAGAAGACCGACGACCCGGACGACGCCCTCGACGCATGATCGCCCGCCCCGTCGCATAGAATGGAACAACCATTCTGACGACGGGAGCGATTTTGATGCGCAAACATACCCTTTCCAGCCTCTCTTGCCTGCTTTGCCTGCTTTTGACGGCGGGTCTTTTCGGTGTGCCTGTCTCTGCCGACAATAGCAGCCCACCGGCTGTATCGGCCGCCTGCGCGGTGCTGATCGATGCAGACTCGGGCCGCGTGATCTGGCAGAAGAATGCCGACACCCGGCACGCCATGGCCAGCACGACCAAGATCATGACCGCACTGGTGGCCATGCAAAACGCCGCGCTGGACTGCATGGTATCGGTTGACCCCGCCGCGGTCGGGATTGAAGGCTCGTCGGTCTATCTCTACGCCGGTGAGCAGCTGACCATGGAGGATCTGCTCTACGCTATGCTGCTGGAAAGCGCGAACGATGCCGCTGCGGCCATTGCCATTGCCGTATCAGGCAGCATCGAGGCGTTTGCCGAACAGATGAACCGCACGGCAGCGGAACTGGGGCTGTCCGACACGCACTTCACCAATCCGCACGGCCTGTGGGACGAAGCGCACTACACCACCGCTGCGGAACTGGCCAGGATCACCATGCATGCCCTGCGCCTGCCGGCCTTCCGCACCATCGTCTCCACCTATAAAACCACCATCCCGCTCAACCAAACCGAGGGAACCCGTCTGCTGATCAACCACAACAAGATGATCAAGCTCTACGCCGGCGCCATCGGCGTCAAGACCGGCTTCACCCGCAAAAGCGGGCGCTGTCTGGTCAGCGCTGCCGCGCGCGACGGGGTCACGCTGATCGCCGTTACGCTGGATGCGCCCGATGACTGGCGCGATCACACCGCGATGCTCGACTACGGCTTCGCGCACACCCGACACTACACGCTGGGCGAGACGGGTACCATGACCTTCACCCTGCCGGTCAGCGGCGGGTATATTCCTTACGTCACGGTCGCCAATACCACGCCGCTCTCGGTCAGCTTGCCTGCCGATGCGCCGGCACCGGTGGCCGTGCTTGAGCTCCCCCGCTTTTGCCTGGCACCGGTCGCCGCTGATGCTGTGCTCGGCCGACTGATCTGGCGCTCGGGCAGCGAAATTGTGGGCGAGTCTCCCCTAACCGCCACCTTTTCGGTCGAGGCCATCGCCGCCGAGCGCGGATTTCTCCCCCGACTCAAGCGCCTCTTTGGCATCGAATAACAATTATCATACAAGGATACCTATGGAACCGATCAGACTGCAAAAGTATTTTACCGACTGCGGCCTTCTCTCGCGCCGCGCCGCCGAAGCCGAAATTGCGGCCGGGCGCGTCAAGGTCAACGGCCAGAGGGCCGAGGTCGGTCAGAAAATCATCCCCGGTGTCGACCGCGTGGAATACCGCGGCAAATCCGTGCTCCCGCCAGCCCGCACCGGCCATACTTATGTCATGCTCAACAAACCGCGCGGTTATCTCACCTCGATGACCGATGACCGCGGCCGCCGCTGTGTGACCGAACTGGTGGCAGACGTTGGCCGGCGCATCTACCCGGTCGGCCGGCTTGACCTGGAGTCAGAGGGCCTGCTTCTGCTCACCGATGACGGCGACCTGACCTACAAGCTGACCCACCCGCGCCACGAGATCCCGAAAATCTATCACGTCAAGCTGGCCGGTGACATCACGGCCGAGGAGGTCGAACGCCTCTCCCGCCCGATTGAGCTGGACGGCTACATGACCCAGCCGGTGGAAATCTCGGTGGTCAGCCGCCGCGATAACGCCACGACCCTGCGTATGGTCCTCTACGAGGGCCGCAATCGGCAGATCCGCCGGATGTGCGCCGCACAGGGATTTGAGGTGCTCCGCCTCTGCCGGGTGGCCATCGGCGACCTCAAGCTGGGGAATCTTGCGCCCGGGAAATGGCGCTACCTCACCCGCACCCAGGTCGAATATCTCAAACGCTGACCGCACCGAGAACACTATTATATATAAGGATGGAAATTTGCCATGCTGGAAGTAAAACCGATTCAATCCAAGGCCGAGCAGGAGGCCATTTGCCTGCGCTGCGGCACTCCCTTTGATGCTGATCTGCTGGCCTATGCCGCCACGGTGGAGGACGAGCTGGTTGGCGTTTGCCAATTCACGCTGACCCCCGACGGCGGTTCACTGCGCACTCTCGCCACGGTGACCGACCGCGCGCCCGACTTTGAGGCGATGTTCGTGCTTGGCCGTGCTGCACTGAATTTCATCGACCTCTGCGGCATCCATGCCACTACTTATGACGCGCCGGTACAGGACGCCGAGCAGGAGCGCCTGATCAAAGCCATTGGCTTCAGCCAAACTGACGGCCGCTGGACGGTCGATCTGACCCATTTCTTCGAGCATCCCTGCCAGCACCACGCCACCAGTGCCGGCGGTGCGCAGGCTTAACCCGCTTCTCCAGTGATTCTGCTTCTTTTTGGAAAACACGCCGGATTTGGTATTTTTTACCAATTATCCGGCGTTTTTTTCGTGCAGTTTTTTCGCAGGAAATTACTGGAAATGTCTTGTAATTCCTGGTAAAATATGGTATAATTTATCCATCACAGGAAAAATATGGTAAATCCATATTTGCCGACCAAGCACACAGAAAGGAAACGAAGATGGAATACACAACGAAAGTACTGATTGCGGACGAACACGAGCAGGAGCGCAAGGCGCTCAGAGAAGCGCTGAATCGGGCGGGATATCATCAGATCGAGGAAGCAGCTGACGGCGAGGAGGCGCTGGTCAAGCTGAGCCGCTTTCACCCGGACGTGGCGATCGTGGATATTTGGCTCTCCAAGCTTGACGGCATCGGCGTACTGCGCAACAGCCGCGCCATTGACTACGGCAGCGACCGCGCGCCAACCTTCATCGTCGTATCGATGGTCTCCACCCCCGAGCTCTTCATCGAGGCAACCTCTGCCGGCGCTGCCCTCTGTCTGCGCAAGCCCTACGACACCGGAAGCCTGCTGGATCACTTGCTCTCGCTGAGCCAAAATCGCGGCAAGACGGCCGAAAAAGCGACATCCGAGACCGCCATTGAGGGCGTTCCCGACATTGAAACGCAGGTGACGAAGATTATTCATCAGATCGGCGTTCCGGCGCATATTAAGGGGTATCAGTATCTGCGCACGGCGATCCTGCTGACGATCAAGGACAGTGATATTATCAATTCGGTTACGAAGGTGCTTTATCCCTCAGTGGCGAAGAAGTACGCGACCACCACCTCCCGCGTCGAGCGCGCCATTCGCCATGCGATCGAGGTCGCGTGGGACCGCGGCGATGTGGATACGCTTAACGCTTACTTTGGATACACCATCCAGAACAATCGCGGCAAGCCGACGAACAGCGAGTTTATTGCGATGATAGCTGACAATTTGCGGCTGAAGTATAAGTTGTATTGAGTCCATGGGGGAAGGGGAGCCTTTTGAAAAAGGCTCCCCTTCCCCCATACCCCTATCCCCGCGAAAACTTTCGCGCAAGAGGCATCGACTAAAGGAGTAAGCCAAGGAAGGTGGGGATGGAGGGGGCGGAAAACTTCGGCGTTTGAGATGGTTTCCGCCCCCTCCTCGCCCGAGAGGGCGAAAAGATTAGCATCAACGAAAATATTTTCCCGATATCTCTTGACAGGCTTCCCAATCTATGCTATAATAATTATTCGGTACGGGCATTTCATGCCTGTCTCCTTCCCGCAAATAAATCTACTACTATGTTTGCGGGCTTATGTCCATAGGGAGGTGTAAAAATGGAAAAGGTCATCAACACTTACGAAACCCTGTTCATCGTCGACCCGACGATCGGTGACGAGGCAATTAAGGCAGCTGTAGAAAAGTTCACTGCCCTGATTGCTGAGAACGGCACCATCAGCGAGATCAACGAGTGGGGCAAGCGCCGTCTGGCTTATCCGATCAACGACATCAACGAAGGTCACTACGTTGTCGTTACCTACAAGAGCGAGCCGGAGTTCCCCGCTGAGCTGGAGCGTCTGTTCAACATCAGTGATGCCATCATGCGCTCGATGACGATCAAGCTCGATGAGAAGGTTATGGCTAAGGTTGCCGCTGCTGCCGCTGCCCGTGAGGCTGCCGCTGCCGCTGCCGCTGCCGCTGAAGCTGCCGAGACCACCGAGCAGCCCGAGGCCTAAACCCGGGCTGACAAGGAGGCGTAATCATGGCTAACTTAAATCTCAACAAAGCAATCCTTGCCGGCAGAATGGTGGCTGATCCTGAGCTGAAGCAGACCCAGAGCGGTGTTCCCGTTGTCTCCTTCCGCATTGCGATCAACCGCAGATTCCAGTCCAAAACTGCCGATGGTCAGGGCCAGCCTCAGGCTGATTTCCTTGACATTGTCGCCTGGCGTCAGCAGGCTGAGTTTGTCTCTCGCTATTTCCGCAAGGGCAGCTCGATCTGCGTCATTGGCTCAATCCAGACCAGAACCTGGACGGATCAGCAGGGTCAGAAGCGCTATGCAACCGAAATCGTTGCCGATGAGATCAACTTTGTCGATTCCAAGAGCGAGGGCGGCGGCTACGGCAACGCGCCGGCCAGCCAGTATACGCCTGATTCCTACGGCGCACCCGCATATTCTTCGGGCGCTGCCACAACCCCGAAGTTTGAGGAAATTTCGGGCGACGACGATCTGCCGTTTTAACTAAATCGAACAGGAGGTAAGAAATCATGGATAGAACCGAAAACACTCAGCGTCCCGTACGCACCAACAAGAGAAGAAAGAAGGTTTGCACTTTCTGCGCGGAGAAGATCGAGTACATCGATTACAAGGATTCCGCACGTCTGCGCAAGTTCATCAGCGAGCGCGGCAAGATTCTGCCCCGCCGTATCTCCGGTACCTGCGCAAAGCACCAGCGCCAGCTGACCACCGCCATCAAGCGCGCCCGTCACGTCTCGCTGCTGCCCTATATCTGCGACTAATTTACGCAAAACAAAGCGCCTTCCCTCGGGAAGGCGCTTTTTTTGTCTCATGAGCCGGTCGATTGATAGTGCCGCAGGCCGATCCGCCAGAAAAGATAGCACGGAAGCAAAAACAGCAGGGCAAACGCCGGGCAGATTCGGTGAAGGAGAGATTCACTGCGGCCGAGCAGCGCAAGGAAGGGATAATAGAGGAAGAGCGCCAGCGGCACGATGTAGGTGAGGAAACGCAGCACGCCCTCACCGTAGACCGAGAGGGGATAGCGCCCGAATTCGCGGCCGCCGTCGGTGAAGATGTTCATGACCTCCAGCCCCTCAAGGGTGTAGAAGCAGATTCCCGCATAGAGCAGGAAGAGGCCGGCAAAAACGAAGGTGCCGGAGAGAATCATCCCCACAAGCGTAGCAAGATTGGCGGCGTTCCAATCGACGCCGCTGCGCGGGATGGCCCAGGCAAAGACAAGTACGGCCTGCAGAAGGCGGCCGAGCCGCGAGAATTCAATTTTCGCGGCCAGTACCTGAAAGATCGGACTGCGCGGGCGGACAAGAATGCGGTCAAACTCGCCGTTGCCGATCATGCGCGGAAAGGTGTCAAAGCCGCGGAAGAAGGTCTCGGCCAGCGAAAAGGCCATCAGTACGACGGCATAGCAGAGCGAGACTTCGGTATAAGTGAAGCCATCGACCGCCCTGAAGCGGGTGAACATGACCCAGATGCCGAGGAAGGTGGAAAAGGCGGTCAGAAACTGGCCGAGAAGGGTCAAAAAGAAGGAGGTCTTATACTGCATCTGGCTCTTGAAATGGATTGAGAAATAGCGAAGATAGAGTTTCATCGGCTCAACCTCCCTGGACAACCACGCGGCGGAGGGCGTGGCGCATCATCAGCCGCCCCAGCAGAATCAGTGCGGCGATCCAGAACAGCTGCAGGACGATCCCCTGCACCAGTTCCGTCCCCGCGATATCGCCCGAATAGATGCGGAAGGGCAGATTCTGCATAGCGGCGAAAGGCGTCAGCTCAATGACCCGGCGCAGGCCGTCGGGCATGAAGGGAATGGGCACGATGGCGCCGCAGAGGAACTCGCACATCGACGTGGCGACGATCCGCACGCCGAGGGGATTCATGGTGTAGAAGGTCGTGATGTAGATCAGCATGCAGAAGGCCACCACCAGCACCAGCGCCAGCAGCATGGTCACAAGGAAAAGCAGAAAGGCTGCGGCAGAAACCGGCAGGGTCAGGCCGTACGGCTTCGGCAAAACACAGGCTACCACCAAAATCGGCAGGCAGCGGAGGGTCACCTTGGCGGCGCGGGTGGCGAGATTTTTGACAAACCAGATGCGGTAGAGGTCAAGCGGACGGATCAACTCATAGGCCACCCCACCGTCGCGGATGGCGGCAAAAATGTCGGCATCGAGGAACCAGAGCATAAACAGCGTCAAAAAGGCCTGATTGAACCAGACATAACAGCTGATCTGCTCCAGCGTCATCGGGAAAGCGGATGGATCGGCGGCATAGAAGGCACGATAGGCCAGCAGATTCATCGCGCCCCAGGCAAATTGGGTGGCGATGCCGGCCAGCGCGGCGGTACGGTACTGCATCCCACAGAGGAAGCGGATCCGAAAGAAGCTGAGATACGGGCGGAGCCCACGGCCGGCCGTCATATGCGGAACTCCTCATACAGCGAAACGACCAGCTCATCGGTACTCTGCCCCGCGACCGACAGATCGCGGACGTCAACGCCGCGGGTCAAGCCCTCGATGGCATCCGAAACCGAAACAATCTCGGTATCGATCGCAACCGTGACGCGGTCTTCAGAGGCACTGATCAGCGAAAACCCGGCCGGAAGCGGGCGGTCCGCGGGGGATGGCGTCCCCGCCGTGAAGGCGACGGTAATCTGCCGCAGCGTCGAGTGCCGGGCTTTGAGGGCATCCAGTGTACCGTCAAGCAAAATCCGGCCGCGGCCGATCAGAATGATCCGCTCGGTCAGCGCTTCGATGTCCTGCATATCGTGGGTGGTCAGAATGACCGTCGTTCCGCGCTCGCGGTTGATGCGGCGAATGAAATCGCGCACGGCAAGCTTGGAGACGGCATCCAGCCCAATGGTAGGCTCGTCCAAAAAGAGAATGCGCGGGCGGTGGATGAGGGATGCCGCAATCTCACAGCGCATTCGCTGTCCCAAGCTGAGCTGGCGGGTCGGCGTACGCAGAATGGACGACAGGTCCAACAGCTCGGTCAGCTCGTCCAGGCTTTGCCGATAAAGCCCCTCATCCACGCGATAAATGTCGCGGATCAATTCAAAGGAATCGATGACCGGCACATCCCACCACAGCTGGGAGCGCTGGCCGAAGACCACGCCGATGTTGGCGGCATGCGCCTGCCGGTCACGCCAAGGCACGCAGCCGTCGATGACACAGCTGCCCGAGTCGGGGGTGAGGATACCGCTCATGACCTTGATGGTACTGCTCTTCCCCGCGCCGTTGGGGCCGATGTAGCCCACCATTTCGCCGTCGCCGATGCAAAAGGAGACATCCTGCAGCGCATGGATCTCGGAATAAGTACGACGAAACAGCGCCTTTGCGGCTTCGCGCATGCCGGCGCTTCTCTGTGCAACGCGGAAGGTCTTACAAATGCGGTTCAGTTCGATCATGATACACCCTCCTCTCGGATTCCGTCAAAGGAAAACTGCTATCAGTATAGCATAAAATGCCGCAAAAAACAAGGGACAGGCGAGAATTTTGCCAGGCGGCATCGGCAGGAAAAGGCGGCGCACCGCCAAAAAGAGCGATTGCCCTCTCGGCGGTGCGTCGGTTTGGATTCGGTTAAAGCGGCTGATTGAGGCGGTTCTCCAGCAGGTACTGCCAGACCACCGAAAAGGCCGAGGTCAGCAGGAAGGGGACGATGAAGACCCAGAAAAAATTCTTCACGATGCGCTTGACATACTGATAGTTGGTTTCGCGCATGGTCGGCAGGTTGGTGTCATCCCGCGTTTTGCGGCAAATATCCTCAACGAAGGCCGTATTCAGCTCAAAAAGGGCGACAACCATGACCACAGCACACAGGGCAGTCGGCAGGACCGAGGGAACCTCCATAAAAATGTTGATGATAAAGAGCGCCGCATGGCAGATGGCATGGAAGAGAACGGCAAACTTGCTCAGCGCGATGTTGCCGGGCTTCATCCGCGCAGAAGCGCCGAGGACGGCCGAGAGAACAATGAAGCCGAACACCAGCCAAGGGGCGATAAAGTCATCATCCATGTACTCAAGCTGCCCTTCCCTGACCAGGCGGACGATCTCCTTCTCGATCAGCGGGAAGATCATACCGGCCGGGATGGCAGCCAGAAGCGCGGGGGCGATCAAATAGCGTTTGCGCACATACTGGCGCGTGGTCTCGCTGTACCCATCATCCACATCAAAGTCGACGCGGGCATAGCCGAAGATACGCTCTTGCAGGCGCATGATGTAATAGCCGGCCACAAAGAAGGCCAGGCAAAGCAGCGGGATTAGCCAGCGGCCGGTCTTGCCGAGCGGACGGTACATGATCGTATAGCCGGCACTGATCAGGAGGGCCAGCGGGGGCAGGACCGAAGCGGCAAGATGAATCCGTTTGGTGCGTTTATCGTGCATGCGTGTATTTCCTTTCCGTAAGCGTGAATTGGTTCACCGTGCCTTCAGCCGGACACGGCATCCGTTCTGTCATGCATCCTCCTGCGGGACACGGACGCGAATTCGCGCGGCAACTCTTCCGCGCTCTGCCGCGTTATTATCCACGATCGAACCGATCAAGCCGTAAACGATCAGCTCGGGGGATTCTACGACAGCGATCCCTTCCCGGTCAGCAATCACGCGGTAGTGGAAGGTCAGCGTCTGGTGCGGGCCGATCGAACACATCTGACTGCGGTGGCGGGGGAGATCTCGCTCTTCACCGGCAAAAACCAGTTCCTCGGGCAGGTCCACATCAACACGCAGCAGCGGCACACCGGTCGATTTTTCGTTGGTGACCGTCACCGTCATGTCCATCGCCTCGCCCGGCTTGGCGTAGGCCGCCGAGATCTTCAGCTCGGAGTTCAGGCGAATCATCATTCTTTGCTCGGGGCGGCGAATCCAGACAATAAAGGTGATCACCACCGCCAAGGCAAACGCAAGCATTACCATAGGATTTCGTCCTTTCATGCGTTCTTGTATTGTATTATGATTATATCACACGTTCACATGATTGTCAACGAATTTTTCTTCAGTTGAACAATATTTTTCGGAGATCAAGTCCGGGGTCGCTTCTGCCGCAGACAGCAGAGCGAATCGTTCAGGCAAGCCGCTTAGGAAAAGTCACGCACGAACCAAATCTGCTCGGGATCGAGCGTCACCTCGCGGCCGCGCAGGTAGGCCAGCGGGCCGCCGTCATCGGCGAAATTGAAGCAAAGGCGGTAGGCGTACAGCGCCTGGTATTTGTACCCTCGGCGGCGATCATCACGGTTGACGCCGTATTTGCCGTCGCCCAGAAGCGGATGCCCGATGTGGGCAAGATGGGCGCGGATCTGATGCGTGCGGCCGGTCAGCAGCTCGACCTCAAGCAGCGCGGCATCTCCTGCCGTGCGGAGGGTGCGGTAACGCGTCAAGATCTCCTTCGCGCCAGGGCGGCGGTGATCACTGACGCTGACGGTGTTGGCCGCGCTGTCCTTGATCAGCCAGCCATGGAGGGTGGCCTTGGGCGGAATCGGCTTGCCGTGCACGGCGCAAAGGTAGAACTTACCGATCTCGCCCAGCCGGATCTTCTCATTCATCACGCGCAGCGCCTCGGCATTTTTGGCAGCCAGCACCAGACCGCCGGTATTGCGGTCGATACGGTTACAGAGCGCAGGCGCAAAAGACTGCTCAGCATCCGGATCGTACTCACCCTTGTTGTAGAGGTAGGCCTGAATATGCAGGATCAGCGTGTTCTCGCCCCCCTGCTCATCCTGATGGACAAGGACACCGGGGCGCTTGTTGAGGACCATGATGTTCTCGTCCTCATAGCAGATCTCCAGCTTCGGTGCGATGCGATCCAACGCACCGCGGTCATCCTCGGGCATGCCGAAAAATTCATCACGGATGAAGAGCTGGAGGATATCCCCCTCAGCGAGCTGCTCGTTGGGCGCGGTTCGGGCGCGGTTGCGCTTGATCTTCTTCAGACGAATATACTTGTACATCAGCGATTGCGGCAGGCCCGGCAAGGCTTTGGACAGAAATTTATCCAGCCGCTGTCCGGCATCGTTGCGGCCAATGGTCAGCTCGCGCATAATAGGCCTCCTTTCGGGAAAAACCAATTTTCGGGCGGCATCTGCCCATAGCAAATGCCGCCCGGATCGGTTTGCAAAAATTTGTTATTTGGTACCGAAAATACGGTCGCCCGCGTCGCCCAGACCGGGAACAATATACGCATGGTCATTGAGGCACTCGTCAAGGCTGGCGGTGTAGATGTCTACATCGGGATGGTCAGCCATTACCTTCTGCACACCCTCGGGTGCGGCAACCAGGCACATCAGACGGATATTGCGGCAGCCCTTTTCCTTGAGCATGCGCAGCGCATCACTCGAAGAGCCGCCCGTTGCCAGCATGGGGTCGACCAGAATGACAATGCGTTCCTCGATATCAAAGGGAAGCTTGCAGTAATACTCAACCGGCTCATGCGTATCGGGGTCGCGGTAAAGGCCGATATGTCCCACCTTTGCCACCGGAATCAAGCTGAGCAGACCGTCCACCATGCCAAGGCCTGCACGCAGGATCGGGATAATGGCCAGTTTTTTGCCCGAGATGGTTTTCGCCGTCATCTTGGTCAGCGGAGTCTCGATTTCCATATCCTCAAGCGGGAGATCACGGGTAAGCTCATAACCCATCAGCATGGCAATCTCGTTAAGCAGTTCGCGAAAATCCTTCGAACCGGTATTTTTGTCACGCATAATCGAAAGCTTATGGGCAATCAGCGGATGATCAATAACATGAAGAGCGCTCATCAATATTCTCCTTTGTGGGTATTTTTTTCTATCCGATGATATTATACTGCATATGCCGCGTTTTTTCAAGAGGAAAAGCAAAAATCTTGCGGAAATTCACAGATTCTCTCTTTATTTTTTCCCAATTTCCTGTTACAATAGAAAAAACACTGTCTGCAAAGGAGCCGTCATGTCTGCCACCGCCGGAATCTACACGCTGGGATGCAAAGTCAACCAATACGAAAGCGAAGCGATTGCCGAAGCGCTGATGCGCGCCGGAATCACGGTCTGCGACCCGACCGAGGTCTGCTCGCTGTATATCATCAACACCTGCACCGTCACCGCCGAGAGTGACCGCAAGGCGCGGCAGTTCATTCGCCGCGCGCTCGGGCAGAATCCCCACGCGCTGATTCTGGTCACCGGATGCTTTGCCCAGGTTGATCCGGCGCAGATCGCCGCCATCGATGGGGTCGATTATATCTGCGGCAACCGCGAAAAGCTCTCGGTGGTGCGGGCGGCAGAGGCGCTTTTGGCGCAGGGATGCAAGAATGAGCGTCCGACAGTCGCCGTTTCCTCTCTGGAGGATGCGCCCTTTGAAGCCATGCAGATCACCCGCTTTGGCCGCACGCGCGCCTATGTCAAAATCGAGGACGGCTGTGAGCAGCACTGTGCTTACTGCATCATTCCCGCCGCGCGCGGCAAAATCCGCTCCAAAGCACCGGCCAACGTCATCGCTGAGGTGCGCGCTCTCGCCGAATCGGGATGCCGCGAAGTGGTGTTGACCGGCATCGAAACCTCGGCCTACGGCCGCGATCTGGGCGACTATCGTCTGGGCGACCTGCTGCGTGATCTTGACCGTGAGACCGGCATCGGCCGCATCCGGCTCGGCTCGCTTGATCCGTCGCTGATTCGCGATCGCTTTGTCGAGCAGATTGCCCCCCTCGCTTCGATCGCGCCGCATTTTCACCTCTCGCTGCAAAGCGGCGCCGACCACGTCCTGCGGCTGATGCGCCGTCCCTACTCCGCCGACATGGCCCGCGCGGCCATCCGCCGTCTGCGTGATGCCTTTCCACAGGCGGGGCTCACAACCGACATCATCGTGGGATTCCCGCAGGAGACTGAGGACGACTTTGCCGAAAGCCTTGCCTTCCTGCGCGAAGCCCGCTTCCTTGACGCCCACATCTTCGCCTACTCCCGCCGGCCCGGTACCGAGGCTGCCGGCATGCCGGGGCAGATTCCAGAGCCTGTCAAGCGTGCACGCTCAGCCGCGCTGATTGCCGCGCAGGACGAAATGCATCGCCTGCTGCTCGACGAAGCCGTTGCCGCCGGCGACACCATCTCCGTGCTCTTTGAAACCCAGCAAGACGGCATCGCGCAGGGCCATACCCCATCATTCTATCCCGTCCGCGTCGCCGCCGAACGCGACCTGCGCGGTCTTGAACTGCCGGTCAAGCCCATCGGCCATGATGGGCAAAGCTTGATCGCCGTCTGCTGCCAAGCCTGATTTTCCCAAAGAAAGGATCAGAACCATGCAATCCTGTCTCTTTTTTGAATCTGCCGACCGCACCGAAGCGCTCGCCCTTCTGCGCACGCTGACTGCTGATTCGGCGCTGAGCGCCCTGCGCGACCTGCGCTTGATCACCTGCCTCACGGTAGAATCGGCTTACCCTGCCGAGACCCTTCGCCCTCTGCTCGCCCCGCTGGGCGGAAAACTGACCGACACCCTCTCGCTGCGGGAGGATATGCGATGCGTCTCCCTGCCCGACGAGCCTGATGAGGGACGCGCGATGCTCCTGCGCGCCGCCGGTATCGATGCCGCGGTGCGGCAGAGCCGCATCATCGTGCTCTGCGGCCTGGATGAGGCGCAGTACCGCATCGCCCGCGCCCGCCTGCTCCCGCCAACTGCGCAAGATCATGCACCGCGCACACTGTCTGCGGCGGCGGTCGCCGATTTCATTGCGCTCTCGGATGACCGGCTGGATGGCTGGGGCGCGGCCCGGGGGCTGGCTCTGCCGGCGGCATGCCTGTCGATAATTGCCGACCATTACCGCGCGCTCGGCCGCGAGCCGCAGCCTGAGGAGCTGCTGATTCTGGATGAGGCCTATCGCGCAGCGCTGACCGATCCGGCAGCCTGCGCACCGGTCGAATTTCTCACGAGCGATGCCCGCCTGCATACCGTCTATGCCGATCTGATGGCCAAGCGCGCCATCGTCACGCCGGGGGCTGACGCCCCCGCTACCCTGCAAGAGCTGGCCGATACCGCTTCTGCCTATCTCTGCGCCCATCGCGGCGCAGCAGTCCCGCCGGTGCAGACCGCCGACTCCCCCGCGCGGCTTGCCGGCTTCGGCGGCGCGGCGATGGGCGGATTTGGCACACCTGCCGGTCAGACCAAGGTCTGCCTGTCTGCATCCCCCTGCCCTGCCGCATCCGTGATGCCCGACGATCGCCTGCTTCTGGTTCTTTCTTCCGGCCGAAGCGAAACCGCATTTGCCGACAGGCTGAGCCGCCTCTGCGCATCCCCGGCACTGGCCGGAAAAATCCGCCGTAGTCTGCCCGTTCCGGCAGGCAGGCTGATCGGCGTGCTCGGCAAGATGCTGGGGGGGAGCGGGCTCGGTCTTGCCATCACCCCGCCCCCCGCCGGCATGGGCTTGATGGCACACCTCACCCCCGACACCGACGCTGTCCTCCTGGCCTGCGCACCCGGCTCGGGGCCGGCTATGACCAATGCCCTCCGCACGCTTGGCTTCAGCTATCGGCTGATTGCCGCCGTGCAGAAAAAGCCGCAGATCACGCTGGAAAATGCCCCCGAACGGCTCTGCTTCCCGGCCGCCATGCTGGCGCCCCGCCCTGCGATCTATGCGCAGATCAACACCCCCACCCCCGAAGAAGTCCCCGCCGATCGCCCGCCTCTGCCGCTGATGCTGGCCTCGCTGGCCTCACCCGCGCTCTCCGGCCGGCTTGGATTTGATCCCATCGCCGCAGCCCAACTCGCCGCATCGCCGGCCGATGTCATGCTCTGCGGCGAGAAGCTCCTCTGCGCCGATACCGTGCGACCGGGCGAAGATCCCTTCGCCGCCGTCCGTGACTGCGCACTTGCCCTGATCGCCCGGCTCTGTGCCGCCGGTGTATCGCCGCAGGCCGTCACGCTGTCGCTGTCAGCCGAACTCCCGTTGGCCGGTCGATCGGATTGCGGCCGTGCCATCGCCGCACTGCTTGGCCTGCATTGCGTGGAAATCGAACTGGGCATCCCCGCCGCTCCGGCTGACCTGCGTCCGGGCCACACCCTGGCGGTCACTGTCTCTGCATATGCCCCTGCACCGCAGACGAGCACCGCGTCCCTTCGGGCTGATACGACACTCTGGCTTCTCGTCCCTCGCTCCCCTGAGCCCCATCTGCGCGGTGAGCGTGCACTGCTTGCACTGGCAGATGCCATGCGAAAGGCCGACCATTCGATTTTCGCCACCGGTATGCTCGCTCCCTCGGCGGCCGCCGCGGCAGCCGCATCAGCCGCCCACCTCGGCCTGATCCTCACCGCACCCGCCGATGCACTCAATACGGTCTTTCCCTGCGGCTTTCTGCTCGCCGCTCCCGAACTGCCTGCCCTTCCCGAGGGCGTTGCCGCCATTGCGCTAGGGCAGACCACGGTCGGTGACGGCGTCACGCTGGGCGAGGAAACTGTCTCGACCGATCAGCTGCGTGCCGCCTTCTGCGCCGGTCTGCCAGCCGCCATCCCCCCGCTTTATCGCACCGTCGCTCCCCCGCGCATCTCGGCGCATCGCGTCATGCGCCCCCGCGTGCTGATCCCTTATGCCGACCGGATCCCCACCGCGCTGGCCGCTGCCATCTCTGCCCAGGGGGGTGAGCCCCTGCTCTGCGCCATCGATCTGCGCAGTGCCACCGCCGCGAGACAATCGCTGTCGGCTTTTGCCGACCGGCTGGAGCAGGCGCAAATTCTGCTCCTTTCAGGCAACCGCGCCTTTGTCACAGCTCTGTTCGGCCAACGCCGCACAGTGGAGGCGCTGTCCGCCATGCGCCGCCGAGATGGGCTGATCTGTGCCTGGGGCGAAGCCTTCGCCGCCATGCTTAACCTGGGATATTTCTCGGCGGATGGCAGCGCCATTCCCAACACTCCCTGCACCGGCATCCGCATGCTCAGCAGCATCACCGTCTCAGCCGCCTCACCGTGGATCGATCCGTCCATGCTCGGCCGGCGTGCCGTGCATCTGTTCGCCGATACGCCGCAGTGTCCGGTTATCTCCCCGGAAGCGCGAACCGCCCTCGCCGCGGAGGGACGCATCATCGCCGCCGCGGAGGAGACACACAACGGTCAGATGGCGATTTTGGCCCTTTGTTCGGCCGATGGTGGGCTGCTCGGCATGGCTTTGCCGCCCACAAAGGCAATGCTTGGCACCGGAATTGGCTACTTCCTGTAAAATTCCCCGCTTTTTTCGAAATTTTTTTTGAAAATCCCTTGCAATTTTGCGCGGATTATGCTATAATCTATACTGTTGCTTAATCGGTCTATATACGATCATATTGAGGAGGTGTCAAGATGGCAAAATGCAGCATTTGCGGTAAGGGCGTTGTGTTCGGTCAGAACGTGTCTCACTCGCATAGAAAGACGAACAGAATGTGGAAGCCCAACATCCGCAAGGTTAAGGCTCTGGTAGACGGCACTCCGAAAACCGTCGCTGTTTGCTCCCGTTGCCTGCGTTCGGGTAAGATCACCCGCGCTTAAGTCAGGCCGCGCATATAAAGTTAATGGCAGGTCGCATGACCTGCCATCTTTATTTTTCTCGAGCCTTGACACTCCCGCTGAAACGTGGTAGAATAAGTTGATATTTCTCACACCGAAAGGACATCCCGTATGATTTACGAAACCATAACCCTCAATCCTACTCCTGCAACCTTGACCGTCTACGCCTTCCCCGACCTCGGCGACACCGCCACCGCGCCCCGCCGCGCTGTTGTCATCTGCCCCGGCGGCGGTTACCGCTTCCTTTCCGAACGCGAAGCAGAACCGATCGCCAAGCGCTTCATGGCGGCCGGCATGAACGTCTATATCCTGCGCTACACTGTGGGCGAAGGCGCGCAGAACGATCAGCCCCTCATCCAGGTCTCTCTGGCCATCAAGTATGTTCGCGAGCACGCGGAAGAACACCACACCGATCCCCGCTATGTCTACACCTGCGGCTTCTCGGCTGGCGGACATCTGGCGGGTGCTGCCGGCACGCTCTGGAACCTCCCCCAGATCAAGCCCTACCTGGGCGATGCCCCCGAGGGCATCAACCGCCCCACCGGCATGATCTTGTCCTACCCGGTCATCAGCGGCGGGCAGTATGCGCATCGCGGCTCCTTCAACTATCTGCTCGGAATGAAAACAACCGGTGATGAGCCCGAGCTGGATGCCCTCTCGCTGGAGAAGCACGTCGGGCCCCATACCTGCCCCGCATTCATCTGGCACACCTTCACCGACAAAACCGTCCCCGTTCAGAACGCCCTGCTTATGGCCGAGGCCATGACTGCCGCCGGCATTCCCTACGAGCTGCACATCTACCCGGACGGCCCGCACGGCCTTTCTCTGGCCGACGCCGAAACCGACAACGGCAATCAAAGCAGAAATGTCCCGCACGTCCAGGACTGGATCAATCTGGCCATCAAATGGGTCATGGATTTCCACTACGGTGAAGCATAAAGCAAGAGAGGAACCCGTCGGGTTCCTCTCTTGCTTTATTTTCCCTGGACTTGACACTCCCGCTGAAACGTGGTAGAATAAGTTGATATTGCTCACACCGAAAGGAGACCCCTTATGATTCACGAAACCATAACCCTTCATCCCACCCCGGCAACACTGACTGTGTACGCTTTCCCCGACCTCGGTGACGGAAAAACTGCTCCCCGCCGCGCCGTTATCATCTGTCCCGGCGGCGGCTATCATTTTCTCGTCGAGCGTGAAGCTGAACCGATCGCCAAGCCGTTTCTGGCGGCCGGTATGAACGTCTATATCCTGCGCTACACCGTGGGCAAAGGCGCGCAGAATTATCAGCCGCTCATCCAGGTCTCGCTGGCGATCAAATATGTCCGCGAGCACGCGGAAGAACACCATACCGATCCTCGCTATGTCTACACCTGCGGCTTCTCGGCCGGCGGACATCTGGCGGGGGCTGCCGGCACGCTCTGGAACATTCCCCAGCTCAAGCCCTACCTCGGCGATGCCCCCGAGGGTATCAACCGCCCCACCGGCATGATCCTGTCCTACTCCGTCATCAGCGGCGGGCAATACGCACACCGCAGGTCCTTCAACTACCTGCTCGGCATGAAAACAACCGGTGATGAGCCGGAACTTGACGCCTTCTCGCTGGAGAAGCACGTCGGGCCCCATACCTGCCCTGCGTTCATCTGGCACACCTTCACCGATAAAACTGTCCCCGTCCAGAACGCCCTGCTCATGGCCGAGGCCATGACTGCCGCCGGCATCCCCTATGAGCTGCACATCTACCCAAACGGCCCGCACGGCCTTTGCCTGGCCAACGCTGAAACCGACAACGGCGATCAAAGCAAAAATCTCCCACACGTCCAGGGCTGGATCGATCTGGCCATCAAATGGATCATGGATTTCCACTACGGCGAAGCATAAAGCAAGAGAGGAACCCGACGGGTTCCTCTCTTTTTCGGTCTTCACGCTTAGCGCTTATGCCTGCGCGGCAAAGCGCTGCTTGAGGGTATTGATCTTCTGCTGCTCGACCTGCTCGACCGTGTACCAGCCTTTTGCCGCCATCTTGGCGTAAATCTGGTCCTGCAGAGCGAGCGTCTCGGTCAGCGCGCTGTCGAATGCCGCATTGACATTCTGGGTCGAGGACTCGATCGCGCCATGCAGGAAAAGGTCGCACGCGCCCTTCTCGAGGAGAAGCAGATTCTCCATCAGCTGCTTGTCATCCATGCCGTCCCCTCCTTACAGTAAGCCGTAAAAGCGCCCAAACAGCGCCTTTTGCTTGGTCTCCATCTGCTCGACCAGCGATTTGAGCTCGCTGTCCTGCAACTGGGTAGCGGTTTCCTTGCACTTGGTCATCACATACTGTGCGTGACCAAGCGCGTCTTCGACGTACAATAATTCTTTTGTGGTCATATTTTTACACCTCCGTACCGGTAGTTTTTCCCGCACGGAGGTGTTTTATTCAGTAAAATGCGAGACTTACAGCAAGGCCCGCAGCGCCTCCAGGTCAGCCTCGGTCGTCGACCAGCTGGTCGCGAAGCGCACCACCGTGTGCGTCTCGTCAAACGGCTCCCAATAACTAAACGCGACCTGCTCGCCCAGCTTTGCCATCTGCGCGTTTTCCAGCACGACAAACTGCTGGTTAGTCGGGGTTTCCATGAAAAAGCGATAGCCCTTCTCGCGCAGGATCGCTTTGAGGGTCTCGGCACAATCGATGGCATGGCAGCTGATGCGAAGGTAAAGGTCATCGGTGAAGAGCGCATCAAACTGCACGCCGATCAGCCGTCCTTTGGCCAGCAGAGCGCCGTGCTGCTTGATCATCGTAAAGAAGTGCCTCGGCGCATTTCCGCGCGGGAAGACCACCGCCTCGCCGCACAGCGCCCCTACCTTGGTGCCGCCGATGTAAAAGGCATCGCAGTTGGCGGCAAGCTCGGCCAGCGACAGATCGCTCCCATGGCTGGCCAGCCCGTAGCCCAGACGTGCACCGTCCACATAAAGGGGGATCTCGTGCGCACGGCAGATCGCATGCAGAGCCTTGAGTTCATCGCGCGAATAGAGCGTGCCGTATTCGGTCGGGTGGGAGATGTAGACCATGCCGGGATAGGGCATGTGGGTGTGGTTCTCGTCGGCGTAAAATCCGCGCAGGCAGGCGGTCAGCGCCTCGGCCGTGATCTTGCCGCCGCGGTGCGGAACGGTCAGCACCTTGTGGCCGGTGTACTCGATCGCGCCGGCTTCATGGAGTGCGATGTGCCCGGTATCGGCGGCAACCACCGCGCCGCACAGGCCGAGCATGCCCGAGATGACGGTGAGATTGGTCTGCGTTCCGCCGGCAAGGAAATAAATGTCGGCATCGGGACAGCCGCAGGATGTGCGAATCTTCGCCTTGGCCGATTCGGTGTAGATGTCCGAGCCGTAGGTGGTCAGCACCTCGTCATTGGTTTCGATCAGACGGCGCAGCACCTCAGGATGTGCGCCATTGGTATAATCGCTTGAAAAATTCAACATGTCAGTTCTCCTTATCGACCAGTAAAAGCTGATAGAGTTCACTCTTGCTCATGCCGCGGTCCTTGGCTGCCTTCTTCATGGCATCCATGCGCGCCATGCCCTGCTCTTCATAATGCGCAACATGCGCGGCAGGGGACATGGCCTGCCAGAAGGCTGTATCATCCTGCTCGGCCACCCGCTCGGCGGCCCCCTCCAGTACCAGCACATACTCGCCGCGCGGATCATGCTCGCGGTAGTATTCGATCGCTCCCGAGAGGGTGGTGCGCATGATCTCCTCATTGCGCTTGGTCAGCTCACGGCATAGCGCGATGCGGCGATCCCCCAGCGCGGCCAGCAGATCATCCAGCGTCCCCCGCAGCTTGTGCGGCGCTTCATGCAGGATCACCGTCCGCATTTCCCGCGCGATCTCGTCGATCCGCGCACGCCGTTCGCTCTTCGCCACCGGAAGGAATCCGTCGAAAACGAACCGGCCGGTCGGCAGGGCGGACAGGGTCAGCGCCGCAATTGCGGCACACGCACCGGGGATGTGCGTCACCGGAATTCCTCGCTCGGCGCAAAGCACGACCAGATCCTCGCCGGGGTCGCTGATGGCCGGTGTTCCGGCATCGGTCATGAGGGCGCAGGATTCACCGGCAGCAAGGCGGTCGGCGATCACCGCACCGCGCTCCCGCTTATTGTGCTCGAAATAAGAGACCAGCGGCTTGCTGATGCCCAGGTGGGTCAGCAGACGCATCGAGTTGCGGGTGTCCTCGGCGGCGATGAAATCGACCTCGGACAGCACCTTGACTGCACGCGCGCTCAGATCGGCCAAGTTGCCGATGGGGGTGGCAACCAGGTAGAGCGTTCCCCCTTCCACGCGGTTCTTCTCATCAAAATCGCCGGTACGCTTCACACTGCTCATGCCCGGCCCCCTAACAGCAGACGGCGAAGATCAGCCACGGTGTCGACAACGTAATCCGCGCCATGCGCCTCCAGCTCACCCGCCGGCGCAAAGCCGTAGCGGACACCAATCGCCGCAACACCTGCTTCATGCGCGCCGGTAATATCAAACTTGCGGTCGCCGATCATCACAACCTTGTCATAGTCGGCGCGATCAACACCAAGCTCGTCCAGCACACAGTGGATCAGCTCGCACTTCTCACTGCGCGTCCCGTCCAGCTCGGGCGTCGCGATGGCACGGACATAGCGATCAAAGCCGTGATTGGCCAAAATCTGCGGTGAATAGGGGGCAGGCTTGCCGGTCGCCACCGCGATCACAAAACCGGCCGCATCCAGCTCTGCCAACAGCTCGGGAATTCCGGCATAGGGCTGCACCTCCAGCACACCGGTTACCGAATAGCGCTCACGGTAAATGGCGGTGGCGCGCACGGCTTCCTCATGGGAAAAGCCGCAGAACTCGGCGAAGATCTCGGTCAGCGGCGGGCCGATGAAGCAGCGGAGCTCCTCCATATCCGGCACCGGAAGCACCATTTTGCCCAGCGCATACTGCACCGAACGCAGCACTCCCTCGCTGGTGTCAAACAGCGTGCCGTCCAGATCAAACAACAAATATTTATACATGGCCATATTCCTCCATTCCGCCATCAAAGCGTAAACTGTCCGGTCTCATAAATTTTCGCTGCCGCTTCGGTCATCACCCGCGGAGTGACCGACGGTGGATCGCGGTAGAGCAGCAGGGGCGCGGTCAGGGCAAGCGACGGCGCACCTCCGCGCCGGGCATCGATCAGCACCATCGAAGCAGGCGTGCTAGCATCGGCATGGACGGCCGTCATGCGCTTGGGCTCAAGGCCGTGCGTACGCATCGCAGCGATCAGATCGATCAGCCGATCGGGTCGCCAGACGCAGACAAATCGCCCGCCCCAGCGCAGAAGCCGCGCGGCCGCCGCACAAAAGTCATCAATGCCGCCGTGCAGCTCGTGCCGCGCGATGGCCTTGGCGTCGCTTCGGTTCAGCTTCCCCGTGTCGGCGCGCATATAAGGCGGGTTGGCCAGCACGGCATCGACCTCACCGCCCAGATCAGCCGATTTCAGCGTACGCAGGTCGGCACAGCGAACGGTGACCCGCTCCGCCTGGCCATTGAGTGCGGCATTGCGCGCGGCAAGCTCGGCAAACTCCGGCTGGACCTCGATCGCATCGATATGCGCATACTGCCCGCGGGCGGCGCAAAGCAGTGACACGATCCCCGTCCCCGCGCCCAGCTCAACCGCGCGGCCGCGCGGCTCAGGCGGCGGATAGGCCGAGAGCAGAAAGGCATCGGTGCCATAGGTCAGCCCGTCGGTTTTCTGGATCAGGCGCAGATTTTCGTTGACGGCATCCAGCCGTTCTCCCTCGCGCAGCATAGCGATTCTCTCCGTTTCCTGAAAAAAAATGGGGCGGGGCAAGTTGAGGGTGACTCATCTTGCTCCGCCCGGACAAGCATATGTACTAATCGAAATTAGTCCTGCTTGGGCGCCTCAACAGGGCAAACACCTGCGCATGCGCCACACTCAACACACTCATCGGCGTTGATGACGTACTTGCCGTCCTTCTCGCTGATGGCGTTTACGGGACATTCGTCAGCGCAAGCACCGCAGCCGAGGCAATCGTCGGAAATCTTGTATGCCATGGGTAGATACCTCCATATATGATTTCTTATATTGTATCACGGTTTGCGCAAAAATGCAAACCCTTTTTGCAAAAAAGCTGAAAATATTTTTTCCTCAGCTGTCTTTCGCTGTATCAGCGCCGCAATGCGGGCATCGGGGATAGTCAAAATCGTAGGTGCGGCCGCATTTTGCGCATTTGCGCTGGGGCAGATCGGGGTCAGCGGCGTCATCATCGGGAGCATAGAGCCCCAGCTGGCGCTCAAGGTAATCGACACGGCCGAGCAGGTCGCCCACGGCGATCATCAAGCTGCCCGACAGAATCAACCCCGCCGCCGTGCAGATCGCAACCAGCGGCTGGACGATCAGCACGATCAGCGCGACTACGCCAAGCACGACGCTGCCGATGCCGACGGCAAGAAAAAGCTTTTTCATATGCGTTTCTCCTTCTGTTTCGGCATCCAAACCGAAAGTAGCGCGCTGTATCCCCATGCCGCAAGCAGACTCAGTGCGAAGGCCGCGAAGCCAAAGCCAAGCTCTGCCGCGATTCCGTCCGGGCAGCAGGTGAAGACAAGCGTAAAGACCAGAAAATGCGTCAGATACCAGGCATACGCCATCCGCGAGAGGGCCCCGAAGAGGCGACGGATCGCATTACCGGCAACGTGATACAGCAAAAGCACCAGGGCACCGTAACCAAAGAGCGAGGGCAGATCATTGAAAAGCCGCAGGGGATAGCCGCCCCACAGCGAAATACCGGCCTGCAAGCCAAGGCCGAGCACTGCCGTCAGCGCCAGGGTCCCCCGCCGCAGGCAGATCCTGCCACCGCCGTGCAAATGCTCCGCCACCGCCATGCCGAGGACAAATTCCCAGAGGAACTGCAGGCAAAAGCTGTTCCAGATGCGCTCGACATAAAGGCCTGTCACAGCAAGGAAAACCCACCAGCCCACGCTCAGCCCGAGCGCCAGCCAAACCAGGCGGCGCATCCCGCCCATCCGTCTGCGCAAAAGGCAGAGCGGAATGAAGAGCAGGTAGAGCTGCAGAATGGTCGAGACGAACCAGAACTGCATCCCGAAACTCTCGGCATACCGGGGCACGAACATTTTGTACAGCAGTACATGGGACAGCAGCGCCCCCAACCGGTCAGCGCCGGCATAAAGAGAAGGAACGAGCGCCGAGACCAACACAACCGGCAGATAGGCGCAGTAAACCCGTCCAAAGCGGCGCGAAAAGAAGCTGCCCAGCGATACGGGGGCACGCAGATAGGAATAGAACAGCCCAAATCCGGAGCAAAAAAGGAAGACATGTGCACCGGTCCCGCCCAGTGCGGCCGCCTGGTAGAGCAACGTTGGCAGAGAGGGAACGAAACTTTGCAGCAGGTGCATCAGCACCACGGTAAAGATGGAAAAGCCGCGCAGAAAATCCACAGCGGGATAGCGCGCCGCGCCCCCCTCGAGCACAAGGCAGTGCTTATGCATCCTCGTGAATCTCGTCCGGACGTCCGCCCTTCCCTGCCCGGCCGATCACTTTGACCTCATCGCGGGGGTAGAGCTTCGGCGGCGGCGTATTTTCGGGGAAGCGGACACGCACCGTACCGACCAGCGGGTTGACCTCGGTCACCACACCGGTCCCGTCAGGCGTGCGCACAATCGCATCAACTGCCGGCGACCGGCGGAGCTCCTCTTCGTAGACCTCACTCTCGTAGCGCAGGCAGCACATCAGACGGCCGCAGACGCCCGAGATCTTGGTCGAGTTAAGCGACAGGCTCTGCTCCTTAGCCATCTTGATCGACACCTGCACAAAATCCGACAGGAACGACGCACAGCACAGCGGCCGGCCGCAGATGCCGAGGCCGCCCATCAGCTTCGCCTCATCGCGGATACCGATCTGGCGCAGTTCAATGCGGGTGCGGAAGATGGACGCGAGGTGCTTGACCAGATCGCGGAAATCGACACGCCCCTCGGAGGTGAAGTAGAAAAGTAGCTTAGAGCGGTCAAAGGTGTATTCCACATCGACCAGCTTCATCTCCAGACCATGCTCGGCGATCTTCTCCTGACAGATCCGGAAAGCTTCCTTCTCCTTGCGCCGGTTCTCCTCGTTCTTCGCCTGATCTTCAGCCGTGGCCGCACGCAGAACGGGGCGGAGCGGGGGCACGATCTGTGCCGCATCCACGATCTTATTGCCCAGCGCGACCTGACCGAACTCGGTTCCGCGCGCCGTCTCAACGACAACGTAACTGTTCTTTGGCGCCTGGATTCCGCACGGGTCAAAATAATAGACCTTGCCCGCCGTCTTGAAGCGCACGCCAATGACCTCAACCGGGTTCTCCGGCGGCTGCACCCGCGCGGCGGTCTCCTCATCCTCAAGCAAACGCAGTGCCTGCTCGGAAAGCTCTACCTCAGTTGCGAGCGCTTCTGCCGGACGCACCAGAGTCTCCGGCTCCTTTGCCGGCGCTTTGGTCTGCTGCAGTTCGGGCGCTTCGGGTATTTCGGAACGCGGTGCATCGGTGCGTGGCTTGCGCTGGCCGTTTCGGCCTCGCCCGCCGCGTCCGCGTCCACCGCGCCCCCGTCCGCCGCGCGAACCGCGGTGGGTCTTTCGCTCGCCCGATGCCTGTTCGCCCTGTGCGCTCTTGTCAGCCGTGCGAGGATTACTCTTCTTGTTTTCGTCTTGCATATCCGATCACCAAGCCTCCCCAAAGGAGGCTTCCTTTCTCACATTCATTCTGCATCACAGCAAGCCCGTACTCTGGGCAAAGGTCAGCCAGGTGATGCGCAAATTGGCATTGCGTTCAAGCGCTGTCTGCGCGGCCGCAATGGCATCCTGCAGGCGAAGCAGCGCAGCGACCGAAATCTGTTCGGCCATGGTCTGCACCGTTTCGCGGTTGATATAAAAGCAAAGTCTGCATTCGGGCGCACGCTTGATGGCCAGCAGATCGCGGGCACCAAGGGCGGCCAAATTCAACAGCGCTGCGGCTTCGTCCCGCTTCTGGGGAAGCGCATGAATCGCAGCCAGTACCTCCGTCGGGGTGTGGCGGGCGGTGAAAAGCCGCAAAAGCTGCTCCGCCTGCTCGCGCCGGGCCATCACCGGTTTGCGCCGTCTTGCATCAAGCAAGCCCAGCGCCGCGCCGATGCTGCCGTCCGCCGTCAGCGTGATCGCGGCAAACTCTTCTGGATTTGACTCAGCCAGTGCCGCCACCCGCCGGTCATGCCGGCAAAGCCAATCGCGCATCTGCTCGGGCAGAATGTAGGCCATCCGGAGCATCTGTGCGCGGCTGCGAACCGTTTCCAGCATGGCATCGGGGTCGGTGCAGAGCAGAAAAAAGCGCACATGCGGAGGGGGCTCCTCCAACGCAATCAACAGCGCGTTCTGCGCCTGCGCCGTCATGGTCTGTGCATCTTCGATGATGTAGATCTTATCCTCATGCCAGTTTGGCGCGATGTACAGCTCCTCCATCATTTCGCGCAGCTGCTCGACCCCCAGCGTCATACGCTCACCGCGGCTGATGCTGATCACATCGGGATCGCGGTCAGCTAAAATCGATTGACATGCGGCGCATTTTCCGCAGGGGACCGCATCTGCCGTCTCCCGCGCTTCACAGGCAAGTGCCGCCGCGAGACAACGGGCCAGCGTATGCTTGCCCGAGCCGGGCGGTCCTACGATCAGATAGGCATGGGACAGCCGCCCTTCTTCCAATTCGGCGCCCAGACGTGCGCAAAGGGTATCGTTGCCGATCAAATCAGAAAAGTATCTGCGCAAATCCAGCCCTCCTTTGGATAGTCTCCATTATATTATATCAAATATCCGCCCCGCTGTCAAGGTATCGGAAAAATCATCCCTTTTTCTCGGCGGGTGCCGCAAAATCCAGATAGTACCGCCGTGCATAATCCGCCGCCCTTCCGCGCAGGCCAAGGCGATCGATTACCGCGTTGGGCGCAGTATGCGCGGCAAGGCTGTCGAGCAGAAGGGCACAGAGATTATGGTCAGCCAGCTCGCCCCCCGTCGGCGTCCCGCTCGGATGACGCTCGGATAAACGGCCAAACAGCGCACTCGGTGCCGCACGGCAGATCAGATTCTCGGTATGCAGTGCCTGCAGATAGGCCCGCAGATAAAGGATCCCGCCCGCTCGCGTCAGCGGCAGGCAGGGGAGATAGGCCGGTATCCAATCCAGCGCATGAGCGGCAAAGCGGCTGTTATACCCCCGAAAGAAAGCCCGATCAGCGTGCTGGCAGACAAACCGGTAGGGCGCATGCTCAACCTCGATGGCCGATGCCCGCAGGATCGGCATGAAGCGTGAAACCGCACGGATCTTTTGATCCAACACACCTCGCCCGGCCATGAAGATTTCCTTCAGCGGTACACCGCGCAGACGAGCAACGGCATCGTCGGGTGAAAGCGGCATCAGCGCGAGGCTGACGGTGTAGCAGATCGAGGCGTAAAGCTGATCGACCTGCTCGGTTGGAAGCGAGGTGCTGGTATGCTGGGTAAACTCCCCCGCCTCGGCAGCAAGCAGATACAAAAACTGATCGGCCAGGCGGACCATGTCGTGTCGGTCGATACCGCCGGTGCGCACAGCGGCACCGATCAGCGTGCGCAGATAATCTTCTTCACACAGCTCGGCAGGATTGATCACGCCGGGACGAATGATTTCATGCATAAGTAGTCCCCCTCTCAATCGGCGCCGAGGAGATCGGATACCGAAAATTCAGCAGATTGATCGAAAAAATCCTCGCGCAGATCGCGCTCCTCAAGCCATGCGCGCGTGTCGAGGCCATACAGCGCGATGCCCCGCCGATCGGGTTCGTCGGCCGAAAAGCCCCAGCGCAGACGTTCGGCCATCGCCTGCAGCAGATCGCCCAGCCGCGCAAGTGAGCCGCAGGCGGGATCGTCAAACCAGCGGCGCATCCGGGCGAGCAGTGCATCATCCGCGAGCGCGTAAGCCGTTCGTCCGGCTGTATCGGACGCATCATAGGTGTTTTTGATGTCATAGAAGAGATCAATCAGCACAGAGATCGTCTCGGCCCAGTCGGCTTGATGGATGTATGGGGAATCGCAAAAGGCGCGCGCAATCTTCGCAGGGAGAGTTCCCGAAAAGTCAAGGCGGCCTGCACTCATCAGCGAAACCTGCTGCGCTTCGACCACCGCACGCGCTTCGGCTTCGGTCAATACCAGGCCATGCGGTGCGGTGTCGGCATTCGCCGCCAGCAGCAATTCGGCCGCATTCCCCTCGCTGATCGCCGACAATGCGGCAACGGAAAGCGGGTTTTGTGAATAAATTGTAAACAATTCGCTTTTCATCTTGACTTCCTCCCAGTTTTGTGATACAATAATATTGTAATATGGATAGGTATACATTTTTCGATACTTGTCCTTTTATTTTATCACAGAACAATCGTTCTGTCAAGTTATTTTCCCAAAATCCTTGCAGCATTCGATGCAGGAGGCGGTTTGTTGACTGCCTTTCGCCATAAAACCAAGAAAATCCCGCGCTCGGTGAGCGCGGGATTTTCTCTTTAATATCCGCCGTAGGCTGCCTTACCGCCGAGAGCGGATTCAATGCGCAGCAAACGGTTATATTTGGCAACCCGCTCACTGCGGCAGGGCGCGCCGGTTTTGATATACGGTGCGTTGAGGGCAACCGCGAGGTCGGCGAGCGTTGTGTCCTCGGTCTCGCCCGAGCGGTGGGAGAGAATAAAGCGATAATGATGCTCAGCGGCGGTTCGCACAACGTCGAGTGTTTCGCTGAGCGTACCGATCTGATTGGGCTTGATCAGAATTGCATTCCCCGCCCCCTGTGCGATGCCTTCGCGCAGACGCGCCGTGTTGGTCACGAACAGATCATCACCGACCAGCATCATGCGGTTGCCCAGGCGTTCGGTCAGTTTGACCCAGCCCGCCATATCCTGCTGGTCCAGCCCATCCTCCAGCGAGACGATGGGATAGCTTGACCACAGCTTCTCCCAGCGGTCGATCAGCGCATCGGCGCTCAGCTCGGTGCCCCGCTTGGGCAGGCGATACTTCCCTTTCGCAGCATCGACGCACCACTCGCTTGCCGCTGCATCCAGCGCAAGCTTGATCACGCTCTGGTCGTACCCCGCCTCCTCGATGGAACGGCAAATCAGCTCCAGCGCCATTTCGTCCGAATCAAGGTTAGGCGCATAGCCGCCCTCGTCACCGACCGTCGTGGCATGGCCTTCCCGCTTGAGCAAGCGGCCGAGCGTGTGATAAACCTCTGCCCCCATGCGCAGACCCTCAGCAAAGCAGCCGGCGCCGACGGGCAGGATCATAAACTCTTGAATATCGATATTATTGGCCGCATGCGCACCGCCGTTGAGGATGTTCATCATTGGCACCGGCAGCCGTGCGGCATCCAGTCCACCAAGGTAGCGGAAGATGGGCAGACCGTAGAAATTGGCGGCGGCACGGGCAGCCGCCAGCGAGACGGCTAACATGGCATTGGCGCCGAGGGAGGATTTATTCTCGGTGCCGTCCAGCTCGCGCATCACGGCATCGATCTGCCCCTGGTCGGAGGCGTACATCCCTTCAAGGGCGGGCGAAATGGTGCAGGCGATCCCGCGCGCTGCTTCGCGCACACCTTTGCCGCCATAGCGGGGCGAGTCGGTATCCCGCTTCTCATGCGCTTCAAAGATGCCGGTTGATGCCCCGGAGGGGACACTTGCCACGCCAACGGTGCCGTCGGTCAGAAAAACGGTTGCTTCTACGGTCGGATTCCCCCGCGAATCCAGGATTTCCCGGCCGGAACAGCGATAGATTTGTGGTTTGGTCATCATGGTCAATACCTCTTTTCTGGTTCGCCCCAGCATGCTTGGGCGATTGTTTGTAGTATTGGCTGGGCAGAGAGGGAATATGCGAAAATCGCGCCGTGCAGATTTTTCCGGCACACCCTTTGCCCGGCTGATACATAAACTGTATAGCAAACCATGCAAAGGAGTGAGTGAATGATCATCTACACCGTCAGATCGGGCGATACGGTGGACGGTATTGCCAGGCGCTTCGGCCTGCCGGCCGAACGCATCATCCGCGAAAATGAGCTGACCGATCCATCGGCGCTGGTGGTGGGGCAAAGTCTGGTGCTGACGCAGCCCACCGCCGTATACACCGCTGCGCAGGGCGAAAGCGCACTTGATGTTGCCTCCCGTTTTGGCATCACGGTCAATCAGCTTTGGCGAAACAATCCCCAGCTGGGCGGAAAAAACACCCTCACGCCCGGCCAAGAACTGATTATTTCTCTGCCCCCGCCGACGCTTGGCCGCATTGATGTCGGCGGATACGCCTACCCCAACATTGACCGCGACGTTCTGCGCAAGACCCTGCCCTATCTCAGCAGTCTCACCATCTTTACTTATGGCATCCGGGACGACGGATCGCTGATCGACATCGATGACGAGGAGCTGATCTCCATCATCCGCAGTTACGGCGTCGCGCCGATCATGCTGGTCTCCACCCTGACCGAGGCCGGCACCTTCAGCAACGAGCTGGCCGCCGAACTGCTGCGCGATCCGGCCAAGCAGCAGCGGCTCATTGCCGATATCGCGCAAACTCTGCCGCAAAAGCAATACGCCGGCGTTGACATCGATTTCGAATATATCCCCGGCATCTACGCCGACGCATATGCGCAGTTCATCCGCGATCTGCGCGCCGCGCTGGCACCCGAATACCGCGTTTACGTTGCGCTGGCCCCCAAAACTTCGGCCGACCAGCCGGGGCTGCTGTATGAAGGCCACGATTACGCCGCGCTGGGGGCTGCGGCCGATGCCGCACTGCTGATGACCTACGAATGGGGATATACCTACGGTCCGCCCCTGCCGGTAGCGCCGCTCAACCGCGTCCGCGAGGTCGTCAACTATGCGCTGACCGAAATTCCGGCCGATAAGCTTAACCTCGGCATCCCGAACTACGGCTACGATTGGACGCTCCCCTATGTCGCCGGCGAATCGAGGGCTCAGTCGCTCTCTAACACCGCTGCCGTTGACCGCGCGCGTGAGCGCTATGCCGCCATTGCCTTTGATCAGAACGCCCAATCGCCATATTACCGCTATTTTGTGCGCGTTGACGGCCAGCCGGTCGAGCACATCGTGCACTTTGAGGATGCCCGCAGCATCGCAGCCAAGCTTGGGCTTTTGTCTGAGAAACAGCTGCGCGGGGGGAGCGTCTGGAACATCATGCGCTATTTCCCACAGCTGTGGCTGGTGCTCAACCAAAGCTTCGCCATCAACCGTTGGCTGGAATAATCCCTCCCCCGAAGATTGCCCTTGCCAAATCTGACCCGTTGTGGTATAATGGATAAAAATCGCACCGCACATCGGTGTGCACGTTTGAAGCAAAGGAGATTCCCATGATCAACGCTGTTGTGTTAGATGCCGCCACACTGGGGGATGACATCGACCTTTCCCCCCTGGCCGCCCAAGCCGATCTGACCGTTTACGCCAACACCGCTCCCGATGAGGTTGCCGCCCGCATCCGCGATGCGCAGGTCGTTATCATCAACAAAGTCAAGCTGGGCGAGCATAATCTGGCTGAAGCCAGTGCGCTGAAGCTGATCTGCGTAGCCGCAACCGGCTTTGATAACATTGACATCACTTACTGCCGCAGTCGGGGCATCGGCGTCTGCAACGTGCTGGGCTACTCGACCGACAGCGTGGCACAGCTGACCGTGGCAATGGTGCTGGAGCTGATGCTCCACCTGCCCACCATGTGCAGCTATGTGCGCAGCGGCGCTTATACCGCCTCGGGTGTGGCAAACCGCCTGACGCCCCCCTTCCGCGAGTTGGCCGGCAAGACCTGGGGTATTATCGGCGCCGGCAACATCGGCAAGAAGGTAGCGCGCATCGCCGAGGCCTTCGGCTGCCGTGTGATCGTCTGCCGCCGCAAGCCCGATCCCGATTATCCTGCCGTCGACATCGACACGCTTTGCCGGGAAGCGGACATCATTTCGGTCCATACGCCACTGAACGCCGAGACGCGCGGGCTGATCTCCCGGGCGCGGATCGCCGCCATGAAGCCGGGCGTGATTTTGGTCAATGTTGCGCGCGGCGCCGTGGCTGACGAAGCTGCACTGGCCGATGCTCTGCGCGAGGGCCACATCGGCGGGTTGGGCGTCGATGTCTATTCAGTCGAGCCCATGCCGGCCGATCACCCGCTCTACGCCGTCCGCGAACTGCCCAACGTCTGCCTCACCCCGCACATGGCGTGGGGGGCCGTCGAGGCCCGTCAGCGCTGCATCGGCGAGAT
>JAFWBJ010000050.1 GCA_017507145.1 Clostridia bacterium | reverse complement strand
GATCACAGCTTCAAATATCCGCTGGGCCACTATATCACCGCCCGCTTCTGGCACAATGTCGACCCCGACGGGCTGCACTTCACCATCTCCGAGACCGGCTGGGGCAAGGCGCTCTGGGGCAAGCTCTACGGCCAGTGGATGTGCGGCGCGGCAACCTTCGTGTACGACTTCGACCGCTTCGCAGCGGACGACATCATGCCCATGTTCGCGAAATACAACATCACCAGTTTCTGCGCGCCTCCGACGATGTATCGTTTCTTCATCAAGGAAGACCTGAGCAAATACGACCTGAGCTCCATCAAGCACGCCACCACCGCGGGCGAGGCGCTCAATCCCGAGGTCTCCACACGGTTCTTCGAGGCCACCGGCCTCACCATCATGGAGGCCTTCGGCCAGACCGAGACGACGCTCACCATCGGCAACTTCGTGGGCACCAAGCCCAAGCTTGGCTCCATGGGTCGTGCGAACCCCATGTATCAGGTTGCGCTGATGACGCAGGACGGCGAGCTTGCCGATGTCGGCGAAACCGGCGAGATCGTCATCTACACCGGCAACGGCGTGCCCTGCGGCCTGTTCAAGGGCTACTACAACGCCCCCGACGCCACCGCTGCCAACTGGCACGACGATTATTATCACACCGGCGACCTTGCCTGGCGCGATGAGGACGGCTATTTCTATTATGTTGGCCGCGCGGACGACGTGATCAAATCCAGCGGCTACCGCATCGGACCCTTCGAGATCGAAAGCGTCATCATGGAGCTGCCCTACGTTCTGGAATGCGGCGTCTGTGCCGCGCCGGATGAGATCCGCGGTCAGGTGGTCAAGGCCTGCATCACGCTCGTCAAGGGCACCGACGGCACGGCAGAGCTTGCAAAAGAAATCCAGGCCTATGTCAAACAGCGCACCGCACCCTACAAGTATCCCCGCATTGTGGAATTCCGCGACACGCTGCCCAAGACCATCAGCGGCAAAATCATCCGCAACCGGCTCTGATCCTGACTTCCCTGTTGAATGGATTTATGAGAAAAAACTCCCCTCCGTTATTGTTCGGAGGGGAGTTTTTTGCAGCCGCCCGGCAAACCGAGGTTTGCCTGCTTTTTCAATCCTTTCGAAAACGCTTTTGCGAGGCAAAAAGCATCATAAAAAAACATGGAACTTTTTCCGGTTTTCTTCGTCTGTATAAGCAAACGGCATTTTAATGCAAAGGAGCGTACCCCGGATGAAAAAGCTGATCGTATTGTTTTTGACACTGGCCAGTTTGATGAGTCTGATTGCCTGTTCTGCAAATGACACGAATCTCGCCAAACCTCAGGAAGAAGAATCGCCCGAAGCCTATAAGGTTGAGATTGCCGACAATTATCCCATCCAAAACGCACTCAAAAGCGCGTATGCCGCGGGCGAACAGGTGACGATTAAATTGGACACCATCACCGAGCACTATTACAAAGTGTATGTAAACGGCGCGGAGCAAGCCATGGATACAGCTGCATCGGATTTGACTTACAGTTACTACACATTCACCATGCCAAACGAAGACGTTATCATTGAGATCGAGGATGTAGCGGTTGATATCCCCGGTGCGACGACGTTTATTGTGGACATTTGGGACCGGACAAAGGCAGAACAGGGCGACCGCACCGGCACAAAGGAAGAACCATGTGACTGTGCCGACGCGATTGAACTATTCTACGAGGACGAAACCACCGAATACTACTTCAGCTGTATCAAAAGCCATTACGTCACGGTAATGGACAACACCGGCAGAACCGTGGATATTGTAACGGCGTTAAGCGAAGGGCTGGCCACGATTGCGGACCTGGATTATTACGGCATCGAATATTTTACCGCGCCGAAGAACGACAATGCAGGCCCCGATGACACCATCCCTGACGAAGCTCTCGAGGGAAACATGGCATCGTAACGCAGGAACGCCGCCGGTGTCCGCAGCAACACGGATGATGGCTTCTCTGTTGAAGATGCAAGCCTTGTACGCACGCGAGCCCCCCCGGCAGGAAACAAAAAACCGTAGAGACTTCTGTTCTCTACGGTTTTTCTTTGTTAAGTTTTGTGTTTATCCTGTTGCTCAGAGCTCTACCATCTTGCGGTATTTCTCATACCGCTGCGCGGCATCCTCGCTGCCGGCGGCAAAGAGCGTTTCCGCATTCTCCGGGAAGCTGAGGCGAAGCGAGGCATAACGGGTCTCCCCTTCCAGGAAATCCGTGTAGTCCAGCGTCGGCGCCTTGCTGTCAAGCTGCATGGGATGCTCCCGTCTCGGGTCGTAACGGTAAAGCAGCCAATAGCCGCTGTCCACCGCGCGCTTCATCTCTGCCTGCACATTCTGCATGCCGGCCTTGATGCCATGGGCGGTGCAGGGCGTATAGGCGATGATAACGGAGGGACCGTCGTAGGCTTCGGCCTCCTTGAGCGCCTTGACGAGCTGATTGGGGTCTGCGCCCATGGCGACCTGCGCAACATAGACGTTGCCATAGGTCATCATGATTGCGCCCAGATCTTTCTTGCGGCTGCGCTTGCCGCTGGAGGCAAACTGCGCCACCGCGCCGATGGGCGTGGCCTTGCTGCTCTGGCCGCCGGTGTTGGAATAGACCTCCGTATCAATGACGAAGACATTGACATTCTCACCGCTGGCGATCACATGGTCAAGGCCGCCGAAGCCGATGTCATAGGCCCAACCGTCACCGCCGTACATCCAGAAGGTCTTTTTAGCAAGCTGATCGCTGGATGCAAGGATTTCTTTCGCTGCCTCTCCGCCATCTGTCTCCAGCACCGCGATCAGCGCATCAGATGCCTTGCGGCTGGCGTCAAAATCATCAAATGCGGCTAGATAATCCTCACAGGCGGTCTTTAGTTCTCCGCTGACAGACGCTGCCAGCGCTTCGATTTTCTGCTTCACGCGCGCACGCTGCTGGCGCACGGAGAGATAGAGGCCGTAAGCAAGCTCTGCGTTGTTTTCAAAGAGGCTGTTTGTCCAGGCGGGGCCAAAACCGCGCTCATTTTTGGTGTAAGGAATGCCGGGCATGGCTGCGCCCCAGGCCTGCGAGCAGCCGGTGGCGTTCGCCCAATAGACGCGCTCACCGAAAAGCTGCGTCATCAGCTTGGCATAGGGCGTTTCACCGCAGCCGGCACAGG
>JAFWBJ010000049.1 GCA_017507145.1 Clostridia bacterium | reverse complement strand
GAAGCCGGTGCCGGCCTTCAGCGTCAGTGCGGTGGGGGAGACGAGCGATGCGCCGTTGGTGAGGATAATAGTCTTGCCGTTCTGGGCCAGCGAGACACCCTTTGCGCAGAGGTCATAGCTGGTATCCAGTATGATGTTCTGCAGCAGGGTGATGGTCTCACCGGAGGCTGCGGCAGCAAAGCCGTCGGCGAAGCTGTTGTAGTACTTGCTGTCGCCAACCTTAACAACCGGCGTATCGAGCAGGCTGTCCTTGTTGATGGTGCCGTCGGCATTCAGCTCGGTATAGATGGGGTAAATGCCAAGCTTAACCAGAGCGGCGCCCGAGGTCATGGAGGCGTTGTAGTAGATTCTGTCGGGGTTCGCTGCGATGTCGATGTCATAGTAGTTGTGGCTGAAATCGCGGGTAACCTTGGTATCGTTGAAGTTCCAGTAGCAGATCTGCTGAGCGCTGGTGATGTCCTTGAAGATATTCTCGTTGATGGTCAGCACAACGGTGTCGGTGCTGGAGCTGCCGCTGGCTTTCGCCTGCGCACGGCCTGCCGAGCTGCCAGAGAAGGTGTTGCCGGTGACAGTCAGCGCATCGGCGATGCCGTCATTGGTGGAGAGCAGAACGATATAGGGACGGAAAGCAACATTGTTGATGATGTTGTCCTTGATGGTGACGGTGCCGGTTGCGTTGACGTAGATACCCGAGTTGGAGGAGCCGGTGACGCCGTCGATGATGTTGTTCGTGACAGTCAGGCCGTTGACTGCCTCGTTGGCGTCGACGTTAAAGTGGATCGCGGCGGGGTTGTTGGTGGTGCGGACGATGTTCTTGAATTCGCAGTTGGTGACCGTCCAGTCCTTGTAGCTGGCACCGCCGGTGCGCCAACCGGTCATGAGAATATTGGAGTTATCAAAGACGATGCCGTCGATGGTGATGCCCTCGTAGCTGACCGAGCTACCGTCAGCCGAAGCCAGCGTGGAGTTCTTGAGGATGGAGCCGTGGTTGGGTGCACCCTTAATGGTGACATTCTTGAGGGTGGCGGGGAAGGCGATGGTGCCCTCGGAGAAGGTACCCTTCATCAGCTGAACGGTGTCGCCTTCAACTGCAGCGGCAAGAGCAGCCTTGATGGTGGTGTAAGCCTTGCCGTTGATGGTGGCAGAAATGTCTTTGGGCTGAGTTTCCTTGCCGTTGACGACGAGAGCGGTGTCCTTGACCGTTGCATTGGTGATATCATTGGGGATGCCGAGGATCAGACCAACATAATAGTCGGAGTTTGCGGAGACTTTGATGTTTTCCGCCGAAACATTTTCTGCCTTGGTGCCATCCATTGCAGCGCCGCAGATGGCGGCTGCACCGCCGGAAACACTGTGGACGTTCAGCGGCTCGGTGCCCGTGCAGGAGACGGAGCAGTTGGTAATTTTCGTGCTGCCCTCACCGCCGTAGCCGAGGATGCCGCCGACGCTCCAGTAGTTGGCGTAGATGCGGCCGGTAGCGTTGACATGGCAGTTGTTGGCGCGCAGATAGCCGTGACCGACCAGGCCGCCGACATAGGCGTAACCCTCAACATCGATTGCGCCGGTAACCTTAACATTGTCAAGGAAGGTCCAGCCGCGGCTGTTTGCCACGACAATACCGACATAGCTGCCGCCATGGCCGTTCTTGACGGTGGACTTTACGGTCGCGTTGTGGAAGGTCAGGTTTTTGATGTAGGTAGAGGGATTCCACTCTGCAAAATGGCTGGTTGCCGCAAAGAAACCGAGGCCGGAGTCAGCTTGCTGGATATACAGGTTGGAAATGGTGTGACTATCGCCGTCAAAGGTGCCCTGGAAGGCTCTCTTATCGATGTCTTTGTCACCGATCGGCTCCCAGTTGATGCCCTTGAGGTCGATGTCGGCGGTCAGCTTGACATATTTGCCGAGGTACTGATTGCCGGCATCTACGTCATCGCGGAACCACTCAAGCTCGGCGAGGTTGTTGATCAGGTAGGGCGATGTCTCGGTGCCTTCGCCGGACAGACCGGTGACTGCTGCCGATACCTGCAGAGGCAGGATGCTGAGGGCCATAACCATGGCGAACAGCAGGACGAATAGCTTCTTTTTCATGATGTTCTCCTTAAAAGTATTTTGGGGATTGATCTAAAGTTTATCCGGTAAATTATAGCACAAAACCTTCTGCTTTGTCAATCGAAATAGGAGAAATACTTCTTGTTTTTCCGCGTTTCGGCGATGTGCATAAAATATGTGGTACGGTACAAACTAATTCCAACGTTTTGAAAGGATGAAAGGTATGCAGACAAAATATATTGCCCTCTCGGCGGCGCTGGTTTCGGCCGCATCGGTGGTGGGCTGTAAGGAATCGGAGGGGCCGCTTGGGGGATGCTTCGATTCCCACGATTATACAGATGACCGCTTTGGTCAGGATACCTGGGAGAAGGCGGAATCGGAGATGCAGCGCCGAGCCCTGTCGCTGGCGCTGGACAAGGGCAAAGTAAAGCCCGACGCAGTGGATCTTCTCTTTGCGGGAGATCTGCTCAACCAGTGTGTCGGTTCGGCCTATGGCCTCCTCGAGTTTGGCATCCCGTATTTCGGGCTCTACGGCGCGTGTTCGACTGCGGCTGAGGGGATTCTGCTCGCGTCCATGCTGCTGTCCGGCGGCCAGGCGCGCTGTGCAGCGGCGGTTACCTCCTCCCACTACTGTGCGGCCGAGCGTCAGTACCGATTCCCCATCGAATACGGCGGACAGCGCCCGCCGACCGCGCAGTGGACGGTGACGGGCAGTGGTGCCTTCCTGCTCATGCCCGCCGATGCCGCGCCGCCGGACAGCGTGCGCGTGGTTGCGGGCATGGTCGGCCGGGTGGTCGAGAAGGGGATCTGCGATGCCAACAATATGGGTGCAGCCATGGCGCCTGCGGCCATCGACACCTTGACCCGCTATTTTGCGGCCAGCGGCCATTACGCCGCCGACTTCGACCTCATCCTTACCGGCGATCTCGGCAGGGAAGGGAGCGCCATTCTCTGCGAGCTGATGGCGGCACAGGGCACCCCGCTTGACGACCGGCACGCTGACTGCGGCACAATGATCTACCGACTGGACGCGCAGGATGTGCACGCCGGCGGATCGGGATGCGGGTGCAGTGCCGTCGTGCTGGCCGCGCACATCCTGCCCCGGCTGCAGCGCGGTGAACTGCGCGACGTTCTCTTCATCGGTACGGGCGCCATGATGAGTCCGGATGCGCTCAAGCAGGGGCAGCCCATCCCCGGCGTGGCGCATCTGGTGCATCTGCGGGGAAAAACGAGAGGAGACGAAGCATGATGGATTATGTTTGGGCCTTTGCGGTCGGCGGCCTGATCTGTGTGATTGCGCAGATCCTGATCGATAAAACCAAGCTGACCCCCGCGCGGATTCTGGTCATCTATGTGGTGGCCGGTGTTGTGCTGGGGGGGATCGGTTTGTATGAGCCCCTGGTCGAATTTGCCGGCAACGGCGCCACGACTCCGCTGACCGGCTTTGGCTATCTGGTGGCCAAGGGTGTGCGTGAGGCGATCGAAGAAAAAGGGCTGCTTGGCGCACTGACCGGCGGTCTTTCGGCGGCGGCCGGCGGAACCGCTGCCGCCCTGGTCTTCGGTTATGCAGCCGCGCTGTTCTTCCGCGGGAAACCAAAGCGCTGACACCCGGCATGCCGTGCTAAAGTTTTCTCAAACCCCTTGCAATTTCGGCGCAAATGTGGTATACTAAACCACACATCAGCCGAAGGAGGGACGCACTTGGCCGAGAAAAAGAAGGGCGGAAAGATCATCGCCCAGAACAAAAAGGCATTTCACGATTATTTCGTTGATGAAAAGTACGAGGCCGGCATCGCCCTCTATGGTACCGAGGTCAAAAGCCTGCGCGCCGGCGCGGTCAACCTCAAGGATTCCTACTGTCACATCGAGGGCGGTGAGCTGTTCGTCATCGGCATGCACATCAGCCCCTACGAGCAGGGGAATATCTTTAACCGTGACCCGCTGCGCGAGAAAAAGCTGCTGATGCATAAGCGCGAGATCATGAAGCTGCAAGGTCTGATTTCCCGCGACGGATATACCCTGGTTCCCCTCTCGCTCTACTTTTCCGGTTCCCATGTCAAGGTGGAAATCGGCCTTTGCCGGGGTAAGAAGCTCTATGACAAGCGGGACGCCGCCGCCAAAAAGCAGGCCGACCGCGACATTGAGCGCTATTCGAAAGCCCGTGACTACGATTGAAGGAGGACAGCATGGATTTTTGTGAAATGCTTGACCATCGCCGCAGTACCCGTGCCTTTACCGGTGAGCCGGTCACTCGCGCCGAGTTGGATCAAATGTTGGCCGCCGGTGTCCGCGCGCCTAACGCCTGCAATGCGCAGTGCTGGCACTTCTTCTGTACCATCGATCGCACGCTGATCGAGCGGCTGGTACCGGAGGTTTACAACCGCGGCGAGTGGCTGCGCGATGTGGGCTGTGCGATTTTGATCTGTACCGATCCGGCAGAGCTGGAGCAGCGCTTCGGCAGCATCGTGCGTGAGCGCTTCTCGGTCCAGGATACGGCCGCGGCCGCTACACAGATTCTGCAGTGTGCGACGACACTCGGCCTTGCCGGCTGTTGGATGGGCGCGTTTGACCGCGACAGGGCGTGTGAATTTTTCGGCGTGCCTGCCGGAATGGAGCCGGTTATCCTGCTTGGCATCGGTCATGCCGCCGCCGAGCCGCCCGCACGGCCGCGCAAGCCGATGAATGAAGTCGTAACGCTGGTCGGCAACTGCGATTGAACAAGAAAACCCTCGGCGATGCCTCCCCGCATCGCCCGATATGGGGGCGCAATGGTTTCGACGGGGATTTTGCCATACAGTAAGCGGATAGCGCTGGGGTAAACGCTTTAAACTGCTCCACCTTAAAAAATAAACGACAACTCTAACGTTGCTCTGGCAGCCTAACGGCTGCTGACGCTGCCACTGTGCAGCCCGTCCGCCGCAGGAGTATCGCGGCCTGCGCTCGGGCGTCAATTCAGCGATGACCGTGCATCCCCCGTTCGCTATTGAAGGGATCACGCAAAAAATAGCTACCCGAACCGAAGCCTGTCTACCGGCGCCGGGGCTGGGGAACTCTAAACGATAGACTGCATCCGGAGAAAGCTGTATGAAGAGATTTTCGGACAGGGGTTCGATTCCCCTCGCCTCCACCAAAAAACACCCGATAAACATTGATGTTTTCGGGTGTTTTTGCTTTTGCGGACCCAGAAAGGTACACACTTGGCCAAAAGACCTATCGGGACTTCGCGGCGAAGACCGACAGGCTGGTGAAGGAACTTGACGATGCGGGCGCTGAGGCGGAGCTGGTAGCCGACTATGCGGCGACGCTGTTCTCTGACGAGGCGGCGATTGCGGACTTTGCCAAGCGGAACCGCAATGCGGCCGCGCGGGTGTACGAGCGGATCCGCGAGTGGTCTGCCGGCGTTCGCGGCGATGAGGAAAGGGTGGCGCTGGCACGGGCGCAGCGGGTGTATGCGAAGGCGCTGCGGGAGACGAGAGGGGACGCGAGTGGGGAGAGGAGATTCTCTTTTGTTGGTGTGAATAAGGACGGTGTACGGATGTATGAGACGGACTTTGATGCAAGCCAGACACCGGAGCAGAGAAAGAAGCTGTTCAAGGACAGGATCGCATCTATCTTCAACCTGGGTGCGATAGAGCTTCGGACGGATATCAAAAAAATCACCGTAAACGGGGATAAGTTTACAGCTCAAAAGAATATTTACGGAGATCAAAAAGCATCGAATTCGGAAAAGAAGGCAAAGGTCGATGCATTGTATGATTTGGTAGATATATTAGCAACGGCAAAGTTTGAATCGGCAGAGCCGGAGCCAAGTTATATTGATGCGGCAATAAAACCGAAGAATCAAGCGCACAAAGGAGTAAAATATTGGTATAAGTTTGGAAATGATGTGATTTTCGATGGTGTGCCATATCATGTCACATTCAGTATTCGGGACAAAGGCACCAACGGACAATATCAGTATTTGATCGACTTTAAAGAAAAAACGAACGAAGCACACAAGATAAGCCATACGGCTGAAACGGAATCCAGCCTCCGACGAGCGTCAAGTGTGCTTCGCGATAACAGTATACCGCAGGCTGGACAGGATGGCAATAGTGTAGCGAAAGATGTTACATAAATGTCACATTCGGGGCGGAAGTGGTCGATTGCGAGGGATGAGAGTAATGTCGAATATGACGGTGACACGATCCTAATCACGGGAAAGCCGTCGAGCGAAGAGTTGAACGCGCTGGCAGAATATGTGCGCGGATTGGATGGTGGTGTATCTCTTTCCATGGGGGAGAACGGCGAGGAGACTGAGACTGTTTCGTTACACGCCGGAATAAGCGGCGAAACCGCCATCAATGGGGAGGACTACGCCGGTGATGGCAGAAGCCGAACGGTCGTCACAGAGGAAGAGCGTACCGCCAAGCAGCTCGGCGGCATCAAGATATCTGCCCATGGGGGTTCCGTTAAGAATCTTCGCGCTTCTTGCAGTGGGCGTGCCGTCCTCGTTGAAGAGAAGCTTATAATTCTGTGCGGAAACCAGGAAACCGGGAGCAATGGCATTGCAGCGAATGCCCGTTCCGGCAAAGTGTGTAGCAAGCCACTGCGTGAAGTTGGAGATGCCTGCCTTAGCCGCAGAATATGCGGGAATCTTGGTCAGCGGCGTGTAAGCATTCATCGAGGAAACGTTGAGAATGCAGCCGGCCTTTTTTTCCACCATATCCTTGGCGAATGTCTGCGTCGGGAGCAGGGTACCCTGGAAATTCAGCTTGAAGACAAAGTCCACACCGTCTGGCTGCAGATCAAAGAAGGACTTTCCGCCTTCCTTGGCCTCGTGCTGGTATTCGTTATCCGTTGTGGCCTTGGGATTGTTTCCGCCCGCGCCGTTTACCAGAATGTCGCACGCGCCAAGATTGCGGAGCACCGCTTGGTGTACCGCCTCAAGCGCTTCGGGATCAAGCACATTCGCCCGATAGCCCTCGCATACAAAGCCTTCTGCCTTCAGCTCGGCGGCAAGTGCTTTTACCGCATCCTCGTTGAGGTCAAGCGCTGCAACCTTTGCCCCGGACTGCGCAAATGCTCTTGCCATGGCGCCGCAGATAAGTCCGCCTGCGCCGGTGATCACGACAACCTTGCCGCTGTAGTCAATGTGAATGGGAAGCTGTATCATTGCTCTGTCTCCTTATTGATCAAATTTTTCAAGGCTGTCCCAGACGCCAAGCATATACATTATACCGAGTGCGCGGTCATAAAGACCGTAGCCGGGACGCACGTTTCCGGGGCCCTCATCCCACAGATGTCTGCCGTGATCGGGGCGGATATAGCCCGCAAAGCCGCAATCGTGGTAGGCCTTGAGTATGTCAAGAATACCGGTATCTCCGTCACAGTCGCGGTGGCTGGCCTCGGAGAAGTCGCCGTTCTCGAAATGCTTGACGTTTCTGATGTGGGCAAAGGCGATTCTGTCGCAGTGCTTGCGGACAATGGCTGCCACGTTGTTGTTCGGATCGGCGTTGAGGCTTCCCGAGCAAAGCGTGAGGCAGTTGTACTCATCGTCTACCATTGTTAAGAAGCGGTCGATATTGGCCTCGTTGACGAGCAGGCGGGGCAGACCGAAGATATCCCATGGCGGATCGTCCATATGGATTGCCATTTTGATGTCGCATTCGCGGCAGGTGGGCATGATGGCTTCGAGGAAATATTTGAGGTTGCCCCACAGCGTTTCGTGG
>JAFWBJ010000048.1 GCA_017507145.1 Clostridia bacterium | reverse complement strand
AGTCCTCGTCCTCACCGTTGACATCGACCTTGATGCGAACGGTGCAGGCATTGATCTCCTCGGAGACATCCATGCCGTCGAGCATCCCGTTGGCGCGCAGATACTTGGCGCCGATGGTGGCGATGTCCATGAGGTTGATGGGCTTCTTGCGGCCCAGCTCGTCGCGGACAGCAATATAGCGATCATAAGCGGCGGCAACCCGGGGATCGGCCAGGTCAGCGCTCTCGATGGTGGTATTGAAGGTGGTGTGGCGGCAGTGGTCGGACCAGTAGGTGTCCAGCATGCGGATCTCAGTGATAGTGGGGTCGCGATCCTCGCCGCGGAAATAGTCGCGGCAGAAACGGACATCATCGAGGTCCATGGCCAGCGCGTACTGGCGCAGGAAGTCCCGCAGGCCGTCCTCCTCGAGGGCGCGGAAGCCCTCCAGCGTGTCGACGGTGGTGGGGATATCATAAGCCGTCTTCAGCGTTTCCGGCTTTTCCAGCGAAGCCAGACGGGCCTCAACGGGGTTGATAACATACTTCTGAGCAGCGACAATATCCTCGGCAGTCAGCTTACCTTCAAGAATGTAGACCTTCGCCGAGCGAACCAACGGACGCTCACCCTGCGAGACCAGCTGTACGCACTGTGCAGCCGAGTCGGCGCGCTGGTCGTACTGGCCGGGGAGATACTCGACAGCAAAGACAGCGCCCTCAGTGGCGGGCAGTTCATCATAGATATCATCCAGCTGAGGCTCGGAGAAAATGGTGGTGGAGCACTGACGGAACAGCGCCTCGTCCATGTTTTCCACATCGTAGCGGTTGAAGAGGCGAACCTTTTCCAGCGCCGTCATGCCCAGCAGGGTGCGCAGATCAGCGCAAAGCGAGTCAGCCTCGCCGGCCAGACCCGGCTTTTTTTCGACAAAAATGCGATAAACCATAGCGGGAACTCCTTTTATTTCAGATTCTGCGCCTCGCGCAGGGCACGCGCACCGATGTCGGAGCGGTGGTAAGCGCCGTCGAAGGACACGCCCTCGACTGCGGCATAAGCGGCTTTGATGGCGCTCTCCAGGTCAGCGCCCTTGGCGGTGACGCCCAGCACACGGCCGCCGGAGGTGACCAGCCGGCCTTCCTCATTGAGTTTTGTGCCGGCATGGTAAACCAGCGCATCGCCCACCTTGGCCGCATCAACGGTCAGCGGGCATCCGGTGGCGTACTTGCCGGGATATCCACCCGAAGCTACCACGACACAGCAAGCCGCGCCGTCCTCGAACTCGACATTGAGCTCGCCCAGGCGGGTCTCCTCAACGGCGCGCATGATGGTCAGCAGGTCGGTCTTCAGCAGGGGCAGGACGACCTGGGTCTCGGGATCGCCAAAACGGCAGTTGTACTCGATGACCTTCGGCCCCTTGGGCGTCAGCATCAGGCCGAAATAGAGGCAGCCGCGGAAGGTGCGGCCCTCGGCCTTCATGGCGCGGACGGTAGGGATCATGATCTGCTCCATGCAGACCCAGGCCATCGGCGTGGTGTAGCAGGGGTTGGGCGCGATGGTGCCCATGCCGCCGGTGTTAAGGCCCTGGTCATTGTCCAGCGCACGCTTGTGGTCCATCGACGAAACCATCGGCACGATGCTCTCGCCGTCGGTGAAGGCCAGCACCGACACCTCAGGGCCGGTGAGGAACTCCTCGATAACGATCTGGTTGCCGCTGGCGCCGAAAACCTTATCCTCCATGATCGAGCGGACAGCGTCCTCAGCCTCGGCACGGTTCTGCGCGATGATAACGCCCTTGCCCAGCGCGAGGCCATCGGCCTTGATGACGATGGGATACTCCGCCGTCGCCAGGTAGCCGAGTGCCTGCTCGGGTGCATCAAACACCTCGTAGGCAGCCGTGGGGATGTTGTACTTCTTCATAAGGTTCTTCGAGAAAACCTTGCTGCCCTCGATGATCGCCGCCTTGGCCTCAGGGCCGAAGCAGGGGATGCCAACCGCGTGCAGGCGGTCAACCGCGCCCAGCACCAACGGATCGTCGGGCGCAACGACGGCAAAGTCAATCTTCTCCGCGACCGCGAACTCAACGATCTTGTCGATCTCCTTCGCGCCGATCGGCACGCAGGTCGCGTCAGCCGCAATACCGCCGTTTCCGGGCAGCGCAAAAATCTCGGTCACCTCGGGATTCTCTTTCAGCTTCTTAATGATGGCGTGCTCACGTCCGCCGCCACCAACTACCATCAGTTTCATTGTTAATCCTTTCTGTAAAGACCTTGGGGCTTTGCCCCAAACCCCACCAAAGGGTCTTTTTGAAAAAAGACCCTTTGGAAACCCAAAAACTTCCCACCACGCCATATTTTACAGTTAGTTGAAAGTTTTTGCGGGGGCGTGGGGGAGCTTTTTTCAAAAAGCTCCCCCACCGGGGTTTGGGGCAGCGCCCCATGCCCTTGACCTTAATGATGGAACAGACGAATGCCGGTGAAGGCCATGGCAATATCGTACTTGTTGCAGGTTTCGATGATCTGATCATCGCGGATCGAGCCGCCGGGCTCGGCGATATAGCTGACGCCGCTGCGGCGGGCGCGCT
>JAFWBJ010000047.1 GCA_017507145.1 Clostridia bacterium | reverse complement strand
TGCTGTCTCTGGTTTGGGCCGCGTCTTCTTTCGTCTTCATTCCGCGCGGAACTCTCCGCCCCGTCCTGCCGGAACTCTCCACGCCTTCGGTCTTCGCCTGTGCGCTCTGCGGCTTCATTTTCCTCTTCTTCGGGGGACAGGATCTCTTCAATTTTTTGCGCAGCGGTTACTTCCCCGGCACGAGCAGTATGAATCTGAACCGCGATCTGGTTCTGCATATTATCTCGATGGCATCCGGTCTGCTTGGTTCGGTGTATTTCTTTACCGCACTCAAGCCCGTGCTGGCGCGCAAAGGATGGCGCATCTTCCTTGGGTTCTTCCCGGTTGTCTGGGCCGTCATTAAACTGGCGCAGTGCTATTTTGATTTCACGCATCCGATGAACGAGCCGGTCAAAGTCAGTGTGCTTCTGGCGCTGATTGCCACCATGCTGGCCCTCCTGCAGGAACTGCGCATGCTGCTTGACCGCCATCAGCCTGCCATTGCCTTTTTCTTTGGCCAGGCAGCCGTTCTTCTCTGCGGTGTCGGCGGCATCAGCGGCCTGATCGCTTATGCCAAGCAGCCGGTGATGGCGGATTACGGCACGCTATTCATTACACTCTCTGCGCTTTGGCTCTATTTCCTCTTCGGCGCATTTGCCTACGTACGCGCTCAGCTGAATTCGCCTGCCGAAGCCTCCGCGCCGAGCGAGACCGAAAGTGAGCGCACAGAATGAACGCTTACACGCGAATTCAATGGCTTCACGAGCAAATCAAGGCCTTCCGCTATCCCAATGCCCAGCGTCTTTGCGAGCGATTCAGTATCTCGCACCGGCAGGCCCAGCGCGATCTGCGCTATCTGCGCGAGGAACTGGGAGCGCCGCTGGCCTACCATGCAGAGAAGCGCGGTTTTGCTTACACCGCCGACTTTTCCCTGCCCGTCTACATCCGCAATGTGGGGGACGGCGATTATATTTCGCTCTTGGATACACAGTTTGACACAGCCGGCGAGGGGATTGATCCCGCGCACCCGCATTATGTGCAGCTGCAGATCCCCTTCACCGCGACCCTCCGCATTCCCGATAAGCTGGCGCAGATGTCCTTCAACCGGTTTATCATCAAAGAAAGCGACAGCGGCGCAGATTGCTTTCTTTGCGAATTTGCCAACGTTGACCTCTTCCTCAGCGCCATTCTGATGCTGGACAGCACGGTGCAGATTCTCTCCCCCGTCTGGCTGCGCGAACGGCTTTGCGCCATCGCCAGGCGCGCCGTTGACAACCACCGCGAATTCGATATCGACGAAAACTAACAAAATCCCGCAGCACACCGTGCTGCGGGATTTTGTCATTTACAGGCAAACCAAGTCTCGCCCATCTTTGCATCAACGTCCAGCGGAACCTTAAGGCTGACCGCATGCTCCATTTCTTCGCGGAGTACCTCCAGCGCCTGTTCCGCACAGTCACGATGAGCCTCGACAATCAGCTCGTCGTGGACCTGCAGGATCAGCTTGGCATCAAGGCTGAGCGTTCGGAACCGTTCGTCCACGCGAATCATGGCGACCTTAATGATATCGGCCGCACTCCCCTGAATCGGGCTGTTCATCGCAACACGTTCACCAAAGCTGCGCAGGTTTTTGTTTTGCCCGGACAGTTCGGGGATATAGCGTCTGCGGCCGCAGACGGTGGTGACGTAACCCTGGGCATATGCCTCTTGGACAATATTGCGCAGATAGGCGGCGATGGCCGGATATGCGGCGAGATAATCCTCAATATATCGCTTGGCCTGCGCGCGAGAGATCCCGAGATCCTGGGCAAGGGAATAGTCGCCGATGCCGTATACGATACCGAAGTTGACCGCTTTTGCGCGCTTGCGCAGCTCCAGCGTCACGTCATCCGGCTTGACGCCGAACACCTTGCAGGCGGTGGAGGTATGAATATCCTCGCCGTTCGCAAAGGCTTCGATCATCGCGGTGTCACCCGAAATATCGGCCAGGAGACGAAGCTCGATCTGCGAATAGTCGGCGTCGAGCAGGAGATAGTTCTCGTTCTCGGGGATAAAGAAGCGACGCATTTCGCGCCCGAGCGAGGTGCGGATCGGAATATTCTGCAGATTCGGCTCGGTCGAAGAGAGCCGGCCGGTCGCCGTTCCGGTCTGCTTGAAGGAGGTGTGCACACGCCCCTCCGCATCAGCATCCCGAAGCAGGCCGTCAGCATAGGTGGAACGAAGCTTTGCCACCTGGCGGTAATCGAGGATGTCATCGACAATAGGATGAAAAGGTCTGAGCCGGTCCAACGCTTCGGCGTTGGTGGAATAGCCGGTCTTGGTCTTCTTGCCGGCCGGAAGCCCCAGCTGTTCAAAGAGCACCTCACCGAGCTGCTTGGGCGAATTGATGTTGAATTTTGTCCCGGCGAGGGTATAGATGCGCTCGGCAAAATCGGCCTCGCACTGTACCAACGCCTCACCAAAGGCGCGAAGGCCGTCACGATCAATTTTGAACCCGCGTGTTTCCATATCGGCCAAGACACGCGCCGCCGGCATCTCAATGCTGTACATCAGCGTATCGGCACCCGTCTCGCGCAGGCGCGCATCCAAAATGGGATAGAGCGCTGCTGCATACTGCGCATCACCGATCGCATCGTTATACTCTTCTTCAAGGTAGCGATTGACCAGGCGCGCGATGGTATAGCTGTCGGAGGAGTTCAGGACATACGCGGCCAGCATAACATCGTGCGCGCAGGCAGAAAAATCGATTTCCTCTGCGGCCAGCCGATGGCGGAGGGTCTTGTAGTCATAGCAAATCAAGCTGCGCGACCGATCCGCGAAAATAGGTGCGGCGGCCGGAGCGGGGATAGTATACAGCCGCTCGCCGGCGCAGAAAGTCAAAAGATCACGGTCGCCATCAAAGGACAGCGCCAGCGGCAGCGCGGGATCCAGCGCCAGCAGGGTGTCCGCTTCCGCCGCCGTCTCAGCAAAGGGCTGACGCCCCCCGGCCGAGGCATTGGTCAACAGCGAAAACCGCTTCATCAGCGCGTGGAATTCCAGTTCTTCAAACAGTTTTCGGCAGCCTTCACGGTCCATACCACCGTAGGCCAGTTTCTCCAGCTCCACCTCAAGCGGGACGGTGCAGAAAATCCGGGCCAGTTTGCGGGAAAGCATCGCACTTTCCCTTCCCTGCTCCAGCTTGGCCTTGACCGATTTGGTCAGGTCGGCCGTCTCCAGGCCGGCGTAGATGGCATCGAGCGAGCCGTATTCGGCAATCAGCTTGAGTGCCGTCTTCTCACCGATTCCCGCTACGCCCGGGATATTGTCCGATGCATCCCCCATCAGCGACTTGACATCGACGAACTGATCGGGCCGGACGCCGTATTTATCATAGAAAGCAGCCGCATCGTAGATTACGGTTTCCTGATTGGTCGCCAGAAGTACCCGCGTCCCCGCTGCATCGTCAATGAGCTGAAGCGAATCGCGGTCACCGGTCAGAATATCGCATGCCACACCGGCCTCACGGGCCGAGCGGGCCAGCGTCCCCAGGATATCGTCGGCTTCATAGCCATCCATCTCCAAGCAGTGGAAACCGAGCAGCTCTGCTGCCTGCTTGGCGTAGGGCATCTGCATAGCCAGCTCCTCCGGCATTCCCTTCCGGTTTGCCTTGTAGCCGGCATACTGCAGGTGACGGAAGGTCGGTGCTTTTCGGTCAAAGGCAATGGCACACGCATCGGGCTGGCTCATTTCAAGATGGCGCGTCAGGATCGTGATCATCCCATACACGGCATTGGTACACAGGCCGTCGCGCGTGGTCAGCATACGCACACCGTAAAAGGCACGGTTCAGAATACTATTTCCGTCAACGACAAGAAGCTTTTTCATTGCTCTATCTTCCTTAAATTCAGCACCGGATTGTTCAGCGCAGTTTCTTGAGGAAATCCTCCATTCGATTCAGCGCTTCATGAATATGTTTAACCGAATACGCATAGGAAATGCGCGCAAAGCCTTCACCGCCGGCACCGAAGGCCGTTCCGGGGACAATTGCGACCTTATTCTCATAAAGCAAGCGCTCGCAGAACTCCTCACAGGAGAGCCCAAAGCCACTGATGTCGGGGAAAACATAGAATGCGCCTTCCGGCTCGAAGCAAGGCAGGCCCATATCCCGCAGGCCCTTGACAATG
>JAFWBJ010000046.1 GCA_017507145.1 Clostridia bacterium | reverse complement strand
TCGCCTCGCGCGGGTGGCGGTTGAGCTGACCGGTGAACATATACTGCAGGTCATACCCCCAGACCACGCCCGACTCGCGCAGGGGGATCATGTAGCGCTCGATGAAGGTCAGCAGGCTGTAGAGGTTGTACTTCGGATTCTTGAGGAAGCCCAGGAGCAGCTCCATGGCGCAGTTGCCGGCGCCGCGGCCCATGCCCTGTACGGTGGCATCCAGGTAACTGACGCCGCGCGAGAGGGTGTCGATGGTATTGCCGAAGGCCAGATTCTGATTATTGTGTCCGTGGAAGCCGATCTGCTTGCCGGCTTTCTCGGCATACTCAAGGTAGGTTCGGGCCAGCGCCGATGCATTCTCAGGGTAGAGCGAGCCGTAGCTGTCGACGAGGTAGATGACATCGACCGGCGATGCGCAGAGCATCTCCAGCGCCTCCTCGATCTGGTTGCCGCTGACCTGCGAGATGGCCATGATGTTGCAGGTTGTCTCGTAGCCGAGGGCATGCAGATGCTCGATCATCTCGATGGCGGCCGGGATCTGGTGGATGTAGCAGGCAACCCGCACCATGTCAATGACCGACTCAGCCTTGGGCGCAAAGTCACGGCGGAAATTGCAGCGGCCGACGTCGGCCATCACCGCCAGCTTCATGTCCGAAACATTCTCGCCCACGATGCCGCGAATATCCTCCTCGCGGCAGAATTTCCAAGGACCGTATTCGTCCACATCAAAAAGGTCAGGGTCTGCCTTATAACCGAACTCCATATAATCCACGCCGCTCTTGATATTGGTTTTATACAGTGCGCGGACGAAGTCATCGCTGAAGCGGAAGCTGTTGCACAGGCCGCCGTCACGCAGGGTGGCATCAAGCACCTTGACGTCGGTGCGCACCCCCATCAGATTACCTTTTCTTTGGATCATGTTCGGTTCCTCCTTGTACCGATGCCGGTGCATCGGGTCGTGTAGGCTTATTATAAATCAACAAAATCCATTTGTCAAGTGCTTTTTTGCATTTTTAATGAAAAAAACACATAAATATTTCCTTTCCCGTGCCGTTTCGCGGCAGACGGGCAGAAAGAGCGCATCATCGTGCAAATCTTCTTTTTTCCTCTCTCCCGCTTCGACAGGCCGCGCGGCCGATCTGCGGTACAATGAGGGGGAACTCGGCAGAACACGAAAGGAAGATGAACATCATGGACAAGCCAAATGCCCTCTCTCAAGCCCGCACCAAATCCAACCCCACCCTGCGCGCACGCGCCGCTGACCTCGCCTGGGCGCTGATCGCTTTTCTGCTCGGGCAGGCCACGCTGCCCTTTGGCACACAGCCGCTCGGCATTGCGCTGCTCTGCGCGGCACGGCAGCGGACCGGCTGGATGCTGTTAGGGCTATGCACCTCGGTTTTCGCCGCCGGCAGCCCCGATTCGGCCGGTGGGTGGATGCACCTGGCCGTCTATCCGCTGATCATCGGCATTCGCATCCTGGTGCGGCTGACGCTGGACGTGCCGGCACGCGAGGAGAGCGTCCCCTTTGCTGAGCGGGTGCGGGCACTTGCCCGACCGGCGGGGCGTGCGCCGCTCTTCGGCGAGAGCCTGATGCTGCGGATGGCCACCGCCTGTGCCGCCGCTTTCGCGGTCAGCATCGTCCCCCTCTTTGCGGGTGGGTTCCGCTATTATGACCTGTTCAGCGCATTCTTCTGCATGGTTGCGGCCCCTCTGATCTGCCTGCTCTACGCCCCCTTCTTCTCACCGGGCGAACAGCCGGCCCTGCTGCGGGAGGCGGCGGTCGGTGGACTGCTGATCTCGCTCTGCTGTGCGGTACGGGAGGTCGAGCTGCTCGGCATCTCGGCGGGCGTCTTCCTCGCCTTCGTGCTGACCATGACCGTCACGCGGCAGTGCGGCGTGGGGCGGGGGATGCTGCTCGGCTTCGGCTGCGGGCTTTGCATCACGCCCCTCTATGCCCCCCTCTTCTGCATCGCGGCGGGGGCGGCCGGCCTGCTCTGGCCCCGCACCCCAACTGCCGCCGTGACGGTGGCCGCCCTGCTGGGGATGATCTGGGGTGGCTACACCGACGGGCTGACGGCGCTGATCCGCCTTGTGCCGGCGCTGGTCTGCGGGAGCATCTTCGTCCTGTCGGCCGAGCGGCTGGGGCTCTACCCGCCGGCCGCCGCTGTGCATACCGTCGCCGCCGGGACATCGGCCGCCGATCCTGCCGCAGCCGCCATCTCGGCCCAGCGTGCCGAGTCGGCCGAAGCGCGGATCCGGGCCCTCTCGGACACCTTCTCGGCCCTCTCGCAGATCTGCAGCAACCTCTCCGACCGCCTGCGCCGCCCCGGCGTGATCGAACTGCGCCGCATCTGCGACGAAGCCTGCGACAGCCACTGCCGCACCTGCGTCAATCGCGAGCTCTGCTGGGAGGAAGAATACGGCTCCACCGTCGACGTGCTGGGTAAGCTGACCATCGAACTGCACGGCTCGGGCAAGGCCAGCACCGCGGCCGTCCCCGACTATCTGCTGCAGCGCTGTCCCTCCATCGAGGCCATTCTGGCCGACATCAACCGCGCCGCCGCCGACCTCTGGGCCGAGACCCTGCGGGGCGACCGCACCGAGGTCTTCGCCGTCGATTATGCCGCCATCTCGGCCATTCTGTCTGAGACACTGGCCGCCGAGCAGGCCGATTACGCCATCGATGACGAGCTGACCGCACGGGTCCGCAAATGCGCGGCCGATCTGCGGCTGGGTTCGCGGGGCATCCTCGCCTACGGCACACGGCGCAAGCAGATCATCGCCGACGGGCTGGATCTGCGGCGGGCCGGGCTTGGGGTGGAGGACATTCGCCGTGCCTTCGGCAGCTGCTGCGGCTTTGCGCTGAGCACACCCGTCTTTTCGGTGCGGGATGACCTGCTCTCCATGCGGCTCTCGGCCGCTCCCCGCTATACGGCAGAGGCGGTCAGGTTCGCCGCTTCGGCCGATGGGAGCGAGACCTGCGGGGACAGCCTGCTGACCTTCGAGAACAACCGCGCCGACTGCTTCTACGCCCTCATCTCGGACGGCATGGGCAGCGGACGCGAGGCGGCGCTGACTGCCCGGATCTGCACCGTTTTCCTCGAGAAAATGCTCACCGCCGGCAACCGCCGCGAGACCGCCCTTCGCCTGCTCAACACCTTCGTCCGAGCCAAAGGCATCGAGTGCTCGGCCACCATCGACCTCATGGAGCTCGACCTCATCTCGGGCCGGGCTTCCTTTATCAAAAGCGGAGCCGCCCCCTCCTATGTCCGCCGCGGCGGCAACCTCTTCAAGCTACAGTCCAAGACCGTGCCCATCGGCATTATGCGTGCGCTGGATGCCGAACAGCTCTGCTTTGACGTCGAGCCGGGCGATGTCATCGTCATGCTCAGCGACGGCATTGCGCAGGGCTTTGAAGAAAGCGTGTGGCTGCTGGATATGCTCTCCTGCAGCTGGGACGAGGGGGAGGATCTGCACACGGTAGCCGAGAAAATCCTCGCCGAAGCCGCCCGGCGCAATCCCCGCCCCGACGACCGGAGTGTGGCGCTGATCCGCATCAGCGAAGCCGGGAATGCCCTGTCCGCATAGCGAAATCCAAACAAAAAAGCGAGAAGATATGTCAAATATCCTCTTGCTTTTTTTGATTTCCGGCGTTATAATGATAAGAGTAACTTCTGTCCGAAAGGAGCCTCCATGGCCTACCTCTTCGCCTTCGACCTTGATGCAACTGTCCTGCCCGATTACCGCGTGCTGGAGCCCCGGCTGCAGGGCGCCGTCTCGCGCGCCCGCGCCGCAGGACATCGCTGCATGATTGCCACCGCACGGCCGCTGCCCTGCGCAAAATGGGTCTGGGACGCACTTGAACTGGACACCCCCATCTGCCTGCAGAATGGCGCACGCCTGATGCACCCGGGCGACCCGACCTATCCCGAGGCCGAAACGGTCATCTCGGCCGAAGCAGTCGAATCCGCCCTCACCGCGGTGTTTTCCCGCTGGCCGGATGCGCATGTTTTTCTCGAATACGGCGATCAGCTCTGGGTCACACGCATGCCGCAGGGGGGCTACTTTGGCGTACTGGCCGAGGACTGTGATACGCACCTCTTCTCGGCTGACTGCATTCCCCATATCCCCGCCGCGCGCATCGGCGTCTTCCTGTCCGATCTTGACGCCCTGCAGGCATGTGCCGACCACTTCGCGCCGGACACCGGTCTGCACATCATCCCTCAGCCGAAGTTCGCCGATGGCCCCCGCTGTCTCATCTATCCCCGCGCCGCCGACAAATGGCATGCTGTCGCCCGCGTTGCCGGGGAGATGGGCATCCCCCGCGAGAACATCGTCACCTTCGGGGATGCCTGGAACGATTTCACCATGCTCCGCGAGGCAGGGCAGGGCTACGCCCTTCTCGGCTCGGCAGCTGCTGACCAGCCCGATATCCCCCACACCACCCGTCTGCGCTGTGCCGAAGGCGGCGTGGCCGACATCATCGATCTGCTCACCCAAGCGTCCGCCCATACCTGAGCATTCCGCCCGGTTATTCTTAACAGAAAGGTAAATTTGCACATGGCAAACCGCTATGAAATCGATATGTGCAGCGGCCCGATCGCGGGCAAGATTCTGCGCTTCACCCTGCCGCTAATCCTCTCGGGTATTCTCCAGCTGCTCTTCAATGCTGCCGATATCGTGGTTGTCGGCCGGTTTGCACAGGACGGCAACACCGCCCTCGCCGCCGTCGGCTCGACCGGCTCGCTGACCGGTCTCATCATCAATCTGCTCGTCGGTCTGTCGGTCGGCGCATCGGTTGTCGTTTCGCGCTCCTTCGGCGCCAAGAATGACACCGCCGTTGACCGCGCCGTACACACCTCCATCACCGTGGCCGGTGTCGGCGGCGTCCTGTTCGGCATCTTCGGCTTCTGCTTCGCCGGCATTTTCCTTGGCTGGATGGATACTCCCGCCTCGGTCCTGCCCAGCGCGGCCCTCTATGTCCGTATCTACTTCTGCGGGCTGCCGGCCAACATGCTCTACAATTTCGGCGCCTCCATCCTGCGCGCCGTCGGTGATACCCGCCGGCCGCTGGCCTACCTCACGATTGCCGGTGTCATCAATGTCGTGCTGAACCTCATTTTTGTCATCTTTCTTCACATGGACGTCGCCGGCGTTGCGCTGGCTACGGTGCTCTCGCAGTGCTTCTCGGCGTTTATGGTGCTTCGCTGTCTGATCCGGGACGGCGGGACGGTGCGTCTCAACCCCCGCCATCTGCGTATCCACCGCCGGGAGTTCGGGCAGATCGTCCGCATCGGCATCCCCGCCGGCATCCAAAGCTCCTTCTTCTCGATCTCCAACGTCCTCATTCAATCGACCATCAACGGCTTTGGGGAGATCGTCATGGCCGGCAATGCCGCGGCCTCCAATCTGGAGGGCTTTGCCTACACCACCATGAATGCCTTCTACCACAGCTCGCTCACCTTCGCCGGGCAAAATCTCGGTGCGGGCAAGCTTGATCGGGTCCGTCGGGTCGCCTTCGTGGCCGCCGGCATGTCGGTCGCGGCCGGTCTGGCCATGGGCCTGGGTCTCTTCAGCTTCGGCGAGATACTGCTGGGCATCTACCGCCCCGGCGAAACCGAGGTCATCGCTGCCGGCATGGTCCGCTTAATGTTCGTCTGCCTTCCGTATTTCATCTGCGGCATCAACGAAGTGCTGGTCGGCCTGATGCGCGCCATGGAGCACTCGACGCAGTCGATGATCATCTCGCTGGTCTGCATCTGCGTACTGCGTGTGGTCTGGATCTATGCCGTCTTCCCGTTTGTCCCCGAGGAACACCGTCTCTCTTCACTCTACCTCTCCTACCCCATCTCCTGGTCGCTGGCCGTGCTGACCCATATTGTCTTCCTCATTTTCGCCTTCCGCAAACTCCACCGCAGGCTGTATGCCTGATCGATTCGTCCTGCAGAATCCCACGTCTCCGGAGTCTGCGGGATTTTTTTTGCCAAAAGCGCAAAAAAATCGGCAAAACTGCACCGAAGAAAGCAAAACCCCCTTGCCAAATCCCGTTTTTTTTGCTATAATGAAATATATCTGTGCGATTTTCTGTGTCAAAGAAAGGATGCCGCCGTGAAATTCCCCGCCCATCCTGCGGCTGTTGCCCTACCGGAATATCAAGCACCTGCTTTGATATATAAAATTTCCCTACATAGGAGGATTCGATCATGGATCATCAGATGAATCAAAAGTACTTCACTGCTAAGGCTTCCACCCCCCTGCTGATCGCCGGTCTCGTTCTGGTGCTGCTCGGCCTGGTTGCCGCTTTCGCTGTTTACGAGCTGCGCATCATCGGTATTGTGGTAGCGGTTGTCGGCGGCGTTATGCTTCTGCTTTCCAGCAGCAAGAAGGTCAAGGACAGCGACGTGGACGACGGCATCGCCCGTGCACAGAAGGCTTTTGAGGAAGAGTTTGTTGACAAGTTCATCACCGACCACTCCCGCTCTGCCGGCCTGAAGGTCAGCGCTGACGCCCCCAAGCCCAAGCGCCGCGGCAAGCCCGAGTATTTCTACTGCTACTGGTTCAAGGACGTTCAGCACGTCAAGCGCGGCGGCGACGGCAAGGCCCGTTCCTCGACCTACTGCTTCTCGGGTATTCTGATCGACCCCGATGAGCTCTCGCTCGGCAAGAAGCTTGCTTCGCTGATCGAGGCAAAGGCAGACGAGACCTGGACCAAGGCCCCCTTCGCAGAGCTTGAGAAGGCTGAGCTGGTGGATGCTCCCGTCGATGCGGCTTACACCCAGTTTGCCCGCTACGCCATCCTGCGCGTCACCAAGAAGGGCGGCGAGATCTTCGCTGAGATTCCGCTGACCGCTGATGCCACCGCAGACAAGATCGCGGCTGAGATCAACCAGTCCATCGCCCGTTTCGCTGAGTAAGCGATAAAAACCCGCCCCGACCGATTTCGGTCAGGGCGGTTTTTTTGTCAGATGCGGCCATAGCGCAGGTTCATCTCGCGCAGGCGGGCGGGGTCAAGTTCGGCCAGCTGATGCCGGGCCACGCGGTACTGCCAGTTCCCCTCGGCCCGGCCGGGTGTGTTGAGCCGGCAGTCGCTGCCGTAAAAAAGCAGATCCTGCACCGGCAGGATGACCAGCCCGGCGTGGCTGCCCAGCACGGTGCGCAGAATGGCATCCCGACTTCCGTCGCGCGAGCCGGCATAGCCGCAGTAGGCGAGGAAGCGGTCGCTTGCGGCATCATCCAGCCCAAGCAGATAGCCGAGCAGGGTGTCGTTGTCGTGCGTACCGGTGTAGGCCACGCAGTTGTTTGGGTAGTTGTGAGGCAGGTGGGGGGAATCGCCGTCGCCGAGGAAGGCAAACTGCAGCACCCGCATGCCGGGAAAGCCGCTGTCCCGCACCAGCTTCCACACCGCCGGGGTGATCTCACCCAGATCCTCGGCGATGAGCAGCCCCTCGCCGCACACCTCGCGCAGCATCCGCACAAAGGGCATGCCCGGGCCCTTGATCCACTTGCCCGCGCGCGCCGTCGTCTCGCCGGCGGGAATGGCGTAATAGGCCTCGATGCCCCGGAAATGATCGATGCGCACCCCGTCAAAGAGGGCGTTCATGTGCGCCATCCGCGCCCGCCACCAGGCGTAGCCGTCGGCCTTCATCCGCCCCCAGTGGTAGAGCGGATTGCCCCACAACTGACCGTCGGCAGAAAAATAATCGGGGGGCACGCCGGCAACGGCAGTCGGCTGCCCGCGGCGGTCGAGCCGGAACTGCTCGGGATTTGCCCAGATGTCGGCGCTGTCGAGGGCCACATAAATGGGCAGATCGCCAATCACCGCAATGCCGCGCGCGGCGGCATAGGCACGGATCTCAGTCCACTGCGCAAGAAAGGCGTACTGGAAGAAGCGCCAGGCGTGCAGAACGGTCGGATCGGGCACATCGGTCTGCCAACTCTGCCAGGGGGCATCGCCGTTGGCGGCGCGCAGGGCCATGAAGCGGCAGAACTGCGCGATCTGCGGATGGGCATCGTCGAAGGCGTCAAGCGCGGCGGTGTCGGTAAAGCGCGAGGCAGCGCGGAAAAGCAATGCCATCCGCTCATCGCGGCGATCGAATTCGCACTGCCAGGGCGCGTGCTGTCTGGCGCCGGCCAGCTCGGATTCGGTCAGGAGGCCCGCCCGGGCGAGGGTGGGCAGATCAAGAAAGAGGGGATTGAGCGAGAAAGCGCCCAGCGATTTGTAGGGCGAATTGTGCTCGTCGGGCAGGCAGAAGGGGAGCACCTGCCAGACCGAAAAGCCGGCATCGGCAAGAAAATCGATCCATTCGCGGGCCGGCTCACCGAGGCTGCCCACGCCGTAGTCCCCCCAGAGGGAAGAGATGTGCATCAGCACACCCGAAGCTCGTTTCATACGCATGTCCTTTCGTTTGCAAAATGGGGTTGCCCTTATAGTATGCCCC
>JAFWBJ010000045.1 GCA_017507145.1 Clostridia bacterium | reverse complement strand
GAGCTGATCACCCCCATCGCTATCGAGAAGGGTCTCCGCTTCGCTATCCGTGAGGGTGGCCGTACCGTTGGTTCGGGCGTCGTTATCGACATCAAGGACTAATTGTCTTAACTACACGCAGGGTGGATGTTTCGGCATCCACCCTGTTTTATCAATCATTCTTTGGGGATTGGTGAAATTCCATACCGGCGGTAAAGCCCGCGAACGCGCGCAACAGCGTGCGCCGAACAGGTGAGACTCCTGTGCCGACGGTCATAGTCCGGATGAGAGAAGAAGATGACTGCACCCCCGAAGTGTTTTTTGGGGGTGCTTTTCTCTTCTAACCATATTGCATATGTTAGGAGACGCACATGAAACGTAACCATTCTGCCGCCATTAAGTACATCGTGAAAATCGCCGTTCTGGCCTCCGTAGCTGTCCTTCTGATGATGTTTGAGTTCCCGCTGTGGTTTGCGCCCGGTTTTTATAAGCTGGATCTGAGCGAGACCATCATCCTGATCGGTGGCTTTGCGCTGGGGCCGGTGGCCGGTGTGCTCATCGAGCTGCTGAAGAATTTGCTCAATCTGCTGCTGGATGGCACCACCACTGCATTTGTAGGGGAACTCGCCAATTTCGTCACCGGGTGCGTCTTTGTTGTCCCGGCTGCGCTGATCTACCGACACAAGAAGTCGCTCAAGAGCGCCATCCTCGGTATGGCAATCGGCACAGTTTCGCTGGCGATCGTTGGGTCGCTGCTCAACTATTTTGTCCTTATTCCCACCTACGTCGAGATGTATAAGATGCCGCTCGATGCCATCCTTGCCGCAGCCAGCGCGGTCAACGGCGCTGTCACCGACCTCAAGTCGATGATCGTCTTCGCCGTCGCACCGTTCAATCTACTCAAGGGCATCATCTGCTCGGTTCTCGCCGCACTGTTGTATAAGCGTGTGTCGGGCATTCTGCACAGATAATTTCGCTTTCGGAGGAAAACATGGGTTCGATCAAAAACATTCTCTGGGTCGCCTTCATTTCGATGGTTCCGATCATCGAACTGCGCGGCGCAATTCCGGTCGGCGCAGCACTTGAACTACCGTGGTACACCAATATGGCGGTTTCTGTCATTGGTAACTTTATTCCGGTGCCGTTCATTTTGCTCTTCATCCGCGCTATCCTGGACTGGATGCGTGGCTGCCCGATCAAACTCTTCCGAAAGATTGCCGATTGGCTCTTCCGCAAGGCCGAAAAGCACGCATCCAAGGTTGAGCGCTACGCTTTTGGGGGCTTGCTGATTTTGGTGGCCATTCCGCTGCCCGGAACGGGTGCATGGACCGGTGCACTGGTCGCGGCACTCTTTCGGGTAAAGCCGCGCATTGCTGTCCCCGCGATTTTGCTGGGCGTCATCAGCGCCGGCATTATCGTGACGTTGATCAGCTACGGCGTACTGTCCTTCTTAGGCTTTTTACTTTGACTGCCAGACAGGAAAGCATTTGCTTTCCTGTCTGTTTTTTTGCAAAGAAGCAGAGTTTTTCCACTACCCCTTGTGCAAAGGCAAATTTTATGCTATACTATTAAGCAGATGTCATTCGGGAGGTGATACAATGCGAAAATTGACGCCAACGCAGGTCCTGGCCCTAGGGTTTCCCTTGATCATGCTGGTGGGAACGCTTCTTCTGATGTTGCCCATCGCCAGCGTATCGGGAGAGCTGACCGCGCCGCTCACGGCGGCATTTACCTCGGTCAGCGCAACTTGTGTTACCGGTTTGGTGGTAGTCGATACCGGAACATATTGGAGTACATTCGGTCAGACGGTCATCCTCGTCCTCGTCCAGATCGGCGGCCTTGGCTTCATGTCAATCGCCGTGATGCTGTCGATGTTGGTCCGTCGGCACATCACCCCGCGTGAACGTATTCTAATCGCGCAATCCTATGGTCTCAATAGCCTGGAAAGCATGACCGACCTGGTCAAGCGTGTCATTCTCGGCACGCTCGCCTTTGAACTTGTCGGTGCAGCCGCACTGGCTACCCAGTTCGTTCCAATCTTTGGCTGGGAGCAGGGCATATGGTACGGCGTTTTCCATTCCGTCACTGCCTTCTGCAACGCAGGCTTTGACATTTTCGGCGGATACAGCGGGCCGTACACTTCGCTGATGGCTTTCGCCGACAATCCGGTCGTCTGCCTAACGGTTATTCTGCTGGTGACCATCGGCGGCATCGGTTTTCTCGTTTGGAGCGATGTCATCAATTTCGTTCGCCTGCGCCAGCGCCTCAGCGTCTATTCGCGTTTTGTGCTGTTGCTTGCTGCAATCTTCCTGTTCGGAGGCGCACTCCTCTTTCTCTGCTTCGAGTGGAATAACCCCAACACCTTTGGCGGCCTGCCATTTGGCGAGAAGCTGCTGTCTGCGCTTTTCCAATCGATGACACTGCGCACCGCCGGTTTCGCGACGGTGGACAACGCACAGCTGACTGCGCCATCCCAGCTGCTCGGTGTACTTCTGATGATTGTTGGCGGCGCCTCCGGCTCAACAGCCGGCGGCATCAAGCTGGTTACCGTTGGCGTTGTCGTGCTGACTGTCGTCCGCACGCTCGCCGGCCACCGGGATATCAATTTTCTGGGTCGCCGCATTACCCCGGCGCAGTTCATGCAGGCCGCCGTCCTGCTGCTGATGCAGATTGCCGTTATCTTTGTTGGCACCGTCATCCTAATCGCGCACGGCGGTGTGGACGCCATGACAGCCCTCTATGAGGTGACCAGCGCCGCCGGCACGGTCGGTATCTCCTTTGGCTTGACGCCAACGCTTGGGGGGATTGAACTGGTGGTGCTGATGCTGCACATGTACTTCGGCCGTGTGGGTATTCTGACCGTCACCTATGCCGTCATGCTCGGGCAGAGCAGTGCGCAGAACTGCATCGCTTACCCCGATGCCAACCTGCTGATCGGTTAAGGCGGAAATCATCCATAAACCAATGAAATGAGGAAATAACGATGAAGAGTTTTTGCGTTTTCGGCCTCGGCCGGTTCGGACAAACCCTGGCCCTGTCGCTGGCCAAATCGGGGCATCAGGTTTTGATCATCGATGAAGATTCGGATGCCGTCAATGCGCTGGCTGACGCGGTCACGTCGGCCGTCGTGGGAGATCCGACCAGCGAAAAAGTGCTTCGCGCAGCCGGTGTTCTCGACTACGACTGTGCCATCGTCTGTACTGCCAGCAACATCAACGATAACATCCTTCTGACCATTATGCTCAAGGATCTCGGCATGCCGAAAATCGTTGCCCGCGCGCTCAACGAAGGGCATAAGCGTGTCCTCCAGCGCCTCGGTGTGGATATGATCGCCTTCCCGGAGGAGGACACGGCCGAAAAACTCGCCTACATGCTGGGGCACGATAACGTCATCGAAAGCCTTGACTTTGAGAGCGGCTACCGCATCGTCGAGATGCGGATCCCGCCCAGCTGGATCGGCAAGACCCTACTTGAACTGAATCTGCGCCGCCGTGAGAAGGTTAATGTCATTGCCGTCCGCGCCAAGGGCGGGCCGGTCAACTGCGCGCCCTCGCCCACTCGTGTCTTCGCGGCCGATGATATTGTCTCCATCATCGGTGCCGACGCCGACGTCGATCGCCTTGCCGGAAAGAAATAAGGCCAAAATCAAAACAGGTCAACCAAGCCATAAACTCGGTTGACCTGTTTTTTTATTGCCTGTTTTCTTCGATGTAGCCTTCGTAAGCAAATTTCTCCTCATTCATGAAGAGATACTGCTCCTTCCCCTCGCGGTAGTGCGTGGAGAGGTCATCAGTGTCGTACCAGGTGATGTCCAGGTAGACAAGGCCCGATGCGGTGTCCAGCCTATTCCACGCATGCCGGCCTGCAACAGTTGTGCCGCGGCAGAACCAGCAGGAGATCCCGACCTCGCGGCAAAGGCGGTAGAAGGCCTGCGCGTAGCCCGAGCAAACGGCCACCCCGCCGCACAGCGCCCCGTAGGCCTGATAATCGTACAGCGGATAATCCTCCCGGTAATCGTATTCCACCCCGGCCGAAAGGACCAGCAGAAAATACCAGCACATCTCGCCCGCAGAAAGCCCCTGCGGCATCATCTCGATGATGCGCGCCACGACTGCATCGCAGTATGCCTTCTCGGCGCGAATTGCCTCGCGATCATCGCAGGGCTTATTGAAGCTGTCGCCGGGCATGAAATAGCTTGAGCGATACTCGCTGCCCTGAATGTGGGCGTCACAGTAAAGGAAAAGGTCGGTGCGGTCGACGCGCAGGGCATCCAGCGCGGTGACGAAGGTGTTGAAAAAATCAGTTCCCGTATAGTCCCGCTCGCTGAAGTGATAATCGGAGAACGACTCGGCCGCTTCGAGCATGCGGTCATACAGCACAGCCGATTCGGGGGAAAGCTGATCCCTCTGCTTCGGCCGCTTGGCATAATCGCAGGTGAGAACGTCAATCGGTTCAATATCCAGCGTGTTCATCAGCCGAATCGCTGTATGAATGGCAGAATCAATGCGTTCTGCCGCCCGGCGCTCCGCTTCCGCAGAGAAGACCTCCGGCGCATCTGGATTGACCGCATAGCGCGGCGGAGCAGGCAGCGTGACAGACGCCTCTGGCGTCGGCTCGGCTGTTTCAGTCGGCGGCGTAGGGGGGAGGGCAGGGGCAGGGAAACTGCACCCCGGACAGCCGACCGTCAAGCACACCGCAGCCAGCGCGGCCGTAAAGCGAAGGAACCGTTCAAACTGTCTCATTGAATCGCCTCCTTTTGTTGGCGCATGACCTCGGCATAGCGCAGCATTTGCTTGCGCGAGGACACACCAAGCTTGCCCAGGAGGTTATGGTTGTGATATTTGAGGGTGCTTTCCTTGATGTTCATCAGCACGAGAATATCATTCGCGCTTTTCCCGGCAAGATAATAGGCAAACAGGTTGCGTTCGGTCTCGGTCAGCGTTTGCAGGCCGTCCAAGAAGAATTGATAATCTGCCGGATCGATCTCGGCCTTGCGGGAATAGGCAAGCCGTTCGATTTTGGCCTGCACGCGCTGGAGCTCGTTCTGTGCCTCCCGATACTCCGTTTCGATGCGGCTGACATCGCGCAAGGCTTGCTCGTATTCGGCCTGCAGACGGCGTTTTTCGTCTTCAGCGGCTTGGTTTTGCTGTTCAAGCGCAGTCACCTGTTCACCGTGTTCCTGCTCCTGTCGACTCAGATAGTCGATCAGGTCAAGGATTTCGGGAATATTGGAGGACACTTCGTCGCGCTGATCGGATTTAATCTGCTCAAGTGCCGCCAGCAACGGGGATAAAAAGCGTCGGCTGAAATATCGGCAGAAGCTCACCGTAAAGAAGAACAGCAGGAGGGTAAGCGCCAGGGTCTGCACAATGCCTTTGTATATTGCGCCTTGATAATCCTCCAGCGGAATCATCACCGACAGGGTGTGCTCAGCCTGGCCGGGCGAGAGGGAAATCGGCTTGGTCAGCCCGATGTAGGAGAAATTTTCCGCTTGGAAGCGCATCAGCACATCACCCGTTCGCATGATGGCATAATCGTCGGTCATCGTATGGAAATATGCGTCGCTTCCGCCGCAGTTGAGCGATTCGGCAGTGATTAGAATGTTCTCATGCTTTTGGCTCAGCAGACAGCTGAGATGGGGGAGCTTCGCCGGCTGCTGATGATAAGTCAAAAAGTAGCTGGCGCTGATCTCAACGCCGCAGATGCCCCACACGCTTCCGTCCGGCCCCAGTACGGGAATGGTCAGCAGCAGTGCACGCTCGGATGTCCCGGGAAGGGTAAACATGTCACTGACGCGCCAGGCCTGCGCAAGAGAATCAGCCGCGAGATCGGAGAAGTCTGCGGTGTGACCGGGAAGCAGATCGGTGCGGAATTCCAGCCGCCATTTGCGGTGCGGCATGATTCCGTGCGCCCGCGCAATATCCGATCGCCCGCGGTACATCAGAATATCTGGGTTGGCGATGTCGTAACCGGTGGTCTGCAGATACAGGCCGGTTTTGGATCGAGCGGCCTGTGGCAGTGCGCTGTTGACCGTCGCATCCAGCATAACAAACACACCTGAACAGTTGACCTGCAGAAGCTTTTGCCGCAGCGGCTCGATCATGGCCTCCTGGACAGCCGCGATGCCCGCATCCGAATCGGTCAGGTCGGCAAAGGCGATCTGACGGAGCGTCAGCTGCTCGTCCAGAATGGCGGACATTTCTGCCGACATCGTGACGGCTGAAGCGGCAAGGTGGTCGAAGTGCACGGTGATGTCCTTCTCGAATACCTCCATCTGTACCTCAAGCGATTCGGTATAGTGATCGGCCGTGCTCTTTGTCCGACCGAATATGATCAAACCGGCCGCCAGAATTGCCAGCAGGATGAGGGCAAGCAGGAGCATGTAAACAAACAGTTTTCGCTTAAGCGACCAATCTGCATATCGGAAGGTGGAGATTTTCGGCATAATCCCACCTCAGCTTAATCGATGGCGCAGAAGAAGTCCCAGATCTCTGCCGTCAGTGCGGCAATCTCCTCTCCGTTCTGCGCCCGCTTGATCCAGTCGGGCTGCTTTTCCCGAATGCCGCCGTAGAGGGCATTGGTTTTGTCATAAAAGCCTGCGAAATCGGGACGGACAATGGGCGTACAGGTCTGATACATGGCGTTGATGGCGGCATAGAGATTGGCATAACCGGCATCGGTGAAAGCGTAGGACGCAATGGCATCAAAAGCGCCGTCGGTGACGGGCATGTAACCGGTTTTGACCACAAAGTCGAGATTGCGCCGGCTCTCGGTAAACCACTTGACAAATTCAGCCGCCGCTTCAGCCTTCTGATCGGTCGTCTTGAATGCACAGAGACCAACACCGGTCTGGGGCATGTACTCCTCCTTGCCGCCCGACTTGGGCAGCGGAAGCACCTGCAGCTGCATTTTCTCCGACGTGTTGTCGGGATAGGTAATCGTATCATTGTAATAGCCCACCGCGGCGGAGGAACCGATGCCGCAGAGCACCTCACCGGTCATGACCTGTGTGTTGGCGTAGAGGTCGGAGACAGCAATATGTCCCTGCGCCAACGCGCGGGCAAACATGGAGAAGGATTCCTTGACGGCAGGAGACGTTTCGTCATACCAGCCGTTTTCCGTGTAGGTCAGCTCGCCGTAACGCGAGAGCACATCCAGCTCCATGTGGCGGATCAGATAGTCAAAAGCGCAGAAAGGCTTGCCGCCCGACCAACGGTAATAAGCCTCGGCCGCAGAGAAGAACCCCTCCCAGGTGGACAGACTGTCATAGGTTACGCCGGTGTCGGCCGAAAAACGGTCAAACTGCGTACCGCTGATGAAGAGGGCATAGGTCGACTTGGAGACAGGGAAGACAACCAGCTTGCCGTCGATCCTGCCGCTTTCCAGAAATTCCGGAACATAAGCCTTGAGCTCTTCCGGACGCACCCAATCGCTGAAATCCAACAGTGCATCAGCACCGAGTGTCGCTGCATTCTGCGTGTGGCAGGAGAAGAGATCGGGCACTTCCAGCGCACCGGGATTTTTTGCCAGAGCATCCTGCAGCTGAGGGAGCAGCTTGGAGGTCGAGGTGACATTGGTGACATTGATGCGGATGCCTTTCTCGAGGCCGACCGTGCTGTTGAACTCTTCGATGAGCAGATTCATTGGGGCATCGGCCTGCTCGCCGTAGACATGCCAGATGGTCAGCGTGATCGGATTCTTGGGATCGAGCAGCGTTTTGGTAGAACATCCGCCGAAGCATCCGCCAAGAAGCAAGAGCAGAAGGAGACCGGATAAGATGCGTGTGTAATGCTTTTTCATGAGTTTTCCTCCTGAGCGAGATAATCGCCCGTTTTCGGCTTTTGCGGGCAGAAATCTGCAAAAAAAGCAGAAAAATTTTTCTGTTTCCCCACCTTTTGCCGGTTTGGGTGGGGGACAAAAAGCCGAAGATTTGTATAATAGTCGTTGCAGGAGCAGTTTTAAGGAGGGTATATATCCTGTTATCGTTCCAAAGAGAGCGTGGGGTACCCCGTGATGCTGACCGGCATCATGTCTCCGGAAGCGCGCCAACGGATTCGGAGACCACCCCAAATTTCTTTATTTATTATAGCATATTGCCGCGCAACCGTCAATGGCTGGTGCAATATGTTTGAAAAGATAATTGTTTTTACCGTCATCGTTTGGAAGGGAGGAGATTATGCGTATGCCAAAAAAGAAAACCGCGCAGTACAAAATTATCGCAGATTCTGGCGGAAATCGGTATGCCTTCTTTTGTGATCTGACCGGTGCACTGGTCTGCACAACAAAGCCGTATCGCGCAGACACCCCTGAGCACGAACTGGAACTTGCATGGACGGAGGAAGGGAAGACGCATTTCAGCCTGTGTCACAAATGCGGGAAATGGGTTGTGGACGCCATGTTCAACGCAGATGCACTGGAATGTGTGGCCTGTGCGCCGTGGGAAAATACGCCGGAGTACTGCAAGTCCTGCGGTGCAAAGGTATCCGCTGCCGATGCGGTTTGCCCGAGATGCGGGAAGCAGCTGATTTACGGAGGGAATTTCGATGATTGATTCGGTGAAAAGCGAAAAATACATCCGTCTTGAGTCTTTGGGTATGGGACCGTATGCGATGAGAAAACTCAAAGTCTGCTCAAAATGCGGTCAAATTGTGGGCGCGCGCACACTGTTTTGCCCCGTCTGCAAAACCCGGCTGCCAATCAAAACCCTCTTCGATTTTTACAAAAGAATGCATTTTGAATGTCCGCACTGCGGGATCACACTGGCGACGGATGCACAGTATTGCCCGCACTGCGGCAGAAAAGTGATTTAGAAACCGAAGCATAAGCCATATCAATTTTAGATAACCAAGGGAGACTGAAATGAAAACAATGTATTTCTGCAAGCGATTCTTTTGCACCCTGCTTTGCCTTGTGATGATGCTGAGCATTTTCCCGACATCGGTATTTGCCGCAAAGGAAATGTACAACAAAGAGATCACTAGTGCCGGCGTGACCGATATTGATGCACCTGTGGCGGGAAAGAAGGGTGACTACACCGGCACGCCCCTCAATTCGACCAAATATACCGTCCAGAATATCGACTACTATGAAACGGCGACCAATCGTCTCAAGCCCTCCTCCGAAGCCTTCAAGTATGATACCGAGTATTATGTGCTCGTGACCCTCAAGACAAACGGTACATACTATTTCGCTTACAGTGGTGAAACGGGGAATCCCCTCGCCGCTGTTTCCTGCAACGACAGTGCCGCGATGGCCGTTGATCTCGGTCCTCAGGCGAACAGCACCACCATCGGGATCAAGGCTTTCTTCCCCAGAACGGCGAAGGATCCCAATGCCGGCACAAGCACCGGATCGAGCACCACAACGCCGACCACCCCCAGCAGCAATGTCGTCACCACGGTAAATATCACGCTCTCCGAGACACCCATGCCCGGTGCAGTGGTGAGCAGCAAGGCATCCGTCGACAATGACAGCCGCGTACAGATTGGCGACGTCAAGTGGTTCCGCGCCGGCAGCACAACACCAATGGGTGCGTATGAGCGCTTTGTCTACGGCGAAACCTACAACGCACAGTTTACCATCAATGTATGGTCGAACTACGAGTTTGCCAAGGATTATACCCACGTGCTGGCCACCAAGGATAAGCCCTGGCACGCAGTATGGGTCTATGTCAACGGCGAGAAGGCAACCACTGTCTTGCCCGACTATTCGAGAAGTGCCAACATGGCCTATCTCACGGTTTCCATGACCTACAAGTGTGACAGCCTTACCACCATCAATGCGATCAACTTGACCGATATTACTGCACCTGTCGCAGGGCAGGCACCCGACTATACCTTTGTTCTGGCTGCAACCGATATCGGTTATTGGCACAACGGCCGCACCGATGCTTACTACAAGGACGGTGTGTGCTGGTCGATCGCGGGCGGTGCATACCTTGACAATATCGGGCAGGCCTTCTCGCCCAACACCCGGTATCAGGTGGATATCCGCCTCAAGCCCAACGAAGGCTATGCCTTTGCCACCAAGACCAACGGCAATCTTGATCTGACTGCCAAGGTGAACGGCCAGACTGCCACCGTTTCGGGCAACCAAAACGAGGTGCTGGTCACCTATGTCTTCCCGGAAACGAAAACCATCGCCTTCAGCACGGCCGGCGTCACCGACATTGATGCGCCCGAGGCCGGCAATACCCCTGACTATAGCGTTACCTACAGCAATATCAACTACGGACCTGCCAACTATAACGACACGGTCACCCGCAACGGCATCAGCTGGTACAACGAAACCGATAAGAAGCCACTGACCAGCGGAAGCAAGTTCGAGTCGGGAAAGATGTACTCGGTCTCGGTTACGATCTGGGCCGATGATGGGTATACCTTCCAGTACAAGTCCGGCGCAGTCAATGTAGCCGGCACCGTCAACGGCAAAACTGCCGAGGTAACCTCCCGCAGTGACGTCGAGGTTACGCTGACCTACACCTTCCCGCAGCTTGCGGCACACAAGTGCTCGCCTCTGAAGGTGGATGAGGTCAAGGCCACCTGTACAACTGAGGGCAAAAAGGCCCACTACGTCTGCCCAGGCTGCGGCAAGTTCTTCGAGGACTCCAAGTGCACCAAGGAGATTGCCGATGTCAGCACTTGGGGTGTGATCCCCGCCACCGGCCACACCGGCGGAAAGGCCACCTGTAAGGAACCTGCCACCTGTAAAAACTGCGGCAGCTTCTACGGCCAGCTGGCAGAGCATAACTACGGCACGTCCTGGGATTATAAGGATGCCCTCGGCCACGCGCACAAGTGTAAGGTCTGCGGTGCCCCCGATGCAATTCAGCCCCACAGCGGCGGCAGCGCCAAGTGCGGCCAGCTTGCCAAGTGTGCCGAATGTAAGGCCGAATACGGCGAAGTGATGCAGCATCAGTGGAGCAAGACCCCTGAATATACCGAAGCCAACGGCCACGCCTACAAGTGCACCCTCTGCGGCGACCATGATACCGTTCAGCCCCATACCGGCGGTACGGCCGATTGCAAGAACAAAGCTAAATGCTCGGTCTGCGGCAAGGAGTACGGCAAAACCGGCGACCACAAGTGGGGAACGGCATGGGACTATACGGACAGCAAGGGCCATGCACACAAGTGCACCGTCTGCGGCGAACATGACAGTGTTGTCGCGCACGCTGGCGGCACGGCCGACTGCCAGAACAAAGCGAAGTGCTCAGCCTGCGGCGAGGAATATGGCAAGACCGGCGACCACAAGTGGGGAACTGCATGGGATTATAAGGCCGAGGCCGGCCATGCGCACAGCTGCACAGTTGCCGGCTGTACCGAACACGACAGCGTAGCCAAGCACACACCCGGTGCCGCTGCGACCGAAACCTCTCCGCAGATCTGCACGACCTGCAGTTTTGTGATCACGCCCGCGAAGCAGCATGAGCACAAGCTGACCAAACAAGCGAAGGTTGACGCGACCTGCACGACCGCAGGCAGAGCGCAATACTATGTCTGCGACGGCTGCGGCAAGCTGTTTAGCGATGCAAAGGGAACGAAGGAGATCGCTGACCCGAACAGCCTCATCATTCCCGCTACCGGACACAAGGAATCCAAGTGGAAATCGGATGCCGATGCGCACTGGAAGGAATGCACCGTTAAGAACTGCGGCGCAGTGATCGACGGCACCAAGGAAGCGCATACCTTCGGCAAGAACGGCAAGTGCGAAACCTGCAGCTATCAGCCCAAGAGCACAACCGAGACCACCAAGACGCCCGACACCACCAAGGCTCCCGATACCACCAAGGCGCCCGACACCACTCAGGTCCCCGATACGACCAAGGCACCGGATGCACCTGATACCACCAAGGCCCCCGATGCACCCGATACTACCCTCGCACCCGACACGACACAGGCACCTGCACCCGTCGTTGATTCCGGCATGGATAACGCCATGTGGATCATTGTTGGCGCATCGATCGCCGTTGCTGCAGCCTGCATCATCGTGATGACGGTCGTTCTGGTCAAGAAGGGTAAGAAGGCCTGAGTGCAATTTGACGAGGAAAAATGATGAAATGGCTGTTATTTAGTCTCGGACTTGTTGCGGCGGCCGCCGGCATCGTCGTGTCAGGAAAGTGGTACCAGGAGCACAGGCTCACCGAGCCCGAGCCCGCACCGGACGGCGGCCTGCAGCATTACCAAAGCGGCGATGATGCCCCTAAGGTGATCAAGTCTACCGAAATTATCGCATTCACCTGCACAATTTCCCTGCTTGCCAATGCAGAACCGGGGGAACTGGAGAATCGGGTATACGAGCTGAGTGCTGCTGTGAAAGATGGGATCGTATCAGGCGAGCTGGCCTGGTACGACCGCATCAACAGCGCCAAGCATCCCTTTACTGCGGAGCTTTCTTTTATGGAGGAGCTGCAGGCAATCGTCTCAGCACATGATCTTGCCCGGCATAACGGCTATTATTACGAGGTCAGCGGCCTGCCCAACATGTACGGTGATGCGCTGGACATCCGCTACGCCAGCGGTGAGTATATTCACGCCCGCGATAACCAAAATGGCTTTTTGTCCCGTGAAGCCCAGCATGCGCTGATCAAGTTTTTTGCTGCACAAATTCAAGCAAAACCATAACATTCAGGAGGAAATTACGATGTCAATTTTTGATAAGCTCAAGAAAAGCGTACAAAACGCGGTCAAATCGGCAACCACCGGTATGCCCGATCCGAATGCATCGGTGAAAAAGTCCTTTACCTTTGCAGCCCTTCCCGAGAGCCTGGATGCCATGAAAGCTCTGCCTGAAGCGGCGCTTGCCAATCCCTATCAGACCGCAGCCCTGACCGTCTGCGCGCTCTGCGCTTATGCGGCTGACAAAGCGGTTGGCACCGAAATGCTGAACTTCCTGCGCGGCCCCCGCCCGCTCAGCAACCACGACATTTCCTTCCTCAACGATCGTTTCAGCGACGGCCACCATGTGCCGTTCTCTTACTTCAAGGGCGCTGTCCCGGCCAATGACTATACTCCCGATACCCCCTTTGCGATTACCGTTGAATCCGGTCCTTATTCGGATGCCAACGAGGGCTATAAGAAGCTCTATATCCGCAGCGGCGGCGCCGATAGCCCCCGCGAGGTCCTGCTTCGCCAGCTAGGTGACGGCAGATGGATGCTGTGGGATCAGTTTCTGCTGCTGAGCATCCGCAAGCCGAAATCCGACGATCCCTGGGCGTGAAAAGCCGGATATTGATCACCGTTATGATTTTTACCATGCTATTTGGCCTGTTCGGCTGTGACGGAGGATCGAAAAAGACGGTCACCTCGATTGAGGAGATGACCCTTACCCTGCGCGGGATGCGCGGCAGTTATGTGTATAAACTCGCAAACGATGCCGATCGGACCGCACTGCAGCGGTATCGGGAAGTATATGCACAAGAAGAAACCCTTCTTGAACTTGAGGCAAGCGCAGCTTGTGATTCGCAGGTCATGATTGATCTGATGAATCACTGCGGCATCATCCGCTGGGACGGATTCCACGGCAAGCATCCGCGGAATGTCCTTGACGGGATCATGTTCAACTTCACCGCAACGGTGAATGGCGGCCAGACGATCTGTGCCGATGGCTCTGCGAATTTCCCACGGGGCTACCACGAATTTGTGCGAGCCCTGGATGCAATACTCGCGGAGGCAGAAATTACGGAATAAGATTACAGGAGGCAACAATGGGACTGATCAAAGCAATCACCGGAGCGGCCGGTGGCGTATTGGCCGATCAGTGGAAGGAATTCTTCTACTGCGATGCCATCGCAAACGATATTCTGATGGTCAAGGGACAGAAGCGGATCAGCGGACGTTCGTCGAACACCAAGGCAGAGGATAACATTATCTCCAACGGCTCAGGTATCGCGGTGGCCGACGGCCAGTGCATGATCATCGTCGAGCAGGGTAAGGTCGTGGAGATCTGCGCCGAGCCGGGCGAATTCACCTGGGACAGCTCG
>JAFWBJ010000044.1 GCA_017507145.1 Clostridia bacterium | reverse complement strand
GAAAAGATTTTACTTTCAGAAGTGAATATGATATAATAAAAGCTGAAATTACGGCAAGTCAAACAATTTCATAAATAAATCCGTTTTTAAAGGGGCAATGATCATGGGATATCAACATTGGAACTATGAAACGTTACATCGTTTCTGCATGGATGCATTTCAGAAGTTTGGTTTCAGCGAAAAAGAAGCTGATATTATTCAGGACGTTTTGCTGACATCGGACCTTTATGGCATTGAATCTCACGGAATGCAACGTATGGTTCGCTACCACAAGTGCATTGAAAAGGGAATGATTAAGATTGATGCAAAACCCGAGGTGGTTTTCGATACTCCCATTTCAGCCGTAATTGATGCCCACGCTTCCATGGGACAGTTGGTCGGCCACCAGGCGATGGAGCTGGCAATCGCGAAAGCTAAGGTTACGGGTGTAGGTATTGTTTCCGTACGCAATTCTAACCACTACGGAATTGCAGGATATTATGCAAAAATGGCTTGTAAAGAAGGGTTAATGGGATTTTCCTGCACGAACTCTGAAGCAATTATGGTTCCGACTAACGGCAGGAAGGCTATGTTAGGTTCAAACCCCATTGCTTGTGCCTTCCCCGCAGAGCCATACGATTTCTTTTTTGACTCTTCCACTACCGTTGTTACCCGCGGCAAGTTGGAGATGTATAACAAGATGGAAAAACCGTTACCAGAGGGTTGGGCCTTAGACAAGAACGGACATCCTTCAACTGATGCTCCCGATGTTCTTGCCAATATTGTTGCAAAGAACGGCGGCGGTATTATGCCTTTGGGTGGTGCTACCGAGCAGTTAGGCAGCCACAAAGGTTATGGCTATGGTATGCTGTGCGAGATATTCTCGTCCATCCTTTCCATGGGTGCTACCTCTAACTACTGTATGGTAGGCGGCAAAGGCAATATTTGCCATGGGTTTATGGCGATAAATCCTGCTTTCTTTGGTGACCCCGAAGCGATCAAGAATCACTTTTCCACCTATCTGCAAGAGTTGAGAGAATCGCCCAAAGCCGACGGCGCCACCAAGATTTACACACACGGTGAAAAGGAAGTTGCGGCCGTTGAACGTGTTATGAAGGATGGAATTCCTGTTAACGATAATACGATGGTAGAGGTTTGGGATTTGTGCAACTACTTAGATATGGATTTTGCATCCTATTTTGGAGACTATCGTCCACCCGTTAAGGAAGAGGTTTTCAAGGGCAATTATTAAAACAAACAAATTCAATTTAAAAGCGAGGTGAATTTCACCTCGCTTTTTCTTTTGAATCCGTTCTTGATTCATGTTGGAATCGATTTAATCCTTATAAAGTGCGTTATAGATTTTCACAAATTTTTGATCTCTTTCCGTTATGGGGTCTTTGCCCTCATAATCATAAAAGCCTTTGCCTGTTTTCACGCCATAATTACCATTTTTATACAACTTATCAAGAAGGTCCTGTACCTTTGTTTCATTGCACAGTAAAGGATTAAGATATTCTGCAATATGGTGGAAGGTATCCACGCCGCCGAAATCAACCACTTCAAACGGACCGTATGCAGCGTATCGAAAACCGAGACCATATTTCATGCAAGCATCAACATCTTCAACCGTAGCAATACCATCTTCTACCAAAGAAATACACTCTCTTAAAATCGACAGCTGTATTCTGTTCAGAATGAATCCCGGCACATCCTTTTTGCATACCGTCGTTTTTTTACCTACCGCATGAGCCAATTCAATCACAGCATTTGTGCTTGCATCATCTGTTTCCGTGCCCCTGATGATTTCAATACAAGGAATCAAATGCGAGGGATTCATCCAATGCATACCCAAGAAACGGTGCTTCCCGGTAATATCTTTCGCAATCGCATCAATGGAAATGCCGGAGGTATTGGTGGTAAGAATTGCATCAGGTCTTACGATAAGCGAAATCTGTTTCCAGAATTCTTGCTTTACATCCAGTTTTTCAATAATGCTCTCAACAATAATATCAGAATCTTTTAAATCCTCCATATTGTTGGTGAATTTTAGTGCGGCGATAACTTTATCTGCCTCTTCTCTTGTTGCTTCACCTGCTGCGACTGCTGCAGACTGATTGATTTGAACAAGATTCTTTCCTTTTTCAAGCGCCTGTTCAAAAGCATCGTAAACCGTAACCTCGTAGCCGTATTTTGCAAATATTTGCGACATCGATGCCCCCATTAAGCCCGCGCCTGCAATACCGATTTTCTTAAAATTCATCATTTTTTCCTCCATCGTTTAATTTCATTGGCTTTTATACCATGATTTGGCTTTATTTCAGCATATGGTGATTGCGTATACCAATTCGTTAGATGAAAAATCCCCATACAAAAGACACGAACAAGGATACAACGGTTGGAATAATACACGCTGTCACACAAATATCCATATAGGATTCCTTATGCTTGCAATTTGATACCGCTAACAAGGTCAGCACTGCACCGTTATGCGGCAATGTTCCCAGACCTCCGGACAAGGTTGCTACTCTATGTAATAAATCAGGACTCATGCCAACACTCAACGCTCTTTCTAAATACTGTGCAGACATCGTCTCAAGGGCAATGGATATCCCCCCCGAAGCAGATCCTGTTGCGCCTGACAAGACATTAACTGCCACTGCCTCTGAGAAAAGGATGCTTCCCGGCATCGCCAACAGCGCTTTTTTTAACAAAGCAAATCCGGGAACGATTTTCACAACGGACCCAAAGCCTACTGCACATGCTGTGTTCATGATCGCCATCAATGATCCATTTGAACCGGCATCAATTGCAGGCAAAAGAACCTTAAACTGTTTAATGTTGATCAGGCATGCTGTTGCTATTCCTCCCAACAAGGCAAGCACGATCGCTTGATTGGTTGTCAGCTCAACGATCTCGTGCTTGGCTAATATACCCGGTAAAACATTGAGCATAAACACAACAACAATCAGAGGAATTAAGCCGGTCACCCACCGCCATGATGATTGTTTGGACACATCAACGACGGTTTCGGTGTGATTTGGATCTTCAACAAAACCAAGCCCCTTTTTTCTGGCACTTCGGCAACGCCATTCCAAATAAAGGTACCCCGGTACAGCCATTAAAATTGTTGCCACAAGCCCCATCAACGGAGCTGCGGCTGCATTCGTTCCGTAGTATGTAGTAGGAATGATATTTTGAATCTGAGGCGTCCCGGGAATTGCCATCATCGTAATCCCAAATGCGCCAAAAGCAATGGCGCCCGGAAGAAGGGTTCGCGGTAGATTTGCCTCACGATATATTGCATACCCCATCGGATAAATCACAAATGCCACCACAAAGACCGAAATACCGCCATATGTCATTAACAGGCAGGGAAGAATTACGGATATTATCGCAAATTTGGGGCCAACGATAGAAACAAGTTTGTTTGCCAGCGCACGTGCCAACCCTGTCATATCCATAATTTTTCCGTATACGGCTCCCAAAAAAAATGCCGGGAACCACGAAACGACATATTCGGCCATTCCTCTTATATAGTCGACCATGTATGCATCTAAAACATTCAAGCCGCTTGTCACCGCAACAATAACTGCACACACTGGAGCAACCCAAATGATCGATCGTCCGTTATATGCAAAATAAATTAATGCACACAACGATAAAATAATACCGCCTAACGAAATATAGGATAACATTTACAGGTCCTTTCTCTCCGAATATTCCTTCTCATCGCCTATATTATAGCAAATACACGCAATAATAGCAAGATAAACTTTTAAAAACAGCATGATTTTTTTGCCTGCGTCTGCTTTACCATAAATGATTTTTTTGCGATAAACCGCCGCGGCGCCATGCCGAACAAGACGACCGCATCCGACAGCAAACGAACATATCCGGCACAAAAAACTGCCATCACGTTAACCGTGATGGCAGTTCGTTGCTTTTTGCATGACACATTCGCAAACGCAAAATCGGGGTCAGCGCTTACGCACGGATGCGGGGATCAGTCGTTTCCGCCGTATGCGGTAGACCACTCTTTCTCAAGAGCCGCCCAATCGCGGACGGGCAGGATGCGCTCCCAGACTTCGTGGAGGTCACCGTCGGTATAGGTGTGCGAGTTGGTTGCTTCCTGTACCTCGGCGTAATACCAGACATCGGGGTTCGCGTTGTCCGACCAGGTGATCATGTCGGGAAGGAGATGATCCTTCTCCGGCGTGCGGCCGAGCGTGCGGTTGATGATTTTCATCGCTTCGGCGCGGGTGATGAGGCGGTCGGGCTGGAAGGTGCCGTCGCCGTATCCGCTGATGAAGCCAAGCTCGGCGGCTGCGTTGATGAAGGCGGATGCCCAATGCTCATCGGTGTCGGAGAAGACGCCGGAGCCGCCCGACGAGGTGGTGCCGTAGAAGGCCATGGCGATCTTCACCAGCTCGGCGCGTGTGATCGCGTTGCCGGGACGGAAGGTGTTGTCCTCGTATCCGTTCAGGACACCGGCATTGGCTAGTGTTGCGATGGCGTTGTTGTACCAGGATTCGGGCGAGACATCGGTGAAGGGGCTGGTCTTCGACCAGTACTCGGCCCGCTTCTCATCGGTCAGCAGGCGGAAGAAGATGGTTGCGGCCTCTGCACGGGTGATGTTGCCCTCGGGGCGGACGGTGCCGTCGGGATAGCCGATGATGTAGCCGAAGTGATCCTTCGTCTCCAGCGGCAGCTCGGCATAGGTGTTGGTGAAGACGATCTCGGTCGGGTCGACCTTCATCGCGACGCGGATGGTCTGTCCTTCGGGGATCACCGCACCGAACTCGTTGCGAAGCACTGTCTCAAGCGAGTAGCCGGGCACATTCGCACCGACCTCTTCGACGATGTAGTTGCTTCCCTTGGGCAGCTCAATCAGGTTGGAGGAGCCGCGGCCGGTCAGCGGGTTCACGGCAACGTATGCCGTTTGGACAAGCGTCTTAACGCCGTCATCCAGGCGATAGATGTTGAAGGTGTAGACATTGCTGCCGGTAAAGCCGGCGGGGGCGTCAACGACCTTTCTGATCCGAAGTGCGCCATCGAGGATGGGCATCCAGCTGGAGGTGCCGTAGATCACGACGTCAGCGGCCGGCATGGTAAAGTAATCCTGGCCGTTGCCCAGTGCGAAGATCGGCACGATTGCGCCGGACGTGGTGCGCGGAGCGGACCAGCCGGAGAAGATCTGGCCGAGTGCCATGGGCGGTGCGCTGAGGATGACGTGCTGCTGGCCGACCTGGTAGGCGTGCTGCCAGTACTGCGTGCCGTCCATGTAGTAGGTGACTTTGTAGGTGACGACGGGGGGCGGGAGCAGCGTGGAGGTGCACTTGATGTGGACTTCGCCGGCTGCGGTCATGGTGAAGGTGCCGTTCGGGTTGAAGGCCACCGTCGCGCCGGGCGTTGCTGAGACGGGCAGCGTCCATGCGCTGTAGGTGCGCTCGGTGGTGTTGGGCAGCTTGGCCATGACGCTGACGGGCGTATTCACCGCATAGATCTTGGTGTACTGCGGCAGCTCGACATTGTCAACGAAGTATCTGACCGTGAAATTCTGCGGTGCATTGTCGACCCAGCGGCCGTAGAAGTGAATCACAGGATGGTTATCCGGGAGGCGCGGCATGGTGAAGGTGCCGTTCGGCGCGATCTGAAGGGTCGGATCGCTCGAATACCAGCCCTCGAAGGTCTTATTCGCGGGCTTCGTGCCGACGACATCCAGTGCGGTGACGGTTGCACCGACATAATACTGTTTGCTGTCGACGGGCAGGTTGGGCCAGCCGAGTGCCTGCCACTGCGCCGGCGTCAGATCGCCGTCATAGTGGTAGACGACCTTTGCCGTTGCTTCGCGGCTGTAGTAGAGCTTCAGCGTGAGCTTCTGGGTGGCCGAGGCGACCACGATGCCCTCCCACTTGCCGAGGGTCGGCATGACCTTGGTGTCGATCTTGGCACCCATGTCAAGGTAGGGCTGATAGGAGGTTGCGCGGACCGAGTCGCCGACGATACCCGTCTTGGTCTCGGTGTGGGGTACGACGTTGTTGTAGTTGCCGAATTCATTCATCAGGTAATGCTCGATGACATAATCGGCATTGCCGGCGATGAACTGGCCCTTGAGCACGACATTCTGTGCAGGCATCGTGAAAGTACCGCCGGGGGTGACGGTGCCGACCTGGTCGGACGTCCAGCCGGAGAAGATGTAGCCTGCCACCGTGGGATTGGGCGTCGTTTCGGTATCCTTGTAGTGCTTGTTTGCGACACCGGGCAGCGTGGGCGGGTTCTGCGGGAGCGTGCCCTCGTACTTGTAGGTGACGGTGTACTCGATCAGATCATAATAGAGCTTCAGCGTGAGCTTCGGGGAAGCCGTGACCGTGCCGCTGGGAACGCGGTTCGGGTGCGAGGTGTTTTCGGTGTAGCCGTCAAAGTGTCTGACGTGCGCGGTGACCGTTTGACCGGCGGGCGCGGTGTGGGTGTGGCTGGAGGCCGCATCCTTGACATAGCTGCCGTCCGGCTGCTCGAGGTAATACTCAACCGTATAGTCGGGATCAACACTGAACGAGCCGACCAGCACAACATCGGCGGCGGGCATCATGAAGGACCCGCCCGAGGTCGTCATGCCGGCGGGCGTCTTGATTGTCCAGCCGGAGAATGTGTAGCCATCGGCCGTCGCATTGGGGGCGATCGGTACGTTCGACTGATATACCGCAGTCGAAGCGGCCGGCAGCGGCGAGCGGTTTGCGGGGAGCGTGCCTTCGTATTCGTAGGTGACCTTGTAGGACGCCAGGTCGTAGTAGACCTTCAGCACCAGCGCGCCGTCGGCGGTGATGGTGCCGGAGAGCTTGCGGCCCGGGTGCGTGGTGTTCTCGATGTAGCCGGGGAAGGCCTTCACGACCGCATAAGCGGTCTCGCCGGCGACGCCGTTGGTGTAGTTCTCATCCGCAGTCTTATCCTCTTTGTAGGTGGTCGAGTTGACGCCGTCCTGCAGGTAGTACTCAACTCGGTAGGGAACACCGCTGATCCGCTCGAAGTCGCCGTAGAGGGTGACGTTGGCGGCGGGCATGACGAAACTCTGCATATCCTCGGTGACAATGACGTTCGCGTGGCTGTACCAGCCGATGAAGTCGTAATGCTCAACCGAGGGATCGGCGGCCACCTGCACGGTTGCGCCGTAGAGGTAGGTCTGGGGGTTCGGGGCGGGCAGCTTGTCCTGCGGTTGGATTGGCGAGCTGCTCTCGTAGGTGTAGGTGACGGTGTACGTATTTCTATTGTAGTACAGCTTGAGGACGAGCGGGTTTGCGGGGTCACCCGAGACGATGCCGAAAAGGATTTCGCCGGTTGTGCCGGGTGCAAACGTCAGGCCGGTATAGTCCTGGATCAGATTGGGATGCGTGGTGAGCACATCGACCGTCTCACCGGTCACACCGCCGTTGTACGGGATCTTCTCGTGGAGCGTATATCCGCTGCCGTTCGGGTTCTGCCAGTGGTGCTCGACGTAGAACCGCGTATTCGTGTTCGGGATGAAGGAGCCGACCAACTTCACGTTGTCTGCGGGCATCGTGAAGGTGGTGCCGTTGATGACCGTGGAAGCGGGCGTCTCGATCTCCCAGCCGGAGAAGGTATAGCCGGGGCACTCAAGCGGATTTTTCACCGTGACGGTGGCGTTGTAGTATTCGGTGGAGTTGTAGCCGGCCGGAATAACGACGCCGGGGTTGGTGCCTTCAATTTCGTAGGTGACGGTGTAAGGAATCAGCTTGTAGTAGAGATTGATCACCAGCTCAGGGCTCTGCGCGATGACCTGGGTGTTCGGCGTAGCAACGTAGCGATCGTACTCGTAGCCGGGGATATTTGCGAGCCGATAGCCTGCAATGGTCACATCCGAGACGACATCGCCCGCCGTGCCAGTCAGGGTGACGGTCTGGTGGGGCGTGGAGAGATAAACGCGGGGAATGCTTCCGGCAGCGCTCGGATCCTCCAGATAGTGGTTGACGATGTAGGGGACGTCGGTCGCATTGACGAAATAGCCGTACAGCGTGACGTACTGCTTGTTCTGGGGGATCGGCATGGTGAACTTTGCGGTATTGGGGGTGACTGCACCGCTGACCTTGGAGTACCAGCCGATGAAGTCGTAGTTGGTCAGCGTAAGATCGTCCGCGACGGTGACTTCCTCGCCGTAACGGTAACGTTTGCTGTCGGTCGGAACAGCCGGAGCACCGGTCGGTGCCGCGCCGTCATACGCGTACTTGACTTCGTAGGTCATTCTGTCGTAGTACAGGCGCAGGACAAGCGAGCCGTCGGCAGCGATCACACCGCTCTTGAACGTGCCGCTGACCGATTCGTTGAGCACAAAGCCGTCGTAGGTCAGGACGGGGATATCTACGCTCTGGCCGGTCGTGCCGGTGCGGTCATGACCCTCGTGCAGGGTGTAGTTGTCGTTGTTGATGTTCTGCCAGTAGTATTCAATGCGGTACTTGGTGTTGGCGTTGGCATGGAAGTGGCCAACCAGCACAACATCGCTGGCCGGCATCGTGAAGCTGCCGGTGGCCTCGTCGATGACCGTCGAAGCGGGAGAGGAGATCGACCAGCCGGAGAAGGTGTAGCCGGTGGCGGTCGCATTGGCCTGGACCTGTACGGCGGTGTTGTAGGTTACATCCTGGCTGCCGTAGTTGGTCAGAGGCGTTGCATCTGCGGGGACAAAGCCGTCGTAGCGGTAGGTGACGTCATACTTGTTGACGGTGTAATAGAGCTTCAGGACAAGCGCGGGATTCTCCGAGATGACGCCCTGCGTCACGCTGCCTGCGACCGATGCATTGTAGGTGTAACCCGCGATGCTGCGCTGGTAGGCGGCGGCGTAAACCGTCGTGCCGGCCGTGCCGTGCGCGGTGTCGGTGATATTCGCCGCAGTCGGATAGGAGCCGTCGGCGTTCTGGAGATAGTGCTCGACAGTGAACTTGACGTCAGCCTTGGGCGAGAACTCGCCGTAGAGCGTCATGCCGCCGATGGGCATCACGAAGTTCACGGCGCTGTCGGAGACGGTGCCGTCCTGCGAATGCCAGCCGGCGAAGGTGTGATTGAGCACAGCATCCTGCGCGGTGTGCGGCTTGATGGTAACGGTTGCACCGTGCATATACTCGACCGTGTCTGCGGGCGGGTTGGGCGCGCCGGTCGGTACGCTGCCGTCATAGAGGTAGGTGACCTTATATTTGTTTCTGACGTGGTACTGGTGCATCGTGAACTGACCGTCAGCGGTGATCTTACCGGACGAAACGGTTCCGGGAACCGAGGTGTCCAGCGTAAAGCCCTCGTAGGTTCTGGTCGCGGCCGTTACATTCTGGTCAGTCGAGCCGACGCCGGGCACGGTCTCCTTCTCCGAGAAGGTGCCGTCGAGATTCTGCGTGTAATGGATCGTCTTGTAGGGGATTCCGCTGTTTGCGGTGAAGTAACCGATCAGCTCAACATCGTGATCGGGCATGGAGAAGCCGGTGTCGCCGGCCGCAATGGCGGGATAGGTCGACGTCCAGCCGGTGAAGGTGTAGCCGGCAACGTAGAGATCGGGCGCGATGGTGACGTTAGTGCCGTAGGGCACGCCGGTCTGTGCGCTCGGTGCGGCCGCACCGGGGTTGTAGCCGGTGATCGTATAGGTGACCTTGTACTGCTTTGCCGTGAAGGTGCCGGTGAAGACGACGTTCTTCTGCGGCATGGTGAAGATGCCGCCGGAGACGGTGACATCGCTCGTCGTCCAGCCGTTGAAGCTGTAGCCCGTGAGGTTCGGGACGGCGGTGCTCTGCGCGACCGCTGCGCCGGGGAGACGGTAATACCGGGCGTAGACGACGGGCTGGTTGGTGGCGGGATCGATGTACTGATAGGTTACGGTGTTTGCCGAAATATAAGGGGACTCAACCACCGCAACGCGCTGACCGCTGCTGTTGAGCAGGTTGGCGGTGCTGTCGTTGGAGGGAATATTGCCGTTTGTGATCGAGCCGGCGTGGGTGTCGATCATGGCATAGTCGGGGGTCGAGTTGATCGTGATGATCAGCTTAGTGCCGTAGTAGGCGGTGTTGGCGCCGCGGGTACGGGGCTCTTCGGAGACATAGTTCTGGTCATAGTTGAAGCCGTGTACCTCGACCGTCTTTCCGCTGACGGTGTACGACAGACCGGACGCAGCCGCGGGCGCCGTCCAGCCCCATGTGCCGTCGGGATTTTTTATGCGGTCGGCCGTCTGGAGGGTGATGCTGTTTCTGCCTTGCGGGAGCGCAAAGTAGGTCGACATGGAGTCAACGATCTCGGCCGTCGAACCGAGGGAGATGGTGGGGGCCTCGATCTGCTGTGCGATCGCCTCGAAGATGGCCGTCAGCGACGAATCCTCAGAGGGGGTCTTGTAGTAGCCGCGGGTGGGATCGCCGTTGTTGCCGGCGGTGTTCATGTTCGTTGCGTTGGGGTAGTTGCTCGATACATAGTGCAGGAACTTGTTGATGTTTTGCGTTGTGTCCGCTGCATTGGAGCCCTGCGCCAAACTGATCGTATACACCTTTGCACCGGTGAACTTGAGGTCGTGTGCGATCGAAATCGCCGTGTTCGCGACGCCGCTGTCAAAGCCGCTGCTGTGGTTCGGCTCGCCGTCGGTGAAGACGATCACGGCCTTGTTGCGGGTTGTCGAGTTGGTGTTGGTCGGGTTGAGCACCGCAGCTGCCACGTTCAGGCCGAGGTCGACCGACGTTGCGCCGCCGGGATCAAGCGCGTTCACCGTAGAAGACAGGGCGGCGGCGCCGGCCTCGTTGACGGCCGTCAGGTTGGCAACCAGCTCGGTATAGTTGTAGTCGGAATTGCCGCCGGCGCCCTTGTGGTTGCCCACGGCCAGCAGATTCGCGCTATTATAATAGGTATCGTCTGCAAACTTCACCAGCGCGATGCGATGCAGCTCGGTGCCGCCCTTTTCCAGAATCTCGCCGTTTTTCTCGTGCGTGGTCTCGATGAAGGCTTTGACCGCCGTCTTCAGCGCGTCGATGGCGTAGATGGCATTGTTCTGGCTCGCCTGGCCGACGTAAAACTGCACGACAGGATATTCATCATGCTCGCGATTGACATTGCCCGCGTAGGAATTCAGCCGCGGATAGACATAGACAGCAGTATTGTTTGCGCCGTAATAGCGGTAGTAATAGCATCTGCTGCTGTCCGAGCCCATCAGGGTGACTTCACGGTAATCGGGCGCAGTCGCCGAGCCGACGTTGACGTAATACTTGCGGGTGGTGCTGCCGGTGTTGAAATAGCCGTAATAAAGCCGTCCGGAATCCCAGTTTACACTGCCGTTTACGGTAGAATATGTCCAGGGGTAGGAGGCGACGGTTTTGTCCATCGAGCCCGACATATCCAACACGAGGACAATGTCGGTCGGAACAGTCGTGACCGTCTGTCTGACCTCGCCCGTGGTGTAGGCCTCGATGGTGACATCGACGGTACCGTCGGGCTGACCGTTCTGCAGATGCGGCGCTACGCTCTTGCGCAGGACGACGCCGTCACCCTGGTTTGTATTCTCCATCACGTCGGAAATCGCCTGTGCGCTCGGCGTGCCGGATGTCGCCGCCACAACATTGGTCGGGATGACCGACACCAGCATCAGCAGCGTTAAAACCAACGATAATGTGCGTTTTTTCATTTGGGTATCTCCTTTAATGGGATAGGCTCGATTGCAATGTGCAGCCCCCCTCGGCAATGAAGCAAACCGAAAAAAGGGTACACGCTTTCATTCTATATTTTAACATTTTTTTGCCAAAGACACAAGAAAAAAGTAGTGGTATTTGTGCGCAAAATGATGCGATAATATAGATATATTATATGATATATTATATATATTGCACAAACGCATTGTGCGAATTTCCCGAAAAAATCGTCTTCGGTCCTTCGCGCCTGCCTTCGGCGTCATCCGGCAGAACAGAACGGAAATCGCACAGCTCGATTTTTTTGGTTGCACCGGACGGGAAAATATGGTATACTGATGATAATCTGTTCTGCGGCTGCGGCCGAAAAGGAGGAAAAATGGCAAAGCTTTATTTCAAATACGGCGCGATGGGTTCTTCCAAGACGGCAAGTGCGCTGATCACCAAATTCAACTATGAGGAGCGGGGCATGCGGGTTTGGCTGATCAAGCCGGCACTCGATGACCGCGACGGCGTGGGGATTCTCCGCTCGCGCATCGGCCTTGAGGCCGAGGGATATGCCGTTCTGCCCCAAACTGATCTGTTTGCGGAGTACGCGTTACGTAAGGATATCCATGTGATCATCGCCGATGAATGTCAGTTCTTCACGGCTGAGCAGATCGATCAGCTGCGGCGCATCGTGGATGAGTATGATATTCCCGTGCTCTGCTTCGGCCTGCGCACTGACTTTTTGACCAATCTCTTTGCGGGAAGCCGACGCCTCTTTGAGGTGGCCGACTCGATCACCGAGATCAAGACCATCTGCGCCTGCGGCAAAAAAGCCATTGTCAACGCCCGCATTGATGCGGAGGGCCGCATCCTGACCGACGGCGGGCAGATCATGATTGGCGGCAATGATGCTTATGTGGCCATGTGCCACAGCTGCTGGAAGCGCGCGATCAAGCGGCAGGCCGATGAGGCGGCACAGAAATAAGAATAAGTAAGGAAGTAAAAGAAAAACCGGGCATGGCCGATTCGGCCATGCCCGGTTTTGCGTAGGTGATACAATTTAAGCCTGCTTGGCGGCATATGCGCGGTAGAGGTGAACGATGTTGAGGTCCTCGGGCATATCCAGGCCGTGCGAGCCGCAGTTGCCGTCGATCTCGTGGCAGCCGTGGTCCATGGCGAAGCCGACGAGGGTGTTGTGGGCGCTCCAGTGGCGGGCGACGAGCTGATTGTAGAAGGCGAATTGCTCGCAGTTGGTGCGCAGCTCGGCGAGCGCTTCGACGCTCTCGGGGCCGAACTTGTGCATGCGGGCATCGTAGTTGCCGTTGTAGACAGCAAGGAAGTCGTACTCGTCCTTGATGATCAGATCGGCGGCGCAGGCGTTGATCTCTTCAAAGGTGTCGAAGATGTAG
>JAFWBJ010000043.1 GCA_017507145.1 Clostridia bacterium | reverse complement strand
GGCTGAGTTACAACCGATCTAATGTAAGGAATAAGAGATTATGCCTCGTATCATTGGGGTTGACATCCCCGGCAATAAAAAAGTCGAATACGCGTTGCGCTATCTGTATGGCATCGGCCCGGCTATCGCCAAGACGATTGTCACCAAGCTCAACATTGATCCCGAGATCCGCGCCAAGGATCTTACTGATGAAAAAATTGCAGCCATCACCGTGATGCTTCAGAACGAAATCATGGTCGAAGGCGATTTGCGCCGCCAAATTATGGCCGACATCCGCCGCTTGCAGCAGATCAACTGCTACCGCGGTATCCGTCACCGTCGTCATCTGCCGGTGCACGGTCAGCGGACCAAGACCAACGCCCGTACCCGTAAAGGTAAACGCGTTACCGTCGGCGCCATCCGCGATAAAACCGAACGTCGTCTGGCGAAGTAATCCGCAACGGACGTTTTTTAGCAAGTGCGCTTAATCCGGGATAATCCAACAAGTTTTTCTCAAATCCCGGGAACAAACGCACGACAGGTTTAGTCAATTATCGAAGGAAAAATTCAGAATTATGGCTGAAGAATTGAATACTCAGGTCGAAGCCGCCGCTCCCGAAATGGAAGCCGCTGCCGAAACCGCTGTAAAGGATGTCAAGCAGCGCTCCAAGTCCGGCCGTTACATTCCCGCCGGTATCGTGTATGTGCTGTCTACGTTCAACAACACCAAAGTTACCATCACCGACCTGCACGGCAACGTGATCTGCTGGTCGACCGGCGGTAAGAACGGCTTCAAGGGTTCCCGCAAAAGCACCGCTTATGCCGCTCAGGTGATCGCCGGTGATGCTGCCAAAAAAGCGCAGCTGCTTGGTATGAAGGAAGTCGAAGTCCGGATCAAGGGTTCGGGCGCAGGTCGCGAATCTGCGGTTCGCGGTATTGTTGCTGCGGGTATGGAAATCAGTGTCATCAAAGACATCACTCCGGTTCCCCACAACGGTTGCCGTCCTCCGAAGCGGCGCCGCATCTGACGGCGCGCTTTTGCGTGCACGTTCTCCGGTCTGATCCGGGGGGCGTGGTTTGAGAGATACATAGCTATTAGTAGTCAATATAAAACGCTGGAGGAAAAACATGACCTTAGCAGCTTCTTTCCCGATGCCGCAAGCTGTAGTGATGGACGAAAGCACTGCAACGGCGCGTTACGCGAAATTTACCGCGGCGCCGTTCCAGAGCGGATTCGGACAAACGCTCGGCAATTCTTTGCGGCGGGTGTTGCTCTCCTCAATGGAGGGTTCTGCGATTTGCGCGCTCCGTATTGACGGGGCTTCGCACGAATTCGCTGCGCTGCCCAATGTGGTCGAGGATATTACGGATATCGTCCTCAATCTTAAAAATGTCCGGCTGAGTCTGCACGGCGATACTCAGAAAACTCTTGAAATCCGCAAAGATAAAGCGGGCAAGGTGACTGCTGCGGATATCATCACTGATGGTACCGTGGAAGTGCTCAACCCGGAACAGGTTATCTGTACGCTGGATAAGAATGTGCCGTTCCGCGCCGAAATCGATGTGGTCAAGGGCAAAGGCTATCTGCCGGTGGAAAAAGCCGGTGCGGCCCGTTCGATCGGAACCATTCCGATTGACTGTCTGTTCAGCCCTGTTACCCACGTGAACTATCACGTCGGTGCCGCCCGTGTCGGTGAAGAGACCGAAATGGACAGTTTGGCTATTGAGATCTGGACCGATGGCAGCATCTCTCCGGAAGCTGCGCTGGAAAATGCCGCGCAGATCCTCAAAGATCACTTGCAGGTTTTCCTGGGCGGTCAGCCCGCTCCGAAAGATGCCCGCGAGATGATGAGCGAAGAAGACCTCAAAGTCTTCAAGTTGCTTGCGCAGGATGTCGATACTCTGGATCTGTCGGTCCGGGCGATGAACTGCCTGAACAACGCCAACATCAAACTTATCGGCGAGCTTTGCACCAAGTCCGAAGGCCGGATGCTCAAATACCGCAACTTCGGTAAAAAGTCGCTCGACGAAATCAAAGAAAAAATTGACAAACTCGGTCTGAGCCTCGGTATGACTTTCAGCGATACGCTCCTGGCTGCGCTGGAAACTGAATCCGCCAAGGTCCGCTTGGAACCCGAGGAAGAGCAGGAGGAAAAATAAAATGCGTCATCGCGTTCATACGTTCAAGGTCGGTCGTACCGGTGCCCATCGCCGCGCTATGCTGGCGAATATGGTCAGCAGCCTGATCGAACACGGCCAGATCACCACTTCGCTGGTCAAGGCCCGCGAAGCCCGCCGTATGGCGGACAAGATGGTCACCCTGGGCAAAAAGGGTGATTTGCACCACCGCCGTCTGGCCATCAGCGCTCTGCGCAATGTTGATATGGTCAGCAAGCTGTTTGCCGAAATCGCTCCGGCCTATGCCGGTCGTCAGGGCGGTTACACCAGCATCATCTAGCTGGGCAAACGTCGCGGCGATGCTTGCGTAATGTGCATCCTGAAATTCGTCCCGGCGGCTG
>JAFWBJ010000042.1 GCA_017507145.1 Clostridia bacterium | reverse complement strand
TGTCCTCTACTTCGGTTGGCTGATGGCAGGGCAGATCAAGGGCTATCGCCGGGCGGCGCACCGCTATGCAGTGGCGGCGGTCTGCGGTGTCGGACTTGGCGCGACGGGCGGGCAGGATGCATCGGCCCGCAAGGCCAATCGCGTGCCGGCCGATGTGCCGGTCTTCACCTTGCAGGGCGGCTTTGATTTCTCCCTCCTGACCGGTATCTATCGCACGATGATGAAGACCTTCATCCGTGTCGTGGGTGGCCAGCTGGAAGCCAAGACCGACCGCACGCCCGATGAGGATCGCGTGCTGGAACTGCTCCACCACGGCGGAAGCTGTGTCAGCGAGGAGAATCTCGCGGCGGTGCTGGCCTGGCTGGAAACAGAGGAAAAGAGGAACCACCTCAGCTGAGGTGGTTCTTCTTTTCCAGTGCGATGATGTCTGCGCCGAGCTGCTCGGCATCCTCAGGATCGTGGGTAACGAGGACAACGGCCGCCGTTTGCGCCGCCTCACGGATCAGCGGATAGAGCCGCAGGCGCAGGGGGCGATCAAGCGCGCGGAAGGGCTCGTCGAGCAGGATGGTGTCACCGCCATAGGCCAGGGTGCGGGCGAGTGCCGCACGCTGCTGCATACCGCCCGACAGCTCGGACGGGTACTGATCGGCCGCTTCGCGCAGCTCGACCCGATCAAGCCAAGCCAGCGCTGTCTCGCGCGCATCGGGCCGCCCGCCCAGCACCAAACTGATGTTTTCTGCCGTGGTCAGCCAGGGCAGCAGGCGGGGCTCTTGGAACATATAAGCGCCCTGTCCGATTCCGGAGATGCCGCCGCTGTCCGGGTGATCCAGGCCGGAGAGGATGCGGAGCAGGGTGGTTTTCCCGCAGCCGGATGGGCCGGTGATGGCCGTAATGCCGGGGGAGGGAAGGGTGAGGGTAAGGCGGTCAAGCACCGTCTTCTCCCCGAATCGGCGCGTCAGATCGGTGATCTCAATCGGCATGCCGGACACCTCCTTTGATGATGGGCTGGACGTAAACGCGGTTGAGAAATGCCATGAAGACATACTCGATGCCGACACTGAGCAGGATCACTGTCAGCGTCCAGGCGAAGAGGTCGGTGGTCTCAAGATAGACCTTGGTGTCGAAGAGATAGGTGCCAATCGAGACCGGCGGCGTGCAGAGAACCTCGGCGGCAATGCCTGCCTTCCAGGCCATGCCGAGCGAGGTCAGGCAGGCCGAGACGAAATGCGGCATGACGGCCGGGATGTAAATCCGGCGCAGTCGGCGCATCGGGGACAGGCGGTAGACCTTGGCCAGCTCGTGCCAGGCGGGGTCGATGGCGGCGATGCCGGCATCGAGGTTGCCCCAGACCACCGGAAGGACGATCAGGGCCGCCATGAAGGCGGGCAGAATGTCCCGCTCAAGCCAGACCAGAGCCAACAGAATAAAGGATGCCACCGGTGTAGCCTTGATGATGGCCAGCAGGGGCAGGACCAGTCGGCGGAAGAGGGGGAAGAGCTTCCCGCCCACGGCCATCAGCGAGCCGATCAGCAGTGCGGCGGCGGCACCGAGCGCTACACGGCCGAAGGAAGCCAGTGTAGCGCGCCAGAAATCGGCCGTGCAGATCAATTCACCCAGCCGCGCCAGCACCCGGCCGGGCGAGGGCAGAAGCAGCTCCAGATTGACGGCCTTCGCCGCGATCAGCCAGACCGCAATCCAGAAGCCGGCGACGCCCAGCCACGCAAGTGCTGTACGCAGGCGAGAATTCAGTTTCATTTGCCGACGTAGTAGAAGGCGTCGGTCGGCAGTGTGCCGCCGATCGAGGCGGGATTCGCTGCAAAGAGTACATCATAGAGGGGGACGAGGGCGGCCTTCATCTCCTCACCCGTGATCAGGCAGATGTTGGAGGTGTGGATGGCCTTCTGGGCCAGGGCGGCCTTCGGAATAATGCCGGCAGCTTCGATCATGACCGATGCCTCGGCGGGGTTGGCGTTGACGTATTCGACCGAAGCGGCGTACTCTTCCATGAAGGTCTTGACAGCGTCAGGATAGGTCTCGGCGAAGGTCTTGTTGACCACGATCACGCCCTGGACGAGGGTGGTGTCGGCGATGGCATCCCAGGCTTCGGTCATGTTGACTGCGATGCGGAGCTTGTCATTGCCGGCGAGTGCAGAGGTGACATTCGGCTCGGGCAGCAGGCCGATGGTGGCCTTCCCCTGTGCGAGGGCGGTGATAACCTCGGCGTGCTCGCTGAGGTATTCTACTGTGACATCGGTGCCGGGCGTAAGGCCGTTCTTGGTCAGCACGTGGTTGAGAATATGTTCAGGCGTTGCGCCCTTGCCCGAGGCGTAGACGGTCTTGCCCTTGAGATCGGCAATCGACTGTACCGTGTTGCCATCCTCAACCAGGTAAAGTACGCCCTTGGTGTTGATGCCGGCGACCTGGATCTGACCGGCGGTCTTGTTGAAGAGAACCGATGCGACATTGACCGGAACGGCGGCAATGTCGACTTCGCCGGAAATCAGCAGGGCGTTGACGGCATCGGGAGCACCCTCAATGGTAAAGGTGTAGTTCTGCTTGGCGGTGTTGTTCTTGGCGCAGTCCATCAAGGGCGCCATGCCCATGCCGGTCGGGCCCTTGAGAGCGGCGACGCGGATGGTATCGGGAGACTCGGTCTTGCCGCAGCCGGAAAGGGCGAGGGGCAGAACGAGCAGAAGAGCGAGAAGAAGTGCGGTGAGCTTGAGATGTTTCATGATGATGTTCCTTTCATGGGTTGATTATGGTCAATGATAGCGTGCCAGCATAGCGGGTCGGTCGGTGAGACGGAACTGCTTGCCGGTGCGTGTCAGAAAGCCATCCTGTTCAAGGGTTTCGAGGGCGCGGTAGAGGGAGGCGCGGCTGATGTCGAGTGTATCGGCCAGCGACTGCATCGAGATGGGGAGCAAGAAGGTATCCTGCCCGTCAGCCAGCCGGTCGAGCATCAGCGCGAGTCTGCGCTCCGCATTGCCCGCTGTGACGGCGGCAATTTTTCGGTTGAGAAACGCAATGCGCTCAGCCAGGAAAGCCAGGCAGTTGTCGCGGAAGCGGGGGGATGCATCCAGCAGGCGGCGCACAGCGGCTTCATCCAGCCAAAGCAGCTCGGTCTCGCGATCGGCCACCATGCGGCTCATGCGGGGGGCTGATTCTGCGAAGAGCTGCGCAATGCCGATCAGATCGCCTTTGCCGATCGTGCGCAAGAGAACCTGGCGTGCGATATCGGACGAATAGACCTTGGCATGCCCGTGCAGCACCAGCGCCATCCAGCGCTCTTCCGGATGGGGGATCTCGCTGCCCGACGGCACACGGACGGCCGGTACATGCCCGAGGACAGCGGCCAGCGTTTCTGCCGGAATGCCGTCGAAGAGAGGGTGCTCCATTAAGGTTTGCAGGTGGTTGGATTCCATGTTGTTCTCCTCCGAAATGTCTCATATGAGACATTCTGGAGGCATTATATCACATAAAACGCAATGTGTCAAGAGGAAAAAGGAAATTTATACAAAAAAAGTACAAATAATTTTTCGTACAAAAAAAGAAAGCCGCACACAACAATACTGCTGTGTGCGGCAAACCTTGTTCAGCTGCGATCCTTGGCTTGCGCCGCGGCGTGCAGAGCGTTGACCAGCCGTTCAATGTGCCCGATTGAACGGGTAACATAATCGGCGGTGATGGGCGTTTGGCGTGCATTTTTCGGATCGCGGTCGGTTTGGTGGGCGATCTGATTGCGGCGGGTACAGAGTTCGGAGAGAATATCCGCCCCATAGCCGACCGGATTCTTGCGCTTTCTTTCGCTTTGCGGGAGCGGGAAGGCGGTCTGCATGACGGTGCGAATATCGATGCCGAGCAGATCGGCCTGATCCTTGATGGGGGGATAGTTGGTCATGGTCTCGCGGCCGAAGGCTTCGCTGATATAAGCCGCCAGCCAGGCCGAGGAGCCGGGCGAGGCGATTCCCTCGTCAATGGCCCCGATCTCCAGCCGGATACGCGTGTAATCGGTTGTGCGCGGCCAGCGGCGGGCGAACATCTGCACTACGCCGTAGTTGGTCAGCTCATGCATATAGAAGTCCAGCGCGCTCTCCAGGTAAAGGATCTGGGTGCGCCAGATAAATGCGGCCTCCTCGCGGTCACCGCGGCGCTGCATCTCCTCGGCAACCGCGCTCTGCGCACGGATGGCCTGCAGATTTTGGGTGAAATGCAGCTTGATCTCGTTCAGCGTGAAGCTGAGCGGGACAGGGACGCGCTTGTCGCGGGTGTTTTCGCGGCGGGAAGGCTGTGCGATCTTCCGGACGGTGTCAGCCATCGCGCTTCACCTCCTCGCGCTCTACGTGCGAGAGAATATCGCGGCCCAGCGAAGGCAGCGCACCGTATTTCCCGCTGAGGTAGCCGAGACGGATGTCCTCGTCCTGCCGGATGCCGCGGATTTCAGCCAATGAGTAGAGATCGGTTGAGCGATCCTCGGGACGAAGCTCGGTAAACCAGATCTGGTCGCGGCGAAGCAGCTCCAGGTCAAGCAGCGCCGTACTGTGGGTGGCGAAGATCAGCTGCGTCCGCGAATCGGGGGCGGCGTGGCAAACGGCGTTCAGCAGGGCATGGACGACGGTCTCGTGCAAATTGGTTTCGGGCTCGTCGCAGATGAGCGTCTTCCCCTCGCGCAGCATCCGGGCCAGCGGGCATAGCAGACCGATCAGCCGGCGAATTCCGGTCGATTCCTCCCGACGCAGATCGGTGGTGAAGCTGTCGTAAACAATGCTGGCCGTTTCACCGTTCGGGCGGATGTCCCGGATCCCGGTGCCCAGCAACCCGAGAATTTCGCCGACCGTGCGGGCGGTGTCGGCATCCGTATGCAGAATTGCGATGGCGTCATCGAGCAGGGTATCGAGGGACTGCCGCTCGTCCGGCTGGAAAAAGACCAGATCCTGCAGCAAGAAGCGCCGTGCATCGGCCAGTGCGGGGACGGTATTGGCCATGGGCGTCGCGAGTACCGGTGCCGAGGGAGAGACAGCCGCGCCGCAGGCCGCCAGTGCCGATGTGTAGCGGCTGCCCGGCATCAATGCGGTATTGGTGCGCTCAAATACCTTGACCTGTCTGCCGCGCGGGAAGTGGTACAGATATTCTTCGGTGACGGCTTCGCGGTGCAGGCTCAGGCCGTAGGCATATCGCGTGCTGCCGACGAAAAACTGCAGAGCAAAGCGGCTGGGCTGATCGGGCTCCAGCTTGTGCGGGACCTGACAGACCGGCTCACCGCCGATGAATCGGCAAAGAGCGGCCAGCGCATCGAGCACATTGCTCTTGCCCGAGCCGTTCGGCCCATAGATCACGGCCGCGCGCAGAACGTGCATTCCGCCCACGGCGTGCGTGTGGGGGAAATGGGTCTCATCGCGTCCGGCAAGTGCAGAGAACTGGACCTCTTCACGGATTGATTTATAGTTGGTACAGGTAAATTCGAGGAGCATAGAAAACCTCCTTGTCTGTTCGCCGCTGACGGGGGCGAACATGATTCTGATTTCAGTATACCGCCCAAAGCCGCACTTGTCAATGCGATTTGCGGAAAATTCACAATTCGGGCGCATCTGCGGCGAGAATCTGACAAAATTTTTGGGTGCAGTATGCTATACTGAACCAAAAAGGAGGACAGGCCATGATCAAACAGACCAGTTCATTCACCCATATCCAGTCCGCCGAGGGGATGGAGATCACCCTTCACGGCGACATCGACCATCACAGCGCAGCCCGCCTGCGCAGCGAGATCGACCGCTTGCTTTGCACCGAGCGGCCGAAGCGGCTTTGGCTCAACCTCTCGGCGGTTGAGTTTATGGACAGTTCCGGCCTTGGGCTGATTCTCGGGCGCTGCAATCTGCTCGGCGAGCTGGGCGGGGAGATGATCCTCCGCGCTCCGGCTCCGCGGGTTGAGAAAATCCTGCGGCTGGCCGGCCTTGAGCGGTTGATCCCGATTGAAGCGGGCAAAAAAAATCAAGCGGACGGTTCGTACTGAACCGTCCGGCGGAAAGGATGATACATATGAATAAACGCGGACTTGCCGCAAATACGCAAAATGAGCTGAAACTCAGCTTTCCGTCCCTCTCGGTCAACGAGAGCATCGCGCGGTCGGCGGTGGCTGTTTTCTGCGCCCAACTCAACCCTACGGTGCACGAGCTGGCCGACGTGAAATGTGCCGTCTCGGAGGCGGTGACTAACTGCATCGTCCACGCGTATCGCGACTGCATCGGCATCATTACGCTGAATCTGCGCATCTGCACCGGCGGATGGCTGCGGATCGAGATCCGTGACCGGGGCTGTGGGATCCCCGATGTCGCAGCCGCGCGTGTACCGCTGTACACCACAGATCCCGAGGGGGAGCGAAGCGGAATGGGCTTCGCCGTGATGGAGAGCTTCACCGACCGGATGCGGGTCAAATCCAAGGTCGGCGCGGGGACGACGGTGACGCTGTTCAAGCGTCTGGATGGCCGTGGCTGAGGACCTGCAGGCGAGGACCCTGGAGCTGATCGCGCAGGCGCAGGCCGGAGACGAAGCGGCCACCGAAGAGGTTATGCGGCTGAATATGGGGCTGGTGCGCGCCGTCGCACTGCGCTTCCGTGACCGCGGCACCGAGATGGAGGATCTGATGCAGATCGGCTCGATCGGGATGCTGCGCGCCGTGCGAAGTTTTGATTTTGCGCGCGGATGTGCCTTCTCGACCTATGCCGTGCCGCTGATCATTGGGGAAGTGCGGCGGTTTTTGCGCGATGACGGGTTGATCCATGTCAGCCGGACGGCAAAGAAGCTGGGGATGGATCTGATGGGAGCGCGGGCGGCCATCGTTACCCGAGAGGGACGTGAGCCGCGTCTGGAGGAGCTGGCGGCGCTCTGTTCGGTCAGCGTGACCGAAGCGGCGGCCGCGTTGGATGCCATCTCGCCGGTCGGCTCGCTGTCCGAGCCGGTTTGGGGCGAGGAGGAGGGGGTAACGCTGGAGATGACGGTCGCCGACAGCGACAGCGGCATGGACCGGCTCTTTGACCGCATCGCCCTCGGCCAGGCCGTGGCGCAGATGCCCCCTCTTTGGCGAAAGATTGTGCTCCTGCGCTATTTCCGTGACCTGACCCAGCAGAAGACGGCTGAAATGCTTGGTCTGACCCAGGTCAAGGTCTCGCGGGAGGAGAAGAAGATCGTGGAATATTTACGCCATGAACTTGGGTGAGCGGGACATCCAGAGATTGCCGCCGATTTCGCCGCCGAAATTGCTCTGCGCAGCGCCGGCGAGGATCATATAGACGCCAATCATGTTGTAGGACTGCAGATAGCCCCGCTTGCCGAAAGGATCGGTGTCGCAGCAGAGGATGTTGCGCTTCATCAGATCAAGCAGGATGCGGTCGGCCGTATCCTCCTCGATGTTCAGCGCCTCGCAGAGCTCGGCCTCGGTGACAGCGTAGTCGGGCGAGGTTTTGTTCAGCACGGCCAGTGTGGTTTCGTCGGTCAGTGGACGGAGAAAGTAGGCGACATCGGCCTCGGGCAGCCGACGGAGGGCTTCCTGGGCCGCGGCACCGGAGAGAATAAAGCCCATCCCCTCTCCGGCGTCACGTCGGGTGCCGTCGCAGAGGCGGATCGTATCGGGCGCGAAAACGCTGTTCTGCCCGCCGCGATTCGCGCCCGCGTCGTTGAAGAGGCTGCCCAGCGCTTCCAGCAGCATCTTTGACCGTCCATCGCGGCGGGCTAAGGCGCAGAATTCTTGCATGGTATCTCGTTGCCTTTCCGTCCTGTGGCCAAGCAGCTCATCGATGGTGATGCCGAAGATATCGCACAGATCGGGCAGAAGGAGAATATCGGGCATACTCTCGCCCTTCTCCCACTTGGAGACGGCCTGCCCCGAAATGCCCAGTTTTGCGCCGAGCTGCTCTTGGGTAAGGCCGAGCGTGCGGCGATGTTCGGCGATGGCTTCGTTGGTCTTGTGTTCCATGGTCATTTGCACCTCCTGAAAAGTTTCTTCTTTTATTGTACCCCATTTGTGGGTGGTTGGCAAGCAAGTGTTCTTTGAATTGCGCTCAACTGTTGGTTGGGTGAAAGGGGCTGTCGCGTTAGCGGCAGCCCCTCTGAAAAAGCGGCAACAAAGCCGCATTTTTGACGCCAAATCAAACTCGACGGGGTGTCGCGTAAATAAGCGCGACACCCCCTGCATTTAAAGCGTAAACAACTTGATCATTTTTACCGCCGGTTCTCCCTCGGCCATGACAACTTCGCCCAGTGCAAAGAAACCGCCTTTGCCGCAAAGCTGCAGTTGCGTGCCGATCGGCTGACGGGCTCCCAATTTGCGGGAAGCCACGGCACAGCCGCCGCGGATCAGCCGCTCGTGAAACTCGCCCAGCTTCAGCGCGGGCAGGGAAGCGAAGAGCGATTCAAGCGGAATGAGCCGGCTGCGTCGAGCGGGTTCGTCCATTGCCTCCAACGCGTCGGGCGTGATGGCGCCGTCCAGTGAAAATCCGCCCGATGCCGTCCGCCGCAGAGAAGCCATGACCGCGCCGCAGCCGAGTGCCCGGCCGATGTCGGCGCAAAGGGTGCGGATGTAGGTGCCTTTGGAGCAGTGCACGTCCAGCGTGTACAGATCGGGCCGGTCGGTTGGAGTGCAGGTCAGCGAATGGACCGTGATCGGTCTTGCCTCGCGCTCGACCTCTCCGCCGGCGCGGGCGATATCGACCAGCTTGCGTCCCCCCACCTTCAGTGCGCTGTACATGGGCGGGATCTGCATGCTCTCCCCGACCATGCCGGCGCAGGCCGCCGCAACAGCCTCGGGGGCAGGCAGGGAATCGGTGCGGTTGAGCACCTCGCCGGTAATGTCCTCGGTGTCGGTCGTCAGCCCGAGCTGCAGCAGTGCCGTGTAGCGCTTGTCGTCGCTGACCAGATATTCGGCCGCCTTGGCCGCGCGGCCAACGAGGACAACCAGCAGGCCGGTGGCCAGTGGGTCGAGCGTACCGGTGTGGCCGACGCGACGTGTGCCGTACAGCCGGCGTACCCGGCCAACCATGTCGTGCGAGGTCGGTCCCTCGGGCTTGTCCAGCAGCAGGACGCCCGAGATGGTGGGATCTTCCTGTGTTTTCTTCATGCAGAACTCCTTGGCGGCCGATTAGCGCGGCGCATTCAGATGATTAAATCTTGTAGCCGTCTTTTGGGAACAAAATGGCGGTTTTCTTCGTCTCTGTAATAATTGGTTTTACCGTCGGCCGGAAGATCGACCAGATGAATCTCCTCGTCGGGTTTCCCGAGTGCGACGACCAACTGGGGCAGATAACGCTGCGGATCGAGCTGCAGCTGTTCGGCGACTGCCTCGGCGCGGAAATTGCCGATCATGCATCCGCCGTAGCCGGCCTCGACAGCGGCCAGCAGCATCGACTGCGCCACGATTCCCACATCCCGGTTGAAGCGGGTGGGATTGGGCGCGACGGTCAGATCCTGGCAGATGACGATGTAAGCGGTGGGCGCGTGTCCTGCGGGCGGGAGCTGAATGTTGGGCAGATTTCTTGCCCAGCCGGTCAGCGGCAGAAAGGCCGCACAGGCCTCCTCCCCCTCGATCAGACGGAAGCGCAGGGGCTGCAGATTAACGCTCGACGGGGAAAAACGGGCGGCCTCCAGGGCGGCAAGCAGCACCTCATGCGGGATGGGCTGGGTCATGTCGTAGCTGCGGTAGCTGCGATTGGCGAGAATCAGGTCTTGCAGCATATTGGTCAGTCCTCCTTTTTGGCAGGGGGCGTCAAGGTGACGGCATTGATCGGAAAGCCCTGCGACGAGAAATTGCGTTCGTATTCGGTCATGATATTGCCTTCGGCCCATTCGCTGTTGTGCAGATCGCGGGTAAGGCGGGAGAGCGTCCAGCCGCAGGCCTCGGCCTCCTCCAACGTAAAGTCGAAGAGACCGACATTGTCGGTTTTGAAGCGGATCTCCCCGCCGGGCGTGAGCAGGCCGGCATAAAGCGCAAGGAAGTCGCGATGGGTCAGGCGACGCTTGGCATAGCCCTTCTTGGGCCAGGGGTCGCTGAAATTCAGATAGATGCGAGCCAGGCAGTGCGGGGGAAACCATTCGCCTAACAGCTGGGCGTTGCCGATCAGAAAGCGCAGATTGTCGGGGCGGGTGTCGGCTGCCGCATCGGCGGCCTCGAGGGCGTTGACCATGACATCCGAGATGCGCTCCAGCGCGATCAGGTTATATTCGGGCTCAGCCGCCGCCGTTCCCACAGCAAAGCCGCCCTTGCCGCAGCCGATTTCCAGGCAAAGCGGGCGGGCAGTAGGGAAGGGAGACTGCGGATTTTCGCGCAGTACAGCGGGGTCGGCGATCAAAAGATGGGCACAGGCAGCAATTCTTTCATTTCCGTGCTTCTTTTTTCGCATTCTCATCTTGCTATTTGCTCCTTTATTTGATAAAATATATATATGCTGAGGAAATTCAGCTGCCCGAGTGCGGCAGCTTTTCTTTCATTATACCACAACCCCGGGAAACATGCAAGCCGCAATCGCGGCGATTTCCCCAAGGAAAGGATGAATTCGATGGAGAAACAGGTTTTTCTTGACCGTGTGCGGCAGACCTTGTTGCTTAACGGCCTGTCTGCGGCCACGGTTGACCGACAGATCGCCCGTCTGAATCAATACATTGATGAGGAAGCGGGCGAGAACGCCGAAGTGATGCTGGAGGAAGAAGATCCGGTTTTGCTGGCCGAGGAGATCTGCACGGCCCTGCGCCGCAATGCCGCGCGCCGCTCGGCGGCTGAGGCGGTGACGGCAGAGATGCCGGCTGTATCCGAACCGGCGCAGGCGGAGCCCGAGGTGCGTCAAGCGATGCCTCGACCGGAGCCCGTGCAGGAGAACCCCCAGCCGGCACCTGTTTTTCAGCCGGCCTTCACGGTTCCCGCGGAGGTAGATGCCGCCCGCACGCGCGAGCTTGACATCGTCGCCCCCAGCCAGACCTTTGATTTGGTGGACATGCCCGACGACCGTGCCTTTGACGCGCGGCCCGCTGCCGACTACCGCGAAT
>JAFWBJ010000004.1 GCA_017507145.1 Clostridia bacterium | reverse complement strand
TCGAGTTGTTCAACTGCCCGATTTGTCCGCCCCCTTTCAGCCGGGAGCAAACTGCTACATCATTCGCCTGGCACCTGGTTATGTGCAATCTTAACAGCCGGATCGCGGGTCAATTTTCGTGGCCCATTGGCGTGCCTTCTCCTTTCGCACAGGTCAGCCGGGGCATCCTCTTGACGCCCTCTCTGCTTTCCGATTACAGTATAACAGATTACGCCTTGATTGTCAAGGGAAACAAATGATTTTTTTCATTTTTGTGAACATCCACAGAATTTATCGGAAAATTTGTGCATCACGCACAAAATTATTTACCCGATTGCACGGACTATCGCCTCACCCATGAAGCGTTGTCCTTCCGCATTGGGATGGATCCCATCGAAACAGAAAAGATTTTCGGCATTCCAAAGCGACAGGAACTCGGCACGCAGGTCGAGCAGACGGCAGCCGCACTCGCGTGCGATGCGGGCGATCAGAGCAGAATAGCGCTCATGATAGCGGTAGATGTGATCCTTGTCGCCCAGCCAGTGCAGGATGTTGTCGGCATTCAGCCCCTGCGCGATGAAGTCGAAGTAGCGCGCGGATAAGATGGGCGGCAGGGTGACCAGCATCGGATCCATCCCAGCACGGCGGGCCGATGAAATCATCCCACGCATGGTCTGCTCAAAGAGAGGAGCCGGCGTTTTCGGCGTGTGTGCCGCATCGGGCGCTTCGCTGACGGCGCGCCAATCGAAGTCGCAGTCATTGCCGCCGTATTCGATGATGGCTATGTCTGCGGTGAGTCCGCGGTCGAGATCGCGCGTCATCATACGCTCGCCCTCGGCTACCGTCGCCCCCATCCGCGAATGATTGACGATCTCGACGCCCAATTGCTCGGCCGCGATCGCCGCCGCCGTGACCGGCGACAGCACATACCGCCCCCGTGCCTCGTCGTAAACAACGCCCTTCGCAACCGAGTCTCCCCATACTACCACCTTTTTTACCACGTTATGTCGCCTCCGATTTTGCCAAATGTAGTTTCCGAAACTATTTTATCACGTTTCCCAATCTTTGTCAAGCTATTTTCGGAAAGTTAAAAACAGTTTTCAAAATATTCACAATGCAAAAAAATAAAAGCAGCCGTACGGCTGCTTTTATTATTGACCCGAAAGACAGACTTTAATCGGTAAATCGAAGATGGGAAGCGAATTACTTCAGCTCGACAGATGCGCCAGCCTCTTCCAGCTTCTTCTTGATATCCTCTGCCTCTTCCTTGGAAGCGCCTTCCTTGACAGGCTTCGGAGCGCCCTCTACGAGGTCCTTTGCGTCCTTGAGGCCGAGACCGGTGATCTCGCGGACAACCTTGATAACGTCGAGCTTCTTTGCGCCGAAGTTAGCAAGGATAACGTCGAACTCAGTCTTCTCCTCAGCAGCGGGAGCAGCAGCGCCGCCAACAGCAGCAACAGCAACGGGAGCAGCGGATACGCCGAACTCCTCCTCGAGAGCCTTCACGAGGTCGGAGAGCTCAAGAATAGTAAGTTCCTTGATCTGATCAAGGATAGCAGTGGTCTTTTCAGTAGCCATGATAATATCCTCCTGTGTAAATTCAAATTTTGGTCAGGCAGCAGCCTGTGTTTGTGGGGTGAGGCGGGATTTACGCCTCTGCGGGAGCCTCGGCAGCGTCGCCGCCGTTTTCCTTGTCGATCTTGGCCTGAAGTACATAAGCCAGACCGTAGAGCGGGGACTGAAGGCTTCCAAGCAGCTTTGCGATAAGCACGTCCTTGGACGGGATATCAGCAAGCTCGTTAACGGTCTTCTCATCGACGACTGCGCCGTCGAGGAAGCCGGCCAGGATCTTGAACGACTCAACCTTGTCTGCGTACTGCTTGAGTACCTTTGCAGGTGCGATCGGATCTTCAGCGCTGATGGCAATGGCGGTCATACCGCTCAGATACTGCTTCATCTCGCCGAAACCGACCTCATCGCATGCACGGCCGGTCATGGTGTTCTTGACAACCATGTACTCGACGCCTGCTGCACGCAGTGCGGAACGCATCTTGGTATCATCCTCAACCGTAATGCCCTGGTAGTTGACAAGAACACCGGAAGCGGCATTTCTCATCTTTTCAGCCAGTTCAGCTACGGCCTTCTGCTTTTGTTCGAGAATAACTTTGCTGGGCATGATTTCACCTCCCAATGTGAAAATAAAAAATCTTTCTCCCGTGGACAAACCACCGCCGAAGAAAGACGTCAAAAAACAGATTGTTTATGAATCGTCGCCCCTCGGCAGGAGAGCTTGCGCTTTTACGGGAACCTGCTGTCTTAGGATTAACAACAAGTATTATACCACAGCCCGTTCGGTTTGTCAAGTATTATTTTTCAATTTTTTCAATTATTTTTGCAAAATTTCACCCATCTGCGGTGCATCAGCAGGCAGAGCCCTGCGCCAAGTGCCGCCGCAATGCCCCATAGCAGGATGGTCGGCTGCCAGCCGAATCGCTCGGAAACGATCGCGACACCGTAGGTGGAGATAGCAGAGCCAACATAAGTAAACGCATTGAGGATGCCCGACACGCCCGACACACAGCCATAGCGGCCGAAATGCATGGGGACGCGGCTGATGAGCATCAAATTTACGCCGTGCATACAGCCGGTAGTCAGCCCCATCAGCAGGGCGAGCAGAATGGCCTTGCCGTCAAGCAGACCAAGCATCGCAAAGCAAGATGCCGCACCGAGCACAAAGAGGAAAGCCGAGCTGGCCGTTTCGGTGCGGATAAAGCGGCGCAGGCGGGCAGCCAGCCAAACGCTGACCACGGCGAAGATCGGCAGCATAACGGCGGTCAGGATCGACGACGATGCATCCAGGCCGCTGAGATCGGCCACGCAGGAGGGCAGCCAGGTCGTGATGCCATCGCGCAGAAGTCCCTGCAGCAGGGCACCGCCCGCCGCGATCCAAGCGCCCGAGCGAAGCAAAAGCGGCCACACCGGCGTATGCTGCGGCTGCTCCCCCGGCTGCGGCTGCGCCTCTGTACGGGAGCGCGTACTGATCTTGGGCAGCAAAACAAGCCAAAGTAGCGCCGCAGCCACACCGATTCCTGCGGAAACATAGAAGGCCATGCGCCAGCTTGCAAAGCGAACACAAACCGGAACGATCAGATAAATCATAATATTGGCCGTTGAGGAGGCTGCCAGCACTTCCACATTGGCATTGACGAAGGCTCGCTCGTCCAGATTCTCAGCCAGCAGACGAACCATCGGCGGCCAGAGCATCGATTGAAAATATCCGTTGGCACACCAAACCAGAGTCAGCAAAGCCACCGAGTTCAGGGAAGGCATCAGCAGATTGCAGCAAACCGTTCCTGCCAGGCCGCCGAAGATCATCCACTTTGGCGCGATTCGGTCGCCCAGCACACCGTTGATGATCTGGCCAATACCGTAGGAAAAAAAGTTGACGGTCACAGCAATCCCCGCGTCGGGGCGAGAAAGCCCCAAATCTGCGCAAATCGCCAAAATTGCTGCTGCATAATTGACGCGCGTCATATAACTGGCAAAATAGACCACGCAGCAAGCAATGCGCAGAATCCGCTGTTGCCGAAGAGAAGGAAGTTCCATA
>JAFWBJ010000041.1 GCA_017507145.1 Clostridia bacterium | reverse complement strand
GGGCGCCTTTTGAAAAAGGCGCCCTCTCCCCCACACCCCCTCTCCCCCGAAAACTTCCCAACAAATTCCTTTTTGAACGGTTTCGCGGGGTCCGGGGGCAGTGTCCCGCGGCCTTACGGTTCGCCGACGCCGACGATGGCTGTGCCGTTGAGCAGCGCTGCGAAGCAATCTTCACGGTCGGGCACTTCTTCGCGGATGCCGCGGATGTGCAGGAAGCGGGCCTGATCGTACGTGTAGCTGGAAAGTGGGCGGTTGAGGGCGTCATCGGTGTGTGCTGAGACAAGGTAGCCGGTACGCGAAAAGCCGGTGACCAGCAGGGTATGGTAGAAGACGCCGTCGGTGCGGCCGAGCTGGATGACGTCGCCGATCTCGAGCATCCCCGGCGGCACTTCCTCGCCGAAGGGGCCTGGGCCGGTGTTGGTCAGCAGGAAGTTGTAGAAATAGGGCACGCCGGTCCAGGCGGCGGCGCGGTCGTCGGGCGAGATGTAGTACCAGCCGTAGGTGGGGGTGAAGTTCATGGTACAGCCTCCGGCCAGCACGGCTTGCGAGACAAAATTGGTGCAGTCGCCGCCGCTGCCCGTAAAGTCGAGGAAGAGCGGATTGCGGGCAAGCGCCCAGCGTTCAGCATACATCTGCGCGCGCAGACGGTCGTATTCTTTGGTGATGAGCATGGTGTGGTCCTTTCGTGAGATGGTGATACTGCCAGTATATGCACAGCCGCAAAAATTTTTCCTTTCTCTGTAACATTTCTCTTCCCTTCCCTGTCTATATGGTTGGGTACCCGAAATCCACACGAAAGGAGTGATTCGCATGGATGACCGCGAGATTCTCGCCGCGCTGATCGCCCGGGACGAGACCGCCATCACCGCGCTGGACGCTGCCTACGGTCGTCTTTGCCGATCGATTGCCCGCAACATTCTTGGCTCCGACGAAGACGCTGAAGAGTGCGTCAACGACACCTGGCTCAAAATCTGGGCAAGCGTGCCCCCGGATGAGCCTCGCTCCCTTACCGCCTACGCCGGCACCATTACACGGCGGCTGGCCATCAACCGCTGGCACGCCAATCACGCCGACTGCCGGCAAACCGAGGCCAGCATCCCCCTCGACGAGCTGGACGCCATCCTCCACGGCAGCGACGAGATCAGCGCGCGCATCGACCGCGCCGAGCTAATCGACCTACTCAACACCTTCCTCGCCGGCCTCGACCGACAGACTCGGGTGGTGTTCGTCCGCCGCTACTGGAACATGGACACACTGGCCGACATTTCCGCCCGCCTCGGTCTGCGAGAGGGCACCGTGCGGGTCAAGCTACACCGCGCACGCCAAAAACTCCGTAAAGAACTGGAAAGGAGAGATCTGTTATGAAAGAAAATCCCATTACCGATGCCTTGGGCGAGATCGATCCCACCTATATCGCCGAAGCCGAGACGGCCTGGCAAGCTGCCCCCCTCCGTCCCCGCGCGCGGCTGATACCCATCGCCGCGCTGATTGCCATTCTCGTTTGCGCCGTCGGCTTCACGATGGCTGGGCGGCTCTACTTTGCGCCCGGGATGGGCATCATTGACGAGGATAGCCTCACTGCACCGCAGGTGTGGGCTTGCTACGACGAGATCACCCTCGGCGGGGCGAAGATCGACGCGGTCGTGCTCAGCGAGGGGAATGAGGGATACAACCTCACCGTCTGGGTCTGGCGCGGCGAAGAGGTTGCGCAAGATCCCGGGCAGGCCATGCAGGGCATCCCGCCGAAGGAGCTGAGCGAGTTTGATGTACTGATTGACGGGGCGGAATGCCGCCGCGGCGGTTCTCATCTGAAAACAAGCGGTTTCTCGTCCTACACCTACCAAAATGTACCCTTCACGACCGCGCCCACGCTGCGGGATAGCGAGGGGAACACCACCACCGTGCGGTTGAAAACCATCAACGAGACGCAGTATGGCTATCTGCGGGGCATCCGCATTGGGAAGGAAGCGGGCATGGCGCTGGTTCCTGTCTCGGGCACCGAAAATGTCTTTGTCGCCGAGCTAACCGACCCGCGTTCGCTCGAGATCGCACGCGGCAGCCGCAACACCTATGCCTATGGCAATTTCCTCGTCACCTGTGATGACGGCACGATCGCGCGGGCGACCGGGGACATCCCCATCAAGGACGCCAAAACCATCCAGTCCCCCGCTGTTGAGATCACCAAGAGCGGCTATGGGCGGGGTGTCACAGCCATCACCCCCTATTGGATGAGCATTTCTCACACCTACGACATTCACACCGAGGGGCATCCTCGCGTGACCGTCACAGTACCGGAAAGAGGTGAGGGCTACGACTGCAACGAGATTCTGCTCGACGCCGGCGGCATCATTGCCCGCCTGACCCGGGTGGAGTACGGAGAGAACGGTCTGCAGTTCACCGTCGAGACTGAGAATAACACAGGCTCGGCCATTCTTGGAAGCGTTCAGGGTTACGTCCACATGGCCTACAGCATGGGGCCGACAAACTACACCTACCTTGACGGCTCGGATGGCAGTCATGAGATCTGGCCGCGCGAGGTCTCCTATAACCGCGAGACCGGCGCACTCGAATATATGGTCAAAGGCGTGGAGAGCATGACGGATGGTCTATGGGTGACCGAAGAAGCCAAACCCGGGGACGAGCTGGTCGTGATTCTCGACCGACTCAGTTATGATTATATGGCTGAAAATGTCGGCGACCTGCGTGACCCGCAGGGCGGTTTTGGCACCTTCGAGATCAAATAAGCACAGAAAAAGGAGCCTGAAGGCTCCTTTTTCTATTCGGCATAAGCTGAGGTAATGCCGAAATATTCCTCGAGGGTAATAAACTGTCCATCCCCCAGGTAGAGTTTTTGCGCAAGCTCCTTGCCCACATAGCGGATATGCCACGGCTCGTACAGATAGCCGGTGATCTCCTCCTTGCCCTTCGGGTAGCGGATGACATACCCATACTCGACGCAGTGCGTGGCAAGCCAGATCCCCTCCGGTGTCTGGTCAAAATCGAAGGCGGTGGAGTTGATATCGATAGCCAAACCCGACTGATGCTCCGAGTGGCCGGGGCGTGCCGAGTATCGGTCGGCGGCCTCCTGCCCGTCTCGGGCGACATAGCCGTTGTAGATGTAGCGCTGGTCGTACCAGGAGCGATAGTCGCTGATCGACTTGATCGTCAGTCCTTCAGCGGCGGCGACCTGCTTCATGGTCCAGTAGGCATTAAGGGCTTCCGGGGTAAGCGATTTCTGCGGGTAGTCGGCGGGGAGCGAGTAGGTTTTATTGACGATCAGCACACCGTCGATGTACGTCACGCCGTCGATCACCTCAATCGTGTGCTCCCCCGATGCCGTCACCGGCGGCTCGGTTACAGGCGCGGCTGTCACGGGCGGCTCGGTTACGGGCGGCTCGGTTACGGGCGGGGCGGTTACGGGCGGAGCGGTTACGGGCGGTTCGGTCGCCGGAGGTTCGGTTACAGGCGGCTTGGTTTCCGGTGCGGCGGTTGTCTCAAGCGATATATCCGGCTGGGGGAGGGGCTCATTGCCGGCCGGCGGCGCGGCAGACAGGACACCGGTATCCTGCACAGGAAGCTCTGGCTCGCCTGCACAGGCGGTCAAGAACAGCACAAGCAGAAGAGCAAATACAGTACGGCATATTTTCATAGAAAGATCCTCGATCATTTGATGGCTTTATTGTAGCACATTTGGCAGGCAAATGCAAGAACTTCTGCACAAATGCGCCGAAAACAGTTGCACAGCCGGAAGAAAAATGATATAATATAATGAGATATACCCAAATTTAACGATTCACGGGAGACCGTTATGCTGAAAATATTACACTGCGGCGATATCCATCTCGACAGTCCCTTTTCTCTGCTTGACCGCGAGGAGGGGAGTCGCCGCCGCGACGAGCTTCGCCGTACTTTCCTTGAGATGCTTCAATTTGCACGCCGTGAGGAGGTTGCCCTGGTGCTGATCTCGGGTGACCTGTTCGATCACGGCTTCGCCACCGCCGACACGCTGAAGCTGCTTTGCGACGCCTTCTCTGCGATGGAGGACTGCCATTTTGTCATCACGCCCGGCAATCACGATGCTGCGATCGCCGGCAGTGCTTATCTGAGCAGCTGCTTCCCACCTAACGTCAAGATCTTCACTGACGAAACCCTCGATTACATCGATTATGACGACCTCGGCCTGCGGATCTGGGGCTACGGCTTTACAGCCGACCGGCTGGAGCAGTCTCCGCTCGCCGCATACCTGGCCACCGGCGGCAAGCTGACCGCCGAGGGCAAAACCGCCCTGCTCTGCGGCCACGCAGATCTGGGAGCCCCCCTCTCCAAATACGCCCCCATCTCGGGCAGCGATCTGGCGGCAAGCGGACTTTGCTATGCCGCACTCGGCCACACGCACAATCCGCCCGAGCCTCAGCGCTTCGGCGATACGCTGGCGGCATACTGCGGCTGTCTGGTCGGCCGAAGCTACGACGAGATCGGTTTCGGCGGCGCTATCCTGCTCAGCCTGGAAGACGGGAAGATTGCCGACTGGCAGCGGATTCCACTGGCGCGCAGACAGTACCGCATCGATGATGTCGAAGTCGAAGGCGCGGCCGCCGATGCTGACGTCATTGCTGCCGTAAAGGACCATCTTGCCCGCGCCGGCTACGGCGAGGAAACCGCACTGCGCATCCGCATCACGGGCGCCACTGACCCTGCCTATACGCCCGACCTCGATGCCGTCTGCACCGCCTGCCGGGGCAGTCTCTGGCAGTTTGAGATGCAGGACCACACCCTCCCCGTCTGGGGCAGCGATTACCTAGCGCGCGATCCCAGCATCCGCGGTGCGCTTTACCGTACCCTTCTCCCCGCCATGCAGAACGGCAGCCCTGAAGAGCGCAGCCGCGCCACCGCAGCCCTTCGGCTCGGTCTGGCCGCCCTCGAGGGCAGACTGTAACCGCGCAAAATACATGCACAAGGACGGATAATCATGCGTATACTCTCGATCCATATCGAACAATTCGGGATGCTGGAGAATCGGGATTTCACCTTCTCCCCCGGTATGAATATCCTTGAAGGGCAGAACGAATCGGGCAAGAGCACCCTTCAAGCCTTCATCAAATTTATCTTCTACGGTATGCCCGCCAGAAGCGCCGCCGAGGGGATTCCCGACCGGACCCGCTATCTCAACTGGAATACCGGCCGCGCGGCCGGCAGCATGACGGTTGCCTGCGAGAGGGGCGAATACCGCATCGAGCGTTCGCTCGCCCGCACGCAAAACGGCGCTGACAGCAGCCGGGAAAGCGTGCTGGAGTCGCTGCAGATCATCGACCTGACCACCGGAACCCCCCTGCCTCGCGGCACACAGCCGGGCGATTATTTCTTCGGCGTGCCGGCCACGGTGTTTGAGAGCACTGCTTTCGTCCGCCAGCTTGGCGCCGGCGGCGTCGACGGCAGCGGCGTCAGCGAAGCGCTGGAGAACCTCATGACCTCGGCCAGCGAGTCGAGCAACACCGGCCGTGCGCTGACCCGTCTGGACTCGGCGCGCAAGGCCCTGCTGCACAAGAACGGCCGCGGCGGTGAGATCTTCACCCTGCAGGCCGAGCGCACTGCCGCCGCCAACCGGCTCGCACGCGCCAAAGAAGCCAGCGCAGAGCGCATCGCGGCCCAGAGCCGTCTTGACTCTCTCGTGGCATCAGCGGCCGAAGCGCGCGAAAAGCTGGCCACCCTGACCGCCCGATGCGACGCCTGCGACGCGCTGATGCTCCTGCGCCGCTTTGAAAGTCTGCACGCGCTGGAGAACAAAACGGCCGAACTGCGCGCCGCCCTCGCTGACCTTCACGCACGCGAAGGCGCCGGCGATTTCTTCCCCGACCGCGCTTATGCGGCCGCTCTGCGCGACCTTGAGCGCCGCATCGCGGCAGCCGAATCCGACCTCTCCCTCGCCGAAACCGATCTGGCCCGCATGCGCTACGAACAGCCGGGCGACCGCGCGAGAGCCGGGCTGGCGGCCGAGATCCGCACGGCCGGCGGCATCGATGCCCTGACCGGCGAGTTCGATGCGCTGACCCACTCGGCCAAAGCGCTCAAGCGTCTCTCTATCCTTTGCTTTATTCTGGGCACGCTCAGCATCGCTGCCGGCATTGCCCTGGTTCTTATGCTGCCCAGCTGGACCAAAGCCGGCTGTGCCATTGCCCTCATCGGCCTCCCCCTGCTGGCGAGCGGGATCGCCGGTCTTTCGGCCGGCCGCCGCCGTCTGCGCGAGCAGGCCGAGCTCTGCCGCCGCTATGGCTTTGGCGGTGAGCCGGATGCCGATGCCTTTGCAGAATGGCTCTCCTCCTGCTTTGGCGAGGAGGAACAGCTCAAGGGCTACGAAGAAGTGCTGGAGCAGGTGCAGGCCGGCATCAACGGCAAGCAAGCTGCACTTGATGCGCTGCGCAGTGAAGCGTTGGATACGCTGTCCAGATGGAAGATTTCCGTCACTGACGGCGGGCTGGCCGAAGCGCTGTCTGCCGCCATTCCGCGCGCCGAGCGTGATGCGGCCGAAGCCGAAGAGCTTTGCCGCGATCTGGCTAAATACGAGGGCGTCTGCCGCAGTACAGCCGATGAGCTTTCCGATCAGGACGAAACTGCCCTGCGCCGCCGTGTCGATGCGCTGGGGGACGACCCATCCGAGATGAACCTCACCACCCTGCGCCGTGAACGAGAGTTCTGCGCCAAAAGTCTTGAGGCCATCGAATACCGCCGCATCGAAACCGAAAAACAGCTGATCGCGCTCGAAGCGACCACCGAAGACCCCATCAAACTCGCCGCCAAGGTGGAGGAGCTTGACCGCCGCATCGATACCCTCCGCGCACGCCACGAAGCGATCTGCCTTGCCGCTGAGTCGATCACCGCAGCCGCCGAATCGCTGCGCCGCGGCGTCCTGCCCAGCCTGCGTGAGCGGGCAGGCGAGCTGCTTTCCACCGTCACCGACGGCCGCTACGCCGGGGTCGGACTTGGCAGCAGTATGGCGATCTCAGTCGAAACCGGCGATGCCACCCGTCCCGTCGAGCTGCTCTCGGGCGGCACGGGCGATGCCGCTTACCTCTCGCTTCGCCTGGCCCTGCTTGAACTGCTTTTCCCGGGCGAGCGCCCGCCCCTCCTGCTTGATGAAAGCCTGGCTCAGCTGGACGATACCCGTGCCGCGGCCATGCTGCGTCTGCTCGGGCAGATCACGGCTGAGGGCGGCCAGTGCCTGCTTTTCACCTGCCACACCCGCGAGGCCCGCATGACCGAGGCCAAGCACATCCGGCTTTGAGCCAAGGAGAACCTAATGCATTTTGTCACCGCGCCCAATGGCGTATGCTACCTCCGCTCCGATGCGATCGCCCTGCCGCACGGCTTCTCGACCCGCATTGGCGGGGTGAGCACCCTGCCCCACACCGCCTCGCTCAATCTCGCCTTCGGGCGCGGGGATGACGATGCCGTTGTGCTGGCCAATCTCGACCGCTTCACCGAAGCGGTTGGTGTGCCGGCCGAGGTGATCTCTCTGCCCCAAATCCACTCGGCCGATGTCCGTGTGGTGGGCGAGAACGACCGCGGACTCGGCTGTCAGCGCCCGGCTGACGGCAGCTGTGACGGCTATGTCACGACTTCGCGCGGCGTGACCGTCGGGGTCAAGACCGCTGACTGCGTGCCCATCCTGCTGGCCGATGAGACGGCCGGCATCATTGCCGCACTTCACGCCGGCTGGCGCGGAACGGCGGCGGGGATCGCGCGCGAAGGGGTGCGGAAAATGGTCGCCCTCGGCGCACATCCGTCCCGCATCAAAGCGGCCATCGGCCCGGCCATCGGGCCGTGCTGTTATGCTGTCGGCGAGGATTTCCTCGCGGCGGTTTCCGCCTTCCCCTGCGCTGACCTTTGCCTGCCCCACATCACGCGCCGCGCCGGACAGAACTTTGCTGATCTGTCCGCCATGAACACCGACATCCTGCTCGCCGAAGGCCTGCTGCCCGCACAGATCGACACAGCCGGGCTGTGCACCTGCTGTGACACCGAGCACTTCTATTCCCACCGTGCCAGCCACGGACTGCGCGGCACAATGATGGCCGTCATCGCCCTGCCGAAAGGAGAATGACCATGCCCAATTCCACCACCCGAAAGCCGCAGATGCATCTCGATCTCCTGCGGCTTTTTGCCGCCTTCTGCGTCATCGCCCTGCACGTACTCTCGCCCTGGCACAGCTCATTGCCCGACTTCGGCACCCGAACCTGGCATGCCGTCAACATCCTCAACGAGATCGCGCGCACCGGCGTGCCCATCTTCCTCATGCTGACCGGCTGTCTGCTCCTGCCGAATCCTCAAACCAAGGACTTTCTTCCCTTCTACCGCCGCCGGCTGACCCGCATTCTCATCCCCTTCCTGCTCTGGAACACGATCTATTACGTCATCTACCGCATCCATGCCGGTGCACCGATCTTCTCCCGCGCGTATCTGGACGAGCTGCTCATTCAGGGCAGTGCCTATCATTTCTGGTATGTCTACACGCTGGCCGGCATCTATCTGCTCCTGCCCTTCCTTGCACGTGCGCTGGAGTCCTGCTCACAGAAGCAGGTCTTCTGGCTGGCAATCATTGCCGCCTTCCCCGGGACTCTGCGCACCATGATCAATCTCACCACGCCGCTCGCCGTCTTCCTCACTGAACCGATCATGGAAAATTACCTCGGCTACGTTATCCTCGGCTACTGGCTGAGCCGCGTCAAGCTCAGTCGCCGTACGGCCTGGGCCATCCCGATCTGCGGTATCGGCGGCTGGGCGCTGGGCGCCTGCATGAATTTCTTCCGCTCCTCACCCGAAGCGCTTGATCTCTATTTCAACGGCGGCTATACCCTCAACCACTATCTCTTCGCCGCCGCCATTTTCCTCGCCGCCCGCCATCTGCGCCTGCCCGATTCGCCACGGCTGGGTGCCTGCCTGCATCGCCTCTCCGGGCTGACCTACACCGTGTATCTGATGCATGTTCTGGTGCTGGACGCGCTTGACCGCTTCCTGCCCATCGCCATCCCTGCGCTGAAAATCCCGGTCTATTCCGTCCTCTGCTTTGTGCTTTGCCTGGTGCTGGCCTGGGGACTGGACTGGCTCAAGCGAGGGCTGGGCGCCCTGTTTGCACGAAAGAAGGTGTAACCGTGCGGCTCTACGATGCCCTTTCCGCATACAGCCGGACCGGTGCTGTCCCCCTGCACATGCCCGGCCACAAGCGCCGCCCCGAGGATTATCTGGTCGGTGCAGCGCTTGACATCACCGAAATCGACGGTTTCGACAACCTCCATCAGCCCGAGGGCCTGCTCCGCGATGCGATGGCCTACGCCGCCGGGGTCTGGGGGGCTGAGCACAGCGCGTTCTGCGTCAACGGCAGCACGGGCGGTATTCTGTCTGCCATTCACGCCTGCGCCGGCCGCGGGGAGAAGATCCTCGTGGCACGCAACTGCCACAAATCGGTTTGGTATGCCATCGAGCTCTGCCGGCTCACCCCGGTCGTTCTCACTCCGCCGATGGTGGAGGACACCGGTATTTTCGCATCAATTCCGCCCAAAATGGTGGAAGATGCGCTTCAAATGGAAGAGAATGTCGCACTGGTGGTGATCACCTCCCCGACCTACGAAGGTGTCATCTCCGACATCGCCGGCATCTCGGCCGCCGCACATCGGCACGGTGTTCCGGTGCTGGTGGATGAAGCACACGGTGCGCATCTCGGTTTTGGCCCCTTCCCGCTCGGCGCTGTGCGTGCGGGGGCGGATATCGTGATCCAAAGCCTGCACAAAACCCTGCCCAGCCTGACCCAGACTGCCATCGCGCATGTGCAGGGCAATCTGGTCGAGTTTGGGGCCTTCCTGCGCAGCAAGAACATCTTCGAAACCAGCAGCCCCTCTTATTTGCTGATGGCCTCCTGCGACGGCTGTGCCCATCTGCTGGCCGAGCGACCAGCGCAAATCGAGGCATGGTACGCCATACTGGCCGATTTTTCCGCGCAAATGCAGACACTGCGGCACCTGCGCCTGCTTTGCCCCACCGACTCACCTGCTGTCTTTTCCGCCGATCCCAGTAAACTCATCGTCTCGGTGCGCGGCACTGGCCTCACCGGCCCCGCCCTGCTTGATCGCCTGCGCCGGGAATTCGGCATCGAACTGGAGATGGCCTCAGCCGACTATGCCCTCGCCATGACCGGTCTGGGCACTGTCCCCGAGCATCTGGACGCCTTCGCCGGCGCGCTCCTTGCCATCGATGCCACCTGCCGAACCCTACCCGCCGACAAGCCGATCGACACACCTCCCGTCCCCCACCTCTGCCTGCGGCCGGCCGATGCAATCTCCGCGCCGCAAGCTGACTGTCCCCTCCATGCCGCCGAGGGCAAAATCGCCGCCGGCTATCTCTGGGCCTATCCGCCCGGCATTCCGCTGATCCTGCCCGGTCAGCGCATTGACGCAGCAACTCTTGCCTATCTTGCGGCTCTGCGCGAAAACGGCGTTGCCCTGTCCGATCGGATTGCCGTCCTGCTCTAACCCATTTTGCCCCGCAGAATCACTTCTGCGGGGTTTTTCCATTTTGGCAAAATTTGAACGTTCTTGCGTATATTTGCACCGTTTCTTGACAAACGAGCCGATGTTCGCTATGCAGGTCATCGCCAAGATCGAGAACTAAGCCCATACGCAGCAGCATTTGCCGCCCTGCGGCAAATGCTGTTGTTTTTCGAAATCTACGCAAAGGTATTGACAAACTGTGCTTCTGCGTGGTATAATAAGCTATCAATAATCCAAACGCGAAAGAGGGTTACATCATGAAGAG
>JAFWBJ010000040.1 GCA_017507145.1 Clostridia bacterium | reverse complement strand
TGTTTTGGAAATATTCCGTTTCCGCTTGCGGAACGCGGTTGTTCAAACCGCGAGGAATATTTCGGAACGGCGTAAATGAACTTTCATTTTACCGCTAACTGTGCACGCCGTTCAGGCAGCCTTTTTTGTGTATCTCTTTTTTACAAAATTGTATTGATTAGGCCATGTTTTTTATGGATTAGTTCATTGAATATATATATAAAAATATATATAATATTAATGTAATATTAACAACGCGGCATTGCAGACACACCAATCGATGACGCGTCGTTATCTTACAGACTTTATATTTATTTTGGAGGTCATTATGAAAACTCGCCTTTCGCAAAAAGTATTTTCCGCAGTGCTCGTCGTGCTGATGCTCAGCGTACTTGTATTACCAAGCAGTGCAGCCGATTTGTCCGGAAATCTCATCACATGGTGGAACTTTGAAGGCGCGACCCTGGAAGAATGTCTCTCTGACAAAGCACCCGCAGGCAAGGCAAACGATGTGATCACGATCGAGGGCGATGCAGTCAAAGTTGCTGACGGTATCGCATTTGTCCCCACCACGGCAGGTAACATTCTGCACGCAGCCAAAACCGAAGACACCCTTGATTTCAACAATAAGACCATCTATTTCCGTCTGAGACTGGATGGCATGGCCAACCAAAGCGCCGACTTTGTTGAAATTCCCGGTACTCTGCGTATGTTCGTTGATATGAACAGCATGATTGACCACACCTTCACGGGCCGTGCACTGGCTGATGTCAAGAACGGTATGAAGGTTAAGAATTACTCTTACGATGAAATGTCGAAAGCCTACCAGTATTTCGCAATTTCGATGACCCTGGATGACAAGGGCAACATGGCATTTAACATCTACACCTCGCAGGATGGCAAAGAATTCGTCACCAATACTTATTCGTATACCGGCATTACGGCGACTCTGTCCAATAAGGGTACGATGAATTTCGGAAAAACGCAGGGCGCACTGAAGCTCGAGCGCGGAATCAACTTCTACTTTGACGAAATTCGCATTTACGACAAAGCATTGACGGTCGACGAAGTCGCAAGCCTCGTCAATGCACCGGCTGTCCCGGAAACGACCAAGGCACCCGAAACCACCAAGGCACCCGAAACCACCAAAGCGCCGCAAACCACTGCGGCTCCTGCACAAACGCCCGCAACTGCAGATCCCGCTTTTGCACTTGTTATCATCGCTGCAATGGCCTCGGTTTCTCTTTGCCTCAGCCGTAAGCGCAGCAAGTAAAGACGGCTCGCCGGCCTATCCCATTTTCCGAAGTTGATCTGCTTTCTCTCGGCCTATCAACTTATCGCAATTCCCCAAAAGTGCGGGGGAAACCTGATCAGGTTTCCCCCGCACTTTTCTGTTTGTTTCCCAGTTTTTTATTCACAAAGTTGAGCAGTCATAAAGGTAGTCGCTCACCCAGCGGTTGAAGCCGAGGAAATACACGCCAAGCGCGCAGATGAGGCCAAGCAGGCCAAAGATCAGCACCCCCGACCAAGCGCCTGTACGCTCGGTGATCTGCTCTACCGCGCCGGTGACGTCGGTCATATAGACGACCCGCATGCCCGGCCAGGCCTCGGCCATGAAGGCGAAGGCGAAAAATGCCTGCACGGCGGTATAGAGCACGATCAGCACGCGGATCCAGGTCACCCCGCGGAAGAGGTAGATATAGAACACGATCTGCACGGCAAGCACAATCAAGCCGCCGAGTACCGCGCCATAGGAAAAATTCGTCAGCAGCGTCAGCGCCGCCTGCAGCCAGTACAGAATGCGGAAGACGATCATCACGATTCGGCCGCGGGCAATGTTGCGGTCGAGGATAGTTTCGGTATCGCTGGGATAACCGCCCCGCGCGCAGAATTCGCGGAAGCTGGGCCCGTCATCGCGCAGAACTGCACCGTTTTCATAAGCCCTCGGCTGGGGCTCGGGCGATTGCAGGGCCCGACAGAGGGCATCCATATCGGCGGGTGGATTGCCCGAATCGATTTCCGCAAGAACCGAAAGGACCCGGCTGTGTTCATCCTGCTCGTGCGCCAAACGTGCGCTCAGCGTTTGCAGCAGGCGCCCGATTAGATGCGGCTCATTGCGCACCGTCCGAATCTCCTCCAGCGTGAAGCCCGAAGCACGAAGCGCGGCAATCTGGTTCAGCTCTTTGATGTGCTGTTCGTCAAATTCCAGATAGACCCTTCCCCGCACTTCGGTTCGGCTCGGCGTGAGGAGATCCTGCTCACAGTAGAGCCGCACGGCGCGCTCGGTCAGTCCGGTCAGGGTGCAAACCTCTTTCATTTTCATGCTTTGTTCCTCCGGCGTGCTTATTTTCGGGTCAAGTATAGCATCTTACCTTGGGTATGAATCAATACATCGGGCGAAATATTAACACATTATTCACATTCAGAAGGCCGCACGGGCAGAACCCTTGCGGCCTTAGCTTATTTGGGCTGAAAATTTCTGCTCACGCCTCCGGATAGCAGGCGCGCGGACCGCCAATGTATTTCGGGCGCGTACGGGCGCAGAGGAGGTGTGCGTTGCCGATGTGATCGAGCGACAGACGAACCGGAACGGCTACGTCGCGCAGGTGCATACCGATCAGCGTGCCGCCGATGTCGAGGCCTGCCGCCGCGCGAATGTGCTCGACAGCGACCGGATCGGAGAAAGTCTCGTACGCGGTGGTGGCAAATGATCCGCCTGCTTTGGGCTGAGGACGGACGCTGACAATCTCATAGCCATAGCGTTCTGCCGCCGCGCGCTCCAGAATCAGGGCGCGGTTGAGATGCTCACAGCACTGCGCGGCCAGGTAGATTCCGGCCTCCTGCAGGATGGGATAGATTGCGCCGAAGGCAGCCTGCGCCGCCTCCAGACTTGAGCCGTGGCCGATCTGCTCGCCCACCATTTCGCTGGACGAACAGCCCACCACGAGAATATCGCCCGCACGCAGGCCGGCGACGGCAAGCAGTTCACGCACAGCCTGCTCGGCCTGTGCGGCAATTATCTGATTGGTCATCATATTTTCATCCTTTCTTCCACAATCGTATCGCGAATGTTGATGCAAAGCACCTCACGCACGTCGGCAAGCTCTTTCCAGGTATAGCCGGCAAAGAGAAGCGCGGCACCGAAATCGATCAGCCAGATAAATTCGACTGAGGGGAGCAGCATTACGTAGAGGACACTTGTCACCGCAGACAGCGCCCCGAGGACACACCATTTGATCAGCTGGGTGCGCAGCTCGCGCCAATCGCTGCCGGCAAAGCGCTGTGCCAGCCGGACCAGCATCACGACTGCGGCAATCAGCATGGCGGTAAAGGTAATCTGCTCGATCAGCGCCGCTGTGCAGACGCCGAGATAGGCGGAATAAGCCCCGCTGTTTTTGTAGATCAGCTCGGGGTAAAAATCACGGTGGAACTGCGCCGAAATCCAGGCAGAAACCGCGCTGGATCCCCCCCACAGACCGCAAAGCACCAGGGGAAGTTGCCAGCCGGTTGTGCATTTCCGCAGGGTCAGGATGGCGGAGAAGAAGAGAATCGCTGCGATCCAATCGGGGATAATGTTGAGGTTTTCCACATAAAAGTCGACCGTCAGCAGTGCGCCGAGCGTCAGCAGAGCAAAGCCAAGCTTGATTCTGCGGCGCCGGAAGAGCCCTTCATCGGGCTGAACTTCTTTCGCGTAGCGATCGGCCAGGTGCGCCAGCAGCTCGCGGTCGCGGCAGAGCCGACAACTCAACCGGAGCATCCGCACAAGCCAGCGGATGCCGATCACCGTCATCACCAAAAGGGCGCACAAAACGAAGAGTCGGCGGAAGGAATAGATGTCGACGTCAAAATTGGTCACATACCCACTGTGCTCATAGGCCGAGAGGGCGGTCAGCTCGGGCAGTGTGACCAGCACGGCACGGGCAATGATCCAGACGGCCGTGCTCTTTCGCAGGACCTCGGGCAGCGTCCGCACAGGACGGGTGGGCTTGGGTCGGCGCGGAGATTTGCGCCGGCCGACAGTCTTTGACACGCGCTTGGTGCGGGGCGCGAGATGATAGCGGCTGATGTCGCCGTTCTGTGCGATCATGCCGAAGAGGGCATCGAAGAACTGCAGCCACGCCGGGAGGGCGTAAATGAGCTCCAGAACGGCAAAGACGAAGGTCAGCAGCAGCTGGGCGCTGGGCTGTTCCTTCGCAACCGGGACGGTAATCAGCCAATAGAGCGCCGCGCCTTTGAGGGCATCGATCCACGCCATACGCAGAAATGCAGCGCGTGCATCCGCAAAGGGGGCGTGAAGATCGGCGGCATATTTCAAGGCAGCCCACAGGAAAAGGTAGGCCACCACATCGGGCAGTGGGTCAATGACCGCGACAATCGGATTCCAGAAAAAGCATGCGGCCGCCGCAAGCAGGCCGAAGCCGAGACGGCGGGGAATGCGGGGGGATTTGTCCATGCAGGGTCTCCTTTCCGGGCGGATTGCCCGACATTATTTTTTCTTTTTTTTCTTTTTGTACTTGGGTTTGGTCGCAGCCGGACCAAGTTTGGATGCTCGTCTTGCCCGTTTTTCCCTAGCATAAGCGACCGCTTCGTCATGGGCCTTCTGATCGTGCGCCTGCTTTTTCTCACGCATGCGATTGACGAAGGCAAAGCGGGAGGGTTTCTGCGCCATGTCCTCGTCGCCCTCCAGGCAGATCCACATGTAACAGCGGAAGATCAGCACCAGGTTGCAGGCCGTCCAGAGCAGCTGCAGGACAAAAACCATGAAGCCGAGCGTCTGCGTATAGCTATCTCCTATCGAAAGGGGCAGAAGCCAGATCCCGTGCAGGATGCCGTAAGCGATGATCAGCAGAAGGTTCATCCGTGCGGCGCGGGCAAGCCGGGGAAGCTCGGTCTCCGCCGCGATGGCGTAAATCGCAAAGAGCAAAAAGAAATGGAAGACCAGAACAAAGATCGTCATGGCCGATTCAAGCGGCCCCGCCGTCCGCGCAAGGACGTCGGGCGTAGCACCGCCGGCTGCACGGGAAGCAAAATCAGCAGCGGTATTGATCAGCGCAAGCAGGGCCAGCGGAATGCCGGTCAGCTGTGCATAGGCGAACCAACGATTATGTCTGCGCAGCATGGTCAGCGCGGCGAACATGATGATGTAGCCGCAGAGTCGGGTCAGTGCGGCAAAAGGATTGAGGGAAAGCAGGTAGGTGATCAGATAGCCCAAAAACAGTATGCCGAAGCCCACAGCGCTTCCCCTCCCTTCTCAAGCAGAATATTCATGCTTCGTCCTGGCCGGCGTCGCCCGATGCGGCACCGCAGCATTTCTTGTACTTCTTTCCGCTGCCGCAGGGGCAGGGATCGTTCCGTCCTACCTTGGGCGCGGATTTTGCCGGTGCGCCGGCGGGGGCACCTGTCGGATGGGAAGCAGGAGCACCTGACTGACGCTGCATCTGGCCGCCGGCAAAGCCTTCGATCAGAGGCTTGGCCACCTCAACGCGGGTGACAGGCTCGACACGCGGGAAAATACTCAGCAGCATACGGACGGTGGACTCGCGGATGTCGGCCACCATGGCATCAAACATGTCGGCGCCGATCAGGCGGTACTCATTGACCGGATCGCGCTGGGCATAGGCCTGCAGGCCGATGCTGCCCTTGAGGTCATCCATCTCGTCGATGTGGTTCATCCACTTGCTGTCCACATTGCGCAGAAGAACCGCGCGTTCGATCTCGCGGAACTTCTCCTCGCCGAACAGCTCTTCCTTGCTGTGATACAGCGTGTTTGCACGCTCAAGCAAGAGGGTACGAATATCCTCAGCCTTGAGTTTCTTGCATTCATCCGCGCTGTACTGGAATTCATCCTTGTTGCAAAGCAGACCGACGAACTGCTCACGCAGACGGTCAAACTCCCACTCGGCCGGGTTCTCTGCCGAGCATGCCGATGCAACGGCCTCGCTGACCGTCTCGTCGATCATCGCCTGGATGCTGTCGGTGATGTTCTGGCCGTCCAGCACGCGCTGGCGCTGACCATAAATGATGGAGCGCTGCTGATTCATGACGTCATCGTAGGTCAGGACGTACTTGCGGCGCTTGAAGTTCTGATCCTCGATGCGCTTCTGGGCCGACTCGATCGAGCCGGAGAGGATCTTGGCATCGATGGGCGTATCCTCGTCAAGGCCGAGACGCTCGACCATGCCGGTGATGCGCTCGGTACCGAAGAGGCGGAGCAGATCATCCTCAAAGGAGAGGTAGAAACGGGACTCACCCGGGTCGCCCTGGCGGCCCGAACGGCCGCGCAGCTGATTGTCGATGCGGCGGCTCTCGTGGCGCTCGGTGCCGAGGATGAACAGGCCGCCGGCCGCGCGAACCTGCTCGGCTTCGGGCGCGATCTCTTCTTTGTACTTTTTGAACAGCTCGGCAAAGGTCGCACGGGCGGCGAGAACAGCCTCGTCCTCGGTTGCGGCCGAACCGGTTGCCTGGGCGATCAGCTCTTCCTCGATGCCCTGACGGCGCATCTCGTTTTTGGCCATGAATTCAGCATTGCCGCCCAGCATAATGTCGGTACCGCGGCCGGCCATGTTGGTCGAGATGGTGACCGCGCCCAGCTTACCGGCCTGCGCGACAATCTCGGCCTCTTTCTCGTGGAACTTGGCGTTGAGCACGGTATGCGGGATGCCGTTCATTTTCAGATACTTGGACAGCAACTCAGACTTATCGATCGAAACCGTACCGACCAGGACGGGCTGGCCCTTATCGTGGCAGGCCTTGACCTGTGCCACAATGGCGCGGTACTTGCCGGCCAGCGTGCGATAGACGGCATCGGGATGGTCCTGTCGGATCATTGGCTTATTGGTCGGCACCTCGACCACGTCCAGCGCGTAGATCTCGCGGAACTCGTTGTCCTCGGTCAGCGCCGTACCGGTCATGCCGGAGAGCTTTTTGTAAAGGCGGAAATAGTTCTGGAAGGTGATGGTCGCAAGCGTCTTGTTTTCCTTCTCGATCTTGACCTTCTCCTTGGCTTCGATGGCCTGGTGCAGGCCGTCCGAGTAGCGGCGGCCGGGCATCAGACGTCCGGTGAAGGCATCGACGATGATGACGCTGTCATCCTTGACGACATAATCCACATCCAGCTTCATGGTGCCGTGCGCCTTAAGGGCCTGGTTGATATGGTGGCTAATGAGGGTATTTTCCTCGTCGGCAAGGTTCTCAAGGCCGAAGAATTCCTCTGCCTTTTTGATGCCCGCCTTAGTCAGCGTTGCCGTCTTGGCCTTCTCGTCAACGATATAATCGCCGTCGTAGTTGTCCTGCTCTTCTTTATCGTCCAGCTCTTTGATAACAAACTTGCGCAGTTTGCGGACAAAGGCATCGGCGCGGTCATAAAGTTCGTTGGACTTCTCGCCCTCACCCGAGATAATCAGCGGGGTACGCGCCTCGTCGATGAGGATAGAGTCCACCTCGTCCACGATGGCAAAATGGTGGCCACGCTGGACCATGCGCTCTTTATAGATGACCAGATTGTCGCGCAGGTAGTCAAAGCCGAACTCATTGTTGGTACCGTAGGTAATATCGGCCGCGTAAGCTGCCTGCTTCTCGTTGGGATACTGGCCGTGCACGACCAGGCCGGTGGTCAAGCCCATAAAGCCGTAGACGCGGCCCATTTCCTCGCTGTCGCGGCGAGCAAGGTAGTCATTGACTGTAACGATGTGCACGCCCTTGCCTTCCAGTGCATTGAGGTAGGCCGGCATGGTGGCAACGAGCGTCTTACCCTCACCGGTCTTCATCTCGGCGATGCGTCCCTGATGCAGCAGGATACCGCCGATGAGCTGAACGCGGAAGGGACGCTTGCCCAGCACGCGCCAGTCGGCTTCGCGGACGGCAGCGAAGGCATCGGGCAGAATATCGTCCAGCGTTTCCCCATGGGAGAGCCTGTCCTTGAGGCGGCCGGTTGTAGCGGCCAATTCAGCATCGGTCATGGCCGCATACTGCTCGGCCAACGCTTCAATGGCATCAACCGTACGCTTCAGCTTTTTCACCTGTCGCTCACTGTATGTGCCGATCATTTTATCCAGCAAACTCATAAATTGATATCCTCCAAAACAAATCCATGGTATTCTCTATATTATACCGCATATTTCCTGCAATGAAAAGAGGGATTTGTAAATTTTATCCCCAGCGCTTGATTTTTTTTCGACATTGCGGTATACTTTTGGCAAAGAAAAAGCAAGGAGCGCAACATGAAACCGATCAACATTGTCCTGCACGAGCCGCAGATCCCGCAGAATACCGGCAACATTGCCCGTACCTGTGCAGCCACCGGCGCGGCACTGCACATCATTGAACCGATGGGCTTTGCCATCGACGATGCCAAACTCAAGCGTGCCGGCCTCGACTACTGGCATGCGCTCGACATCACCTACTACCGTGACCTTGACGATTTCTATGCCAAGAATCCCGAAGCGCGGCAGAACTGCTGGTATTTCTCGACCAAGGCACGGCACCGTTACACCGACATCCCCTATCCTGCCGTCAGCTACATCATGTTCGGCAAAGAAACAGCCGGGCTGCCGGAGGAGCTCCTCTGCGCCAATCCCGACAACTGCGTGCGCATCCCCATGCGGGACGGCCTGCGCTCGCTGAATCTCTCCAACAGCGTTGCCATCGCGGTCTACGAAATCCTGCGCCAGCAGGATTTTGCCGATCTGCGCACGGCGGGCGAGCTGCACCGCCTCTCCTGGGATTGATCAGTCAACCGGCCAGTGGTAGACCTCGCGATAGAGTGTCTCCCGCACGGCGGCAGCTTCGGCATCGGTCAGTGCTCCGCCGCTGCTCATCAGCATCAGTGGGAGCATCCCGTCGCCCGGATTGAGGGGCGGCTGGGCATAGGGATAGGATGAGAGCGCCAGCCCGCAGCGGGTATAAAACCCGATGCGGCGGACAGCCGTCTCGGTCTGGGGCGGTTCGACTTCAAGAACGACACGCCGCCCGTCCCGGGAGAGGTATTCGCCGAGCATTGCCGCGCCGATGCCCTGTCCGCGCAAGACGGGATCGACCGCAAAATGCTCGATGTACCGAAACGCATCAAATTCCCAGACGGCCATAATCGCACGCACCTCGCCGCGCTCTTCCGCGGTCAGGATTGCGTATGCCGGCTCGTCCAACAATGCCTTCTGTGCATCATAAACGCGATGTTCGTCCGGTGGGAGCGAGACAGACAGCAGCGCATAAAAAGCGTCAAAATGCCGATCGTCGATCGGGTTTTTCGCGTGATAAAACTGATATTGCAACGTTGAATCCTCCGAGATAATTCACTCCGTTTATTATACACGATTTCTCCCGAAAAAGCAAGCCGAGGGAATTCGCGGGGCTCATTTTAGATTTTTGTTGCTGGACACCTATAAATCTTATACACCGTCAAAAACACAAGGGAATGTCCCGTCTTTATTGAATAGTGCATTATTAAAGTACTTGTTCTGTATTTCGTTTAGCAAAACCCATTCCCCTAAAAGTATGGTAGCGGAGGTTGATTCCTCCGCTGTTATTCAACATATCAGAATTTGCTTTACAATCATTTTTTCTCCCAAGTTAATAGATACCTGAAGTGAAGTCCATATCTGATTGTATGCCCGTATAAATTATCATTACAAATTCGTCTAACTTCGTCCATTGTAGGAAAATTATACGATACGTCAATATCCAGTGTTTCAGCGTCCATATTTTGCTTGATTATCGAAATAATTCTACTGGGTATAACTCTTATCAATTCCACAACCCAATCAATAAAGCTGGAAGGCTTTGCAAGCCCCACGATAATCAGCACACCATTATGTTCCAAGAGCTTTTTCGCTTTTTCGATAGCATTCAGCATATCCATATGATGGAGAGATGCAACAAAAACGATTGCATCAAATTTATCGCCATTTGCATCAAATTCTTCAAAAGTTGTCTGCACAAACTTTATATTGTCATAAACATTATGATTGTTTGCTTTATGTATGGACGAATAGGACGGGTCTATCCCAAGGATATGGTTTTCGGGTGTTCTCAATGTTATGGCTAAAGTGCCGTTGCCACACCCTATATCAAGAATTTTGTTTCGCTCGCCCACCCTTTTTGAAATCCAGCCGTTGTAGGCATAATTGTGATTCCAAGGTGCTTTTTTGTCTTTCATTTTACCACCGTATGCATCCAAAATTCAAGTTTTATGAGCCCTGTTTACATATACAGTATACAATGTATTTATGAATATTTCAAGGTAATAGGAATAATACCTGAGTTTCCTTCGGCCTTGCTCTTGCAAAAATGTTTTTGTGCGAAATCGACGAAGATTTTTTCAACAGCAAATATCAGAAAAGGGATATTTGCGGATATTGCTTGAAATTCCAGGAACAGTGTGGTATACTGTTTTCGATTTCTGACAGAAAGGACGGTCATCGCGCGAATGAAACGTGAGACAGTTCTCGCCGCCATGAGCGGCGGAGTAGACAGTGCTGCCGCAGCCTATCTGCTGCTGCAGGACGGCTGCTGTGTACTGGGCGGCACGCTTTTCCTCCAGGACAGCGGGGATGCCGAGATCCGGGACGCGCAGGCCGTCGCCGCACGGCTAGGGATCGAGCACCGGGTCTTTGACCTGCGCGAAGAATTTTCCCGCATGGTAATCGCGCCCTTCATCGCGGCTTATGAACGCGGTGAGACGCCAAACCCCTGTGTGCTCTGCAACCGAACGGTCAAATTCGGCCTTCTTGCCGAGCAGGCCGATGCCCTCGGCTGTGACGTCCTGGCTACCGGGCACTATGTCCGGCGCGAGCAGGACACCGCCGGACGCTGGCTCCTGCGCCGGGCGACCGATCTGACCAAGGACCAGAGCTATATGCTCTATTCCCTCTCGCAGAAGCAGCTTGCCCGCGTGCGCTTCCCGCTGGGTGAACTGACCAAGGCAGAGGTACGCGAAATTGCTGAGAACGCCGGTTTTGTCAACGCGCGCAAACGGGACAGTCAGGATATCTGCTTCATTCCGGACGGCGACTATGCCGGCTTTCTGGAGCGGCAGCACGGCGGCCCGTATCCGCCGGGCGATTTCCGCACGCTGGACGGCCGCGTACTCGGCCAGCACCGCGGGCTGATCCGCTATACGGTCGGTCAGCGCAAAGGGCTTGGACTTGCTCTGCCGGCACCACTCTATGTCTGTGCAAAGCACACCGCCGACAACAGTGTGGTCCTCGGCGACAACGACGCGCTTTTCTCGCGAACGCTCCATGCACACAGCATCAATTTTATCCCCTTCGATCGGCTTACACAGCCGATTCGCCTGCAGGCGAAGGTACGCTACGCGCAGACCGCGCAATGGGCGACCGCAGAACAGCTTGATACCGATCTGCTGCGCGTGGAATTTGACGAGCCGCAGCGCGCGATCGCGCCCGGACAGTCGGTCGTCCTCTATGACGGCGACTACGTCATCGGCGGCGGCATCATCGCATAACAGAACTCCCCGGCGGAAACGACACCGTTTCCGCCGGGGAATTTCGTTTGGCGTGGGTCATGCCGTCTGCACCGTCGAAGCGGCATTATTTCGCAAAATGCGCGCGGTAGATGGCGTAGATTTCGTCCCGGTTCAGCACGTAGGGAGAGTTGGTATAGTTCTTTGCCTGGATGATCAGCTCAACACGCTCGGTAATCTCCTCCTCGGTAAAGCGAAGATCGACTTCTGACAGTTCGGGCAGCGTGCGAATCAGGGTGTCAAGGTCAGCTCCGGCGGATGCGGCAAAATCGGCCAGCCGTGCCGCGCCCCGTTCGGTGCGGGTATTGTAGGCAATATAGTCCCCATCGAACACCGCACATGCGCGGCCGTGCGGAATGCCGTCGAGCAGAGTCAGGCTATAACCAAGCGGATGCGGGAAGCCGGTGCCGGTGATGCTGATCGCAATTCCGGCGGCGGTTGCAGCGTAGAGCAGCTCCTCCCGCATCAGAGGGGTATATTCGACCGGGCGTTCGGCGAGAATCGGCCAGATCCGGCTGGCGGCAAAGAGGGCCATTTGCTCGGATACAACGGTGGATTTGGGCGACAGATAGGACTCCAGCGCATGGGCGAAGGCGTCCAGCGCACAGCTGACCGTGGACGAGACGGGGAGCGTCGCGGTATAGCGCGGATCAAGGAAGCTGTATTTCGGCCAGGATTCGGGTGCGGTGAAGGTCTTCTTGCGCAGACCGTCGGGCAGAGTCAGAATGCTGTACGGATTGGCCTCCGAGCCGGTACCGGCGGTGGTGGGGATGGCGATGATGGGCAAAGAAGGCACGGTGCGTTTGGCCGCATCGAAAATCTCCTCGGGTGCAAGATCGGGATTGGCAGCAAAAGCGGCTACGGCTTTGGCCGCGTCCAGGGGGGAGCCGCCGCCGATGCCGATTACAAAATCGGCTCCCGCTTCATGTGCAAGCCGGCCGCCGGCGTGGCAGGTCAGAATGGGCGGATTTTCGGTGATCTGATCAAATACGGTATACGCGATGCCGCGTGCTTCAAGCAGGGGGAGCAGGTCATCCAGCACCCCCGATCGCTTTGCGCTGGAGCGGCCGGTCACGATCATGGCGTGGCGGCCGAGGGCAAGCAGATCGGCATTTGCGGCGAGACAGCCCTCGCCCGAAATGAGGCGGGTCGGGAAAAAGAAGTTGAAATTCATGGCGGTTCTCCTTATGGATGAATCCTCGGCAGCGAAGAGTGACAGGGTCTGCACTGTCGGGTACTGCGATTAGTTTATCATATCCGCCGCCGAAAATCAATGCCGGAAACAAGATTCTTCCAAAAAATTCTGCTTCCGGCCGCAGTTGAGGTATATTTTCTCGGCAGTGCGGGAAATCTACGGTTATTCCCATCAACAGGAGGCAGATATGTGCACGGCCGCAGTTTACCGAACGAAGGATTACTATTTCGGGCGCACGCTGGATCACACCCGCACCTATACCGAGGAAGTCACTGTAACCCCGCGCCGTTTTCCGCTGACATTCGGCGACGCCGGGCGGCTGGATACCCATTACGCATGCATCGGCATGGCCTATGTGGCCGACGGCTATCCGCTCTATTATGATGCGGTCAATGAAAAGGGGCTGGGCATGGCCGGCCTGCATTTTGTCGGTCAGGCCGTTTACCGTCCGGTGCAGAGCGGCATGGACAACATCCCGCCTTATGCCTTAATTCCCTGGGTACTGGGGCAATGTGCATCGGTCAGTGAGGCCTGCGCGCTGCTGGCCCGCACCAATCTGATCGACCGGCCGTTTCGGCCCGACCTGCCCACGGCTGAACTGCACTGGATGCTCAGCGACGGCCGGGAAAGCATTGTCGTCGAACCGGGCAAGGACGGCCTGAAGATCTACCCGAATCCGGTCGAGGTTCTGACCAACAATCCCCCCTTCCCCCAACAGTGCACGCAGCTCAACAACTATATGCACCTCTCCCCCCGGCCGCCCGAGAATCGCTTTGCCGAAGCGATCCCTCTCCGGACGTACAGCAATGGGATGGGCGCCATCGGTCTGCCGGGCGACCTTTCCTCGCCGTCTCGCTTTGTGCGGGCGGCCTTTATGCGCGCGAACAGCGTCTCGGGACAGGAGGAGGGCGAGAGCGTGGGGCAGTTCTTTCACATCCTCGGCACGGTGGAGCAGCCGTGCGGATGCTGTTTGACCGAGAGCGGCGAGCTGATGATGACCCGCTACACCTCCTGCTGCAATGCGGTGCGTGGCATCTATTATTACACGACCTATGAAAACAGGCAGATCTCGGCGGTGGACATGTACCGCGAGGACCTGGATGGCTCTGCTCCCGTGCGCTATCCGATCATTCGTAAGGAGCAGATTTTTGCGCAGAATTAAAGAGAAAAAGCACATTTGCCGCAGCAATGGTATTGCCTGTTTATGGGAAGTACGCAACCGAGGTCTTCTCCATGAAAAGATCGAGTGGAATTGCATACAATTGCATTTCGGCTATCGCGTTTCCCGCTGTTTGTGCGGCAGAATCAGATACGGCAGAGTGGCCAATCCTAACGGTCCCCATTTTAGCAGCCGAGATACCGCCGCCTGCAGCCGCACTTAATTCCTCGTTCCTGCGTTGCTTGTATTGCTGTGTATGGTTCGTTTCAGTCTGCATCGTATTTACGGCATTATTCCCTCTTTCGCCATTGTTTCCGGCAGCAATACCAAGAGAAATCAGCGCAAAAATTACCCAGAACCACCATTTTGCAAAAATTGGCTTCTTCTTTGCTTCGCTGTGAGGAAAAGTTTGGGTACTTGGGGCAATTTGTTGATCGCATGATTTACCGTTAAGCATCTTTGGGGGCATCTGATGTCTCTCCTTTTCAATCGCTTTTTTTGCTGTTTTTCCTATCGAATAGGCAACAACCGACCACATTATAACACCAAACGGTGTTATTGTCAACACCAAACGGCGTTATTTTTATATAATTAATCATACAGTACGATTGAGGTGGACAAAGTGACTTATCGACGAATTCGGGATTTAAGAGAAGATGCAGACAAGCGGCAAAAAGATATTGCAAATTTGCTGAATATGCAGCTCACCGTGTACCAACGCTATGAACGTGGAGAGCGAGAAATTCCGCTTTGGGCGGCAATCAAACTTGCCAATTATTATCAGGTGACCCTGGATTATCTCGTCGGACGAACAGAAGAAAAATAACGCAGGATGCGATTGTTCATCCTGCGTTTTTCTTTGTGTTATTTGACGATAAAACAAAAAGGACGCTGTACGCGTCCTTTTTTGGCGCGTGTTGACAAAAAAGATGCTACAGCGAAAAAGTCAATAGAATCAAGGGTTTTTGACTTTCTAAGGTAATTTCATGTGCATCCTTAATAGATACTTATATCCTTACAATACACGAAAAACTTCGGCATCTATTATTTTCGGTCATTCACGGCGTATCCAGACTATCATATCCGTTTCGCCTCGGTTTGCAAAGCAGTTGTAGGGTATGAGCTTCAGGCTTGCTCTCACCTTTTGCGGCGCACGGTTTGAATAAAGCTCGTCTCCAAAATCTGTTTCCCTTACACAAGCTACCTGTAGTGTATAAAGACCGAGGTTCTCATCATATGCCTCATGGAATTCGGGATTTGATGGAATAGAATAGCTATGAAGATCCGCACCGTTGTC
>JAFWBJ010000039.1 GCA_017507145.1 Clostridia bacterium | reverse complement strand
GAAGCAGAATCAGCAGAAGGGCGGAAATTTTTTTCATGGCAATCCTTTCTTTGCGGAGCGTGAATCGGCTTAATTTTGCGGCACGGGATGGCTGAGGATGTAATTGCAGAGCTCAAGGTTGCGGTCGCGCAGCAGATGAATACCGTCTGAGGCAAATCCGTCGGGCAGATAGCCTTCGCCATCGGCAAAGTTCTCGTAGCAGTTGAGGTAATAGACACCGAACTCCTCGGCCAGACGGAGCAGAGCGGCATTGTGCTCGGCCACGCGGCGGTTGGACTCGGCGCTGGAATTGACGCCGACCACAACGGCATTGCGGCCAACCGGCAGAACCGACATGATAACAATATTGGCATCCGGACAGGCCGCCCGGATGGCGGTGAGCTGATCGCGGTAGACGTTCTCAAAGCGTGTGGGCGAGTTCCAGCCCAGCTCGTTAAGCCCAAGCCAGATGTAAATATTCTGTCGCCACGGCTCGGCGCGGAGGGCTTCGATGACGCTGAGCGTGCCCTCTTTTCGCACGATGAACTGCTTGGTCGATACCCCTTCGATGGAAAGTCCGCGGTCGGCATAGAAGGTGGCGCCATAGCCGCCGGTTGCAATCTGCAGGCCCTGCGTGCGCGAGTCACCGATGAAGAGAATCGAGGTGAAATAGTCCTCGCCTACCGGCGTCTCAACGGCCGGCAGGGTGATAACCGGCGGAGGCGGCGCGGTGGTTTCAAGCGGTGCGACGATTTCGGGCGGGATCTCGGTTGTATCGGGAGATGGTTCCGTGGTGACTGCCGGCTCCGTGGTTTCGGGCGGCGCTGTGGTTTCAGTCGTGATGGGCGCGGGAACGGTTGTGACTGCGGCCGGCGGCGTGGTTTCCGGTATCCCCTGCGGCGGGATGACCATATCTTGGATCATCCAGAAAACCGCCGCTGCAGAGGCCAGACAGACCAGCAATATAATACAAACGAACATCGGAGAAGGACGTCCGGTGAAGTTTTTGGATGACATGAAGTGTGTTACCTCTTCTTCGCGAATGTACAATTATATTATATCATTTTCTGTGTATACATGCAAGCCCCAGAATGAAAAAAAGCGTGGGAATTTTCGCGGTATTCGGCCGGTCGGGAAAAGAATATCTTGACTTTTGAACAGAGTTGGGCTATACTGTTAAGAGATGTGCTTATCCTTGGGACAGAGAGAGATTTGATGATGAAACAAAAGCCGTTTTTTACCCGTGACCGGGATTTTTACCGCCGCTATGTGATGCTGACGCTGACCATTGCTGCGCAGAATGTCATCACGCAGGCGGTGAATCTGGCCGACAATGTGATGCTGGGCGCTTACAGTGAGCTGGCGCTGTCCGGCGTGGCGTTGGTCAATCAGATCCAGTTCCTTCTGCAGATGCTGGTCATCGGCGCGGGGGAGGGCATTGTCGTGCTGGCTGCCCGCAGCTGGGGGCGGCGGGAGATCGAGCCGATCCGTCGGGTATCGGCGGTGGGCATGGCCATTGGCATGGCGATGACGACCCTGCTCTGGGCCATTGTATTTATTGCGCCCCACGGCGTGCTGCGTCTGCTGACGCCTGAGGAGGCAGTTATCGCTGAGGGCGTCAAGTATATGCGCATCGTTTGCTTCGGCTATTTCTTCTTTGCGTTTACCCAGATTCTGCTGGCTTCGATGCGGAGTGTGGAGACGGCGCGGATCGGCCTTGGGGTATCGGTGGCGGCATTGTTTGTGAATGTTTTCTTCAATTATGTCCTGATCTTCGGCAAACTTGGGATGCCGGCGATGGGCGCTGAGGGCGCGGCGATCGCTACCCTGATCTCCCGTGTGGCAGAGACGGTGATCGTGGTGATCTATGTCTTCTGCGTGGACAAAAAAGCGCGGCTGCGGCCGATGGACTTCTTCCGTTTTGATCGGGAGATCCTGCGGAGCTTCTTCCGGGTCAGTCTGCCTGTGATCTTATCCGGCAGCATGTGGGGGATTGCGCAGACGGTACAGACGGCGATCCTTGGACATATGGGACAGTCGGCCATTGCGGCCAACAGTGTGGCGGCGACGGTGTTCCAGGTCTTCTCGGTGGTCTGCTACGGCTCGGCCAGCGCTACGGCGGTGCTAGTGGGCAAGCTGATCGGAGAAGGAAAGGCGGGCGTGATCAAGCCGTATATCCGTTCTCTGCAGGCCATGTTTGCGGTGATCGGTGTGCTGTCCGGAAGCATGCTGTTCTTCGGTAAGAATTTGGTGCTGACCTTCTATTCGACGCTGACGCCCGAGACCTATGCGTTGGCCAACCAGCTTTTGACGATCCTGTCGATCACGCTGGTGGGGACCTCCTATCAGGTGGCCTGCACAACCGGCATTATCCGGGGCGGCGGCGATACCACCTTTGTGCTGATCAATGATATGATCTTTATGTGGGTCATCACGATCCCGCTGGCCGCGCTGGCAGCCTTTGTTTTTCACCTCAGTCCGGTGGTGGTCTTTATCTGCCTCAAGTGCGATCAGATTCTCAAGGGGCTGCCGGCCGGCCTGCGGGTCAATCGATACAAATGGATCAAAAAGATCGATCGCCGCGCAGAGGAGGAGACGGCATGAAAAATTTGGTGCTGATCGGCATGCCGGGGTGCGGCAAGAGCACGGTAGGTGTTCTGCTGGCCAAGGCGCTGGGATATGATTTTCTGGACACCGATCTGGTGATCCAGCGGCGGATGGGGAAGCGTCTGCAGGAGATCATCGATGGGGAAGGGTTGGATGCCTTTCTGGCCGCAGAGCGGGATGCGCTATGCTCCATTGACGTCACCCACACGGTTATTGCGACAGGGGGCAGTGCTGTCTATTCCCCTGAGGGGATGGCGCATCTTGCGCGGGGCGGCGTGATCGTCTGGCTGCGGGTGGACTTGCCGACGCTGAAGGCGCGGCTTGGGGATTTTGCAGCCCGGGGGATCGCCGGTGTGGGCGAGAAGACGCTGGACGATATTTTTGCCGAGCGGGAGCCGCTTTACGCGCGATATGCGCAGATCACCGTCAACTGCGTCGGCGGCATCGCCGGGGTGGAGCAGACCCGCCAGCGGGTGCTCGAGATCCTGGCGGGGCACAGCCTGATGCTTAATTGAACGAAGAGGAGATAACCATGAATCAACAAATTGCTTCCATCCTCAAATCCGTCTCCAAGCCCGGCCGTTACAGCGGCGGCGAATACGGCGAGACTGTTAAGGATAAGGGAAACATCAAGTGCCGATGGGCCTTTTGCTTCCCCGATACCTATGAGATCGGCATGTCTAACCTCGGCGTGCGCATCCTATACGGTGCGCTCAATCGCGAGGAGGATGTCTGGTGCGAGCGCGTTTATGCACCATGGGTGGATATGGAGGAGAAAATGCGCGCCGGGAAGATCCCGCTGTGGGCGCATGAGAGCGGCGATGCGGTGAGCGACTTCGACGTGGTGGCTTTCACCCTGCAGTACGAGATGTGCTATACCAATGTGCTGATGATGCTTGATCTCGCCGGCATCCCGCTGACCGCGGCTGAGCGCGGCGAGGACGATCCCATCATTATTGGCGGCGGCCCCTGCGCCTACAACGCAGAACCGTTGGCCGACTTCTTCGATGTCTTCAGCATCGGCGAGGGCGAGGAGGCGCTGGTCGAGTTTGCACGGCTCTATATCGAAATGAAGGAGAACGGGACTTATACCCGCTCGGCCTTCCTGCACGCCGCAGCCAAGCTGCCCGGCTTCTATGTGCCGTCGCTCTATACCGTCACCTACCGCGACGACGGCACAGTCGAAGCCTACACACCGGTCTATGACGATATTCCTGCGAAGGTGACCAAGCGTATCATTGCCGATATGGATAAGGCGTATTTCCCCGAACAGGTGGTCATGCCCTACATCGAGACGGTGCAGGACCGCATTATGCTGGAGGTCTACCGCGGCTGTATCCGTGGTTGCCGCTTCTGCCAGGCGGGGATGATCTACCGCCCGGTGCGCGAGAAGACCCCCGAGGTCCTGGACAAGCAGGCCCGCGACCTCTTTGCCTGTACCGGCTACGACGAGATCTCGCTGACCTCGCTGAGCATCAGCGACTACACCGAACTGGAGGAGCTGACCGACCGCCTGCTTTCCTGGACCGAGGGGGAGACGGTGAATCTTGCGCTGCCATCGCTGCGCGTCGACAGCTTCACGAAGGCACTCATGGAGCGCATCTCTACCGTCCGCACCGGCTCGCTGACCTTTGCCCCTGAAGCGGGGACCCAGCGTCTGCGTGACGTCATCAACAAAAATGTACTTGAGGAAGACCTGATGCGCGCCGTGAAGGTAGCCTTCGAAGCCGGCAAGACGCAGGTCAAGCTCTACTTCATGATGGGCCTGCCAACCGAGACAAACGAGGATCTTGCCGGTATCGCCGAACTGGCCGAGAAGGTGGTCGAGGTCTACTATGCCAATCCCAACCGCAACAAGGGCAAGCACCCGCAGGTGACCATCAGCGTGGCTTGCTTCATTCCCAAGCCTTTCACGCCATTCCAGTGGGAAGCGCAGGATACGATGGAAATGCTCAAGGAAAAGCAGGCCTATCTCAGTTCCTGCATCAAAAACCGCCATGTGCGCTACAACTATCATGATGCCCGCACCTCGCACATCGAGGCGGTGCTTGCCCGCGGCGACCGCCGCCTGGGTGCCGCTCTGCTTGAAGCCTGCCGCCGCGGCTTCCATTTTGACGCGTGGGAAGAGCACTTCGACTATGACCGCTGGATGGCCCTCTTCGCCGACTGCGGCATCGATCCCGCCTTCTACGCAAACCGCGCGTGGGGGCTGGACGAGGTGCTGCCTTGGGAGATCATCGACTGCGGTGTCAAGCGGGAGTTTTTCCTGCGCGAACGCGAGCGGGCCTACGCCGGCTCGACGACGCCCAACTGCCGCCAGGCCTGCTCGGCCTGCGGCGCAAATCAGCTCGGAGGTGAACGCACATGCTGTCCAAAATGCAAGGCCTGACCCCCATTGATCCCCCCCGCACGGTGCGCATCCGCTTCCGCAAGGTGGGCAAACTGCAGTATATCTCGCACCTCGACCTCCAGCGTACCATGCAGCACTGCATCAAACGTTCGGGCATCCCGGCGTGGTACACCAAGGGCTTCAACCCCCACTATAAGCTGGTCTTTGCGCTGCCGCTGCCGGTTGGCGCCGAGAGCGAGTGCGAACTGCTCGATTTGCGCATTGACCGCGAGATCAGCGACGCCGAGATCCTGCGCCGCTTCAATGAGACGGTGACCGATGAACTGCGCGGCCTCGAAGCCTACACCCCCACCACCAAATTTGCCGACATCGCCTGGGCCGAATATGCCGTAACCCTCACCGGAACGGCTGTCACTGACGGCATGGCAGCCGAGGCTGAGCGGATTTTGACCACTTCACCGCTGATGATGGTCAAACGCTCCAAAAGCGGCGAGCGCGAAGTAGACCTTGTGCCGATGATCCGTTCGGTCAGAGCCGAGGGCGGGGCAGGGGAGCTCACCCTGCGCCTTGTGCTCAGCGCGGCCGGGGCGGACTACCTCAATCCGGAGCTTGTCGTTACCGCCCTGCGCGAACGGCTGTGGGCCGGCGTGGAGCATCCCGATACCCTCTCCTGGCGCATCCTGCGCGAGCAAGTGTACTGCGCGGACGGACAGACGACATTTCGATAATACGGCGCCGTGCACACATTTGTAAGGCGGCTGACGGAGTGATCATATGAACCACAAAGGAACAATTACAATAGAAACAGAGCGGCTACGCTTAAGAGCATTTGAATTAAGCGACGCAGAAGCGGCCTACAAAAATTGGACCTCTGATGCAAACGTCACGGCCTTTCTTCGCTGGCCGACGCATCCGGATATCGCAACCACAGAACGCGTTCTTCGCGATTGGGTTGAAGAGAGCAAGAAGCCGGATTTTTATCAATGGGCAATCGTGCTAAAGGCAATCCGCGAGCCGATCGGGACGATCAGTGTCGTGGGCAGAAATGAGATGTTGAATATCCTGCATATTGGGTATTGCATCGGCAGCAAATGGTGGCACAGAGGGATTACAAGCGAGGCTTTTTCTGCAATTATCCCGTATTTGTTTGATGAAGTCGGTGCCAACAGAATCGAATCGCAGCACGATCCAAACAATCCGCATTCGGGCGATGTTATGAAAAAGTGCGGACTGCAGTATGAGGGAACGCTGCGGCAAGCTGACTTTAACAATCAGGGGATCGTGGATGCTTGTGTGTATAGTTTGCTAAAAGAAGAGTGGCTGAAACAAAAAGCGAGATAACTTCCCATTTGCAGAACCGAGAAAACCCCGATAGACCTAAACAATCTGTCGGGGTTGATTCTTTTGTTTGCGGCGGAGCAAATCTGCGCCATATAAGCGAACTTCCTTATGAGAATCTATGCGCGCGTGCCGAACAAAAAGCGATCAAACCGTCGGATTTCCTCGAGATCCAGCCGGATCTGTTCGCGGGCAGCAAGATAGTCGGCGTCCTCGCCAAATTCGCAGAAGGCACGCAGCGACACAAGATTGTGATTGACACGGCTGATGTCGTTGCTGCTGACCGATAGCCGCACCCATTTGCGGGCATCCTCCCAACGTGAATCCAGTTCGTCAAGCACACTGCCGCCCCCCTCACCCGCACGTGCCGGAAGCGCATCAAGGAGATCGAGCATATCCTCGCAGAGACGGCCGATAAATCGCGCGTTCCCGATGATGCAGGCCAGCATCACACCAAACAGCATCAGCGTAAAGATAAAGCTCCTCATCGCACCTTCTTCTCCTTTTTGATCAAAAAAATCTGTTCAGCATCATCCACGGTCATCAAAAAGACGTCCTTTACCCCGCAGCCACGGCGCTTCACCTCCCGCACCAACCACGCATCATCATGCCCTGTTCCGTTGAGGTTGAACCGGTTGACATAACCGTCGGCAATCAGGATATGCGCGATCCCGCTTTCGACGGCGGAGATGCCGAGCTGCTCAAGTGTCGGCTGACGGCAGCGCATCTTGGGGATGGTCGTCAGTTTGCCGTTTTGCTCGAGAATGGCGTACTCAACTTCATCAACCGAGGCGATCCCCTGCCGCCGCAATTCGCCGATCAGCTCGTCAATCGACATCCGAATACGCGCCAGTTCGCGCTGATTCATCTCGCCGCGCAGAATAAGGATGCTTGGCTTTGAGGAAAGCAGATTCTTGATGCGCGGGATTTTGATCAGCAGCATGGAGTTGACGACTTCCAGCGTCAGCAGCGTAATGATGGGGACGATGGCGTAGGTGACGGGAATTTCGCGATTTTCAATCGGGCCGGTAGCCAGTTCGGAGAGCATCAGAGTCGTGATCAGCTCCGACACCTCCAACTCGCCGATTTGCCGCTTGCCCATGATGCGCATGGCCAGCACGAGAACCAGATAGATGATGAGAATGCGCAGAAAAATTGTCGTCATGGCGCACCTCCGGCATAGTAATGAAGATAGTTTGCGCTAAAACCGACATTTTATGTGCGCGATGGCCGAAAAGAGAAGGATTGCAGGGCGTGGCATGAGCGGATTTGACAAAAGTCATTATTTTTTCAAAAAGGTGTTGACAAAGAGGGGAGGATGTAGTATAATAAACAGGCTCACGCGAGAGCGGGAGCGGACATGCCAGGGAGCCGGGTAAAAAAGTTTTTCGAAAAAAGTTTGAAAAACCACTTGACAAGGGCACCGGTGTGTGGTATAATACTCGGGTCTCCTGTTCGGGCGGCGCGAGATTGGTCATTGAAAATTGAACAACAACAAGAGTACAAAGCATAATATTGTGCGAAACGAACTCGACAATTCTTTACAAAGAGTAAATTAGTAAGAGAGCTAAACGAAAGCTCTAAATAAGATTTCATTCGGCTTCGGCCGGTTGATATACCATTATTTAGAGAG
>JAFWBJ010000038.1 GCA_017507145.1 Clostridia bacterium | reverse complement strand
GCAGGTGATTTCGATTGCGTGCTTGCCGGATGCGGCGGTCATGGTGAAGGTACCGAGGTTCAGGATGTGGTGCTCGGTGGATTTCCTCGTGATCACATCGCTCAGCGTGACATCGGCCAGCAGGGTCAGTGTCGTGCCTTTCGTCCAAGCGGCGACCGCTTCGTCAATGGTCGCATACTCCGTATTGCCGACCTTGGCGACATTACCGGCCGCACTTGCCGTGACGGCAAAGCCCGGGACGAGGCTGACGACCATGATGATGGCGAGAAGCATACTCAAAAGTTTTCTCATGTTTTTCTCCTTGGTTGGGATTGTTGTGGTGGAATATATAAACTGACGCATCACCCGCGTCGTACGCGTGCGCATGAGGAGTCAGTGATTTTTGTGCGAAAATCCGCAGAGAAGGCCAAATTTACGCGGCCCGTCGGAAGCATAGCGCAGCATATGCATGAGGATAAGTTCCGAAACAAGTTATTTCGCCAAAGTAAGTATATCATAGGATATCGAAAATTGCAAGGGCTGAACGGCGTTTTTGGCAAGAAAAGAGATTCTTTCTTGCAGCCGGCGGGAAATCGCTTTGCTTTTTGTAACTACAAAAATATAGTCATAATTATCATAAGTAATTATAATATATCAATTTTCTTTTGTCAAGTGTAAAATAATATAATACAATCAGGCAAAAACATCATAAATTTCAGGAGAATTGGAGAAGGATCGATGGCAGAAGAAATTCGGATTACGAAAAAGAACACCCGCCGCGGCGATGATGGCTATAAAATTGTTTCTGTGCGCATGAAGGATGAAATGATTGCTCGCCTGGATAGCCTTTCCGTGCAAACCAATCGCTCGCGAAATGAATTGATCAACCTGCTGCTGGAAGCTGCCATGGATATTGTGAAAGTAGAAGAATAATCCAACCGCCCGCGCCCTTGCAGCCCCAAGGGTGCGGCTTTTTTCTTTGGCGCTTTTTCCGTCTATGGATAAAGACGGCTGCAATGCGCATCAGGTTTTATTTTCCCGCGGAAGTTTACAGAACGTTCACGAAAATCCCGCAAAATGGCGCGCTGTCGCGCAAAAAAGGGGGGTGCCGCGCAAATCAGCGCGACACCCCTTGGTGGTTATTTTGCCGCATCCACGGCGGACGGTTCCGCGATGGGGGCAAAGATGACGACAATCTCATGCGCGCGGCGAACCTTCTTGAAGGTGTATTCGCGCACCGCGCCGACCGATTTGCCGTCCACCAGCACGTCAAGGACTGTGTAGCCTTCGTCGGGCGTGAAGGTGTAGGTGAGATTGCGGCCGTACTTGATGATGCCGTCCTCGGCATCGTTGGTCACCGCGCCGCCCTCGGTCGTCTTCACCGGGAAGGTGAAGGTGCGGTTATACAGGTTCTGCAGGATCAGCACCACGCTCCAGTCGGTCGCCGGCTCGGGCTTGGGGGCGTTCTGCACGGTAAGCGCATCGGTTGTCACCGTTTTTCCGCCATAGCTGACCGTGATGACTGTCTGATGCTGGGTCAGCTCCAGAATCGTACCGTGTGCAATCGACGCGATAACATCCGTGTATGCCAGCGGTGCCGTGCTGCCATCCGCATACGATGCGGTTACGACCATTGCTGACAGGTCGAGCGCTTCCCCTTCGGTATAGCTTAGCTTGGGCTGGGTTGTGATAACGATATCGGTAAGGATCTTCGTCGGATCAGCATTTGTAATGATGTAAGTACCGCCCATCGTCACCTTGAAGCTGACCTGGCCGCCGGCCACGGTTCCCGCCTGGGGGGATCCGTCAGGCATCATCACGGTCACGGTCGAATATGTACAAGGCAGGCGCAGGGTAGGCTTCTTTTCGGCAAGAACCGTGCTGTTTTCCACGGTGACGGTGAAGCTGCCAGCAGCTTCCAATGTACGGTCTACCGTTAGCTTGGGATTAAACCCCTCAGCTGCGGAGGGCAGGCAAAGCAGACAGCCCAGCAGCAAAAACAGGATGGTAATTGCAAATTTTTTCATGGTCTTCCACTCCTTCCTCAGTCAAAGATCCAGCTGCCAACATAGGTTTCTTCTTCGCCTTCTACGATATCGATCTTCTTCTCGCCGTTTTCCTCAAACGCAGAACCGTCGATGAGCAGATTCTCCGCATCGATATCGCTGTTGACGATCTGCGTGTCGTTCTCCCAGTCGGCGAGCAGAATGTTCTCATAGGGCGCTTCTGCGCGCGGCGCCATAAACAGCGCAGCAGCGCGGGTTCCGGTATTATCGCCGAAGAGAAGGGTCTCAAGCGGCGCACCCGTCCACCAGTCAAGCACGGGGAACTTCCAGCGCGGGTTGGTGATCACGCGGCTGCCGTTTTCGGTATGGACCTTCGGCTTGCAGCGCTTGACGATCCGGTCAACTTGCCCCTCGGTCTTGGCGCCGAGCAGGTCGGACAGACGGAGCTTGTTGCTGCCGTTGGGCTTGCCGTCGATGTACTCGCCGAAGTAGTTCTTGTACATATAGAGGGTGCCGCCAGAGCAAACATCAAAGTCGGTGTCGTTGTTGATGAAGTTGCTGTTGATGAAGCGGAAATAATACGGGCTGGCATATTTGTTGAGCGAAAGAACCTGCACAGCCGTGCCGTTGTTGATGAAGGTGTTGTTTTCCCAGGATTTTCTGAACATGGTAAATCCTGACAGCTTCAGGCCAATGTCGAAGCGGATCGCGATGGTGTTATTGATGAAGATGTTGCCGTTCGCGGCAGAGACGATTCCTTTCCAGGATGTGTCAAGTGCAACATCGTAGCCGTAGAACACACATCTGCTGGCCTGCGCCTCGCCGTTGTGGATCGCTTTGATCTCGGTGCTGCTTGAGCTGCGCTCGGGGGCGATGAAGCAAATATGGGACAAATCGAGGCCTGCTGTTTCGTTAAGATCCACACTTCCGATCAGACGGGTGTTTGTTCTGCCGCGCAGATTCAGCCTTGTGCCAAGCGTGGAGGGGATCGTTACCGTGCCCACATAATCGGCATCGGCCAATCTGACGGTGATGCTCGGATTTTTATCCTCAGCCGCGATCTTCTGCAGGAGGCTGTTGAGTCCCTGGTGGAATTCGCCGTTCTCGTCGATATAGTCCTCCACGGTCAGCACATCAAGGATCGCACAGTCATATTCGCCGAGCGACCGATAGTCACTAAAACAGGTAAAGCCGATATCGCCGGAGACGGTTTTGCCCTCAATCGTTGCGGTTACGGTTGCGCAGAGGCGGACATGGGCGTAACGCGACTGTTTGAAGTACAGCTCCCAGTTGCTTCCGTCGGCGTTCGGAACGACCTCGGTTACGTATGCTTTGTCGCTGAGGCTGAAGACCGCTTCCGTACCGTATAACGGCTCGATCCAGACCTTCGACACGGTGATCTTTGCCTTGTTGCCCGGCAAGACCTCATAGTATTTTGCCCCTTCACTGTCGGCTTTGATCTCGGCTGCCGAGATATTGAAGTCCTTGAAGAGTCTGTACGGATCATTTTCGGACGGGGTGGCGACCGATGTATTGCCCATGCTCTGGGTTCCGCCTTCGATGATGTCGATGAGCTCATCGCGCATGAAGGAGAATCCAACCACATAGTCGCCCAGATAGAGCGCATCGGTTTTGATTTTCTTTGCTGCGTAAACGGTATAGTTGCTGATCAACCGACGGCCGTTCTGCTCGACCTGCAGCGAATAGTTGAGCTCGCCGGACGGCGGCTTCGGCAGGGCGATCTTCAGATCGTATCTGCCTGCCGCCCCGGGGCGCTCTGCCCAGGCAATCGAGAAGTTGGAGAAGTCAGTTCTGTTGTAGTTGACCTTAACCTTAATCTGTGCGCACTCTTCGGTGGTGAAGCCGTTCTCAGAGAGGAACCAGATGACGCCGTTTTCGAGATCAAACCAGGAAATTTCGGGGAGATAATTCTCCAGGGTGCGCGCCTGTGCGGAGAAGAATGCATATTCGGGGAGCGCGACCAACAGCGTATGCGTGCCGGTGAGCGACTGACCGCCGCTGGTATAGCGGTATTGCAGGACAGTCTCGCCCGGCTCAACATATTTGAGCTCCCAGCACAGCCCGCCGTCGCCGGCCATCATCGTGACAAGCTCCACACCCTTTCCCGAGAGGAGCGTCGGGTCGGTCACCGGGACATAGGCGTCGGTGGTGCCGTAATAGAACCGAAGCAGCGTTGAGCTGTCAAGCTGAATCGGCAGCTGCTCGATCGAAAGCAGCGGTGCGGTGGGATTATCCTGGGGCGTGTGGTTGACCTTGTTCAACATGCGGAACAGCAGACCGGGTTTCTGCGCCATTTGGAGGGAAAGCGGCTGGCCGTACACCGTACCGCTGCCGTTTGCTTTCGTATAGTGCAGCCGGAAAGAGTTGGTATTAACGGGCATTTCAAGAACAGAGCTGTCAAAGGTCACCTTGATATCGTATCTTGCGGCAGTATCGGAATCGGCGGCGTTGCGCTTAACCGGCGTGGCCGTGACACCGTTCCCGCAGGCGACATCGAGTCTGCTCTCAACCCAATTCGCGGAAAGCCCCTGGATTTCGGTATACGTCAAGCCGTTTGTCGACAGATACCACAGCGTCGTCGTGCCCGACGCCGGCAGGGTGTAGCTGGTGATGAAATACGTCTCGCTGCGCGTCTGTGCGGTGTACCATCCGGTGTCGGGCAGACTGACGGTGACCTTGGTGGTGTAGACGGTACTGCCGTCGGTGTAAGTGAGCGTGACCGTGCCGAAGGTCTTCGGGGTAAAGCGATAGCACTCGCCGTTTCTCGAGACCGTCAGGATGTTCTCGTTGGACGAGGTCAGCGTGCCCGCCGTCAGGGCAGTCTGCGTGCCGGAGGGCGTGCCGTAGTAGAGGTAGAGATTCGGCGTGCGGCCGGGCGCAAACGCATACGACGACAGCGGGTTTGTGGTCTTTTGCGTCGTACTTGTTTTGTACAGCAGCGTCGGTATTTCCTGCATCGTGATGGGGAGGTTGCGGGAGCTTGTCATCGTTTCACTGAGCAATTTGAGCGAAGAATTCGCCTGGGGCAGCTCAACAGTGTCGCTGTCGATGACCACCTTGATATCGTAGCGTGCTTCTGCATCAGTGTCAGCGGCATTGCGCTTGACCGGCGCGACCGTGACACCGTCCCCGCAGGCAACGTTGTTTTGGCTCACTTGCCAAAAGGCAGAAAGATTCTGCACTTGGTTGAAAGTGAAGCCGTTTGTCGACAGATACCACAGCGTCGTCGTGCCCGACGCCGGCAGGGTGTAGCTGGAGATAAAATTCGTCTCGCTGCGCATCTGCGCGGTGTACCATCCGGTTGCGGGCAAGCTGACGGTGACGTCTGCAGTGTAGACGGTGCTGCCGTCGGTGTAGGTCAGCGTAACCGTGCCGAAGGTCTTCGGGGTAAGTTGATAGTGGTCGCCATTTTGCGAGACCGTCAGGATGTTCTCGTTGGACGAGGTCAGCGTGCCCGCCGTCAGGGCAGTTTGCGTGCCGGAGGGCGTGCCGTAGTAGAGGTAGATATTCGGCGTGCGGCCGGGCGCAAACGCGTACGACGACAGCGGCTCCGCGTTCTTTTGCGTCGTACTTGTTTTGTACAGCAGCGCCGGCTTTTCCTGCATCTTGATGGAAAGGTTGCGGGAGCTTGTCATCGTTTCACTGAGCAATTTGAGCGAAGAATTCGCCTGGGGCAGCTCAACAGTGTCGCTGTCGATGACCACCTTAATATCGTAGCGTGCTTCTGCATCAGTGTCAGCGGCGTTGCGCTTGACCGGCGCGACCGTGACACCGTCCCCGCAGGCAACGTTGGTTTTGTTGACATACCAAACGGCAGAAAGGTTCTGCACCTCGCTGAAAGAGAAGCCGTATTCCGACAGATACCACAGCGTCGTCGTGCCCGACGCCGGCAGAGTGTAGCTTGAGATGAAATTCGTCTCGCTGCGCGGCTGCGCGGTGTGCCAGCTGTTATTGGGCAGACTGACGGTGACCTCGGTGGTGTAGACGGTGCTGCCCTCGGTGTAGGTCAGCGTGACCGTGCCGAAGGCCTTCGGGGTGAATTGATAGCGTGTGCCGTCTCGCGAGACCGTCAGGATGTTCTCCTTGGACGAGGTCAGCGTGCCCGCCGTTAGCGCCGTCTGTGTGCCGGAGGGCGTACCGTAGTAGAGGTAGAGATTCGACGTGCCGCCGGGCGACAGCGTGTACGACGACAGCGGGTTTGCGGTCTTTTGCGTCGCACTTGTTTTGTACAGCAGTGCCGGCTTTTCCTGCATCTTGAGGGTGAGGTTGCTGCCGCTTGTCATCGTTTTACTGAGCACTCTGAGCGAAGAATTCGTCTGGGGCAGCTTGACCATGTCGCTGTCGATGATCACCTTGATATCGTAGCGTGCGGCTTCATCGGTGTCAGCGGCGTTGCGCTTGACCGGCGCGACCGTGACACCGTCCCCGCAGGCAACGTTGGTACTGTTCATCCGCCAAAAGGCAGAAAGGTTCTGCACCTGGCTGAAAGAGAAGCCGTATTCCGACAGATACCACAGCGTCGTTGTGCCCGTGGGCGGCAGAGTGTAGCTTGAGATGAAATTCGTCTCGCTGCGTGTCTGCGTGGTGTGCCAGCTGTTATTGGGCAGACTGACGGTGACCTCGGTGGTGTAGACGGTGCTGCCCTCGGTGTAGGTCAGCGTGACCGTGCCGACGGCCTTTGGCGTGAGGCGATAGATATCGCCGTCTCGCGAGACCGTCAGGATGTTCTCCTTGGACGAGGTCAGCGTGCCCGCCGTCAGGGCAGTCTGCGTGCCGGAGGGCGTACCGTAGTAGAGGTAGATATTTGTGGTTTTATCAGGCGACAGCGGGTACGACGACAGGGGGTTTGCGTTCTGTTGCGTCGCACTTGTTTTGTACAGCAGTGTCGGAGTCTCTTCTGCCGACACCGTTAGCACGAAGACGCCAATGAGCAGGATCGTCATCAGCACAAGGGTGAATGTTCGTTTCATGTTGATCTCTCCTTTGGGTTTTGGGGAAAAACTCCCTCTGATATATAGGACAAAAAATGAGGGGGTGCGGTTTTATCCTTTTGGAATGTTTACAAAAAGTTCACAGTTCGGACCCGCCAAAGCAGGTCCGCCGAACGCCAGTCCGCCTGGTCATTCTCTGCTATTATATCACAGTGATCCGAAAAACGCAAGGTAATCTGACACATTTTCGGCACTTTTCTTCCGGTTTCCGCCGCCTGCGCGGTTTCGCAGCAAAAAAGACCGCATCTCACTGAAGGATGCGGTCGCCAAATAGAGCAGAAAAAGCACTCGCTTGCGCAAGTGCTTTCCCGGAGATGTCGCGGTTAAAGGATCTTCTGCTGAGGCGCAGAACGATCAGGCAACGCAACAACCATCAGCCAGCCTGCAAGACCAAACCAAAAACACCAAGCAAACCACGGCTTTCGACCGTGACCTTTCAACTCCGCAATGTCCGCAAATTTTGATGCTGCAGCAAGGCAAATGCTGAAATAAACGAGAGCGACAACAATAATGATTCCTACCATACTTGATACTCCTTTATTTTGTGTTTTATGGAAAGGGTACTAAACCCCAGAAATTATTCCAGCACAAACTGAAGCCAGCACTGATCATTATCTATGGAGGAAGTAATTGTGTAGAAAGTCATCTCAACATTTCTTCCTGACATAGTACCGTACCAGATGTATTTGTCAAGTTTTGATTCGTATTTATCATACTCTCCATACCATTCTTTAAGTATGCTGACCATACCGGTATCAGAGCCCATATAATAATTAACAAAATCGATTTTACCTTTTTTGTCAAAACGAAAAACATACATATCATCTGTTATTGTGGTCCAGGTATCGTATCTGGTTTTTTCAATTTCATTTCTAATCAGTTGATGTTTGCTTATATATTCATATGCTTCTTCCTCGGTCATATCCCAACTGAAATCATCACCGAGAAAATCAAACTGATGTTTGCTGTAATCTTTTCCGCAAGCACACAGAGACAGGCACAGAACAAGTGCCAAGAGCAGGGATAATGCTTTTTTCATAATGCGTTCCTTCTTTCTTTGCTTTTTGAATGTGTTATGTAATATGATTGTTAGAATGACTGCTTATTGTTCGCATACGCATCCCTCCTCTGAATTACTCTGTATATAAGACTCCCGAAATTGCGCAAAGGTTTTATATTTTTGAAAAAAGTTCAAAAAATCGCGATTTTAAGCAGTTTTCCCTCAAAAACAAAAAGTGCGCCAGCCGAAGCCAGCGCACGAAAAACGCAAACGCCGATTGCCGCCAAACAAAAACAGAAAAAGCACTCGCTTGCGCAAGTGCTTTCCTGGAGCTGCTAATCAGAGTCGAACTGATGACCTCATCCTTACCAAGGATGTGCTCTACCAACTGAGCCATAGCAGCATCAACGTCAGATATTATAGCACACCCCCGGGCCTTTGTCAAGGGCTTTTTTTAATTTTTTCGAATTTTTTTGCGGGTGAAGGCATTTGCGCTCAGGCGTAGAAGTCGTGCGTGCCGATGGTCAGGCGGAAGGGGCGGTTTTGGACGATCCAGAAAGAGGTAGAGAGCTTGGGGTTGAGGAAGTAGAGGATCTCGTCCGAGACGGTGTAGCCCTCCAGCGCCAGCTTGGCGGCCAGGACCGAGATGGGCGCGGGCTCGTCGTAGATGGTGCCGTTGGCGACCGGCGTGAACTGAATGGCGTAGGCGGTGTCAAAGATGACGCCGTAGACCGAATTCGGGAACTGCGGCGAAGCTACGCGGTTGAGCACCACGTTGCCGACGGCCAGCTGTCCCTCCAGCGGCTCGCCCCGGCTCTCGGCCGAGATGATGCGGGAGAGCCAGTAGAGATCGGTGTCGCCGTAGACGGCATTGGCCGTCTTGGCCCAGCCCTCGTCGGTGGGGATGACGATGGCAGTCGCCGTCCCTCCGTCCCAGACGACATCGCAGCCGAAGGCCCGGGCCAGCGGGCGGATGGGAACGAGCATCGAGCCTGCCTCAATGCGGATGCCGGTGGGGGCATAGAAGGCGCGGCCGTTGACCTCAAGCACGCGGCTGCCCTGCGCGGCGTAGAGGGAAAGCCCCTCAGCCGTGACGGTGGCGGCAGCAGCGGCGGGATCCCAGGCCACATCGGTGACGCCCATGGCGGCGCAGAAGGCGCGCAGGGGCACGTATGTACTGGCGTCGATCAGGCGGCTCTGCCCGGCGCAGATGACCTCGCCGCCCAGGGTGACGGTGACGGCATCGGCGGGAGCCGCCTCAGCGGCGGCCGGCAGCAGCAGGGCTGCGGCGGTGAGCAGAGCGGAAAGTATGCGAAAAACTGTCTTTTTTTTCATCGGGTCTCCTTTCTGTGGAAGCGCTGTATACAGGATACCAGAAAAGGACGGCAGATGCAAGGCACAATTTTTGCCAGTGCCGCGCGCCGTGCAAATCTTTTCCGTATATTTCACGCAAAATCCCGCACAATAATAGCGATCAAACGAAAAGGATGGCGAATCATATGCAAGAATTTATCCATACCATCAAGGACGAGCACGGCGTGCACGCGCGGCCGGCGGGGCTGATCGCGGCGGCGGCGCGTGCGTTTTCGTCGGCGGTGACGGTGGCCTGCGGGGAGAAGACGGCCGACGGCAAGCGTCTGCTGGCCCTGATGAGCCTGGGGGCGCGGCAGGGGGATGTGCTCCGCTTCCGCATCGAGGGAAGCGACGAGGACGCGGCCGCCGATGCCCTGCGCCGCCGCTGTGAAGAGGTGATCTGAGCGATGGATGCCCGCTTTGCTTCGATTGGCGGTACCGGCATCGGCGAGGGGGCGGCGCTGGGGCGCTTCCACTGGCTTTCCGCCCGGCCGTCGGTTCGCCGGGAGGAGGTCCAGCGCACCCCCGAGGAGGAGGAGACGCGCTTCCGCCAGGCCCAGGCGCGCGCCGGCGCGGCGCTGGATGCCCTGTACGCCGAGTCACGTTCGGCGGTCGGCGAGGACGCCGCCCAGATCTTCGCCGTGCACGCCATGATCGCGGCCGATGAGGATTTTACCGATCTGGTCGTCGCCCGCATCGGGGCGGGGGATACGGCCGAGACCGCGGTGATCGCGGCCGCCGACACCCTTGCCGCTCGCTTCCGGGAGATGGAGGACGAATATCTCCGCGCCCGCGCCGCCGATTTCGCCGACATCGCCGCCCGGCTCTGCGACATTCTGGATGCCGACGGCGCGGGGACGGGCGAGCCGCCGCTGCCCGATTGGCCCGAGCCCATCATCCTCGCCGCGCAGGACCTCTCCCCTTCCCAGACGGTTGGCCTTGACCGCAGCCGGATCGCCGGCTTTGTGACGGGGGCGGGGAGCCCCGGCTCGCACACGGCCATTCTGGCCCGCAGTCTGGGCCTGCCCGCCCTGGTGGGGGCGCACCTGCTCGACGAGATGACGGCACGCGCGCTGGAGGGACGGCAGGTCCTCCTGGATGCCGCCGCCGGCCGGTTGACGGTTGATCCCACCCCCGAGGAGCAGGCGGCCATTCGGGCGCGGGAGGCCGCCGCACGCGCCGCCGAGCAGGCGCGATACGCGCTGGTCGACTGCCCCGCCGAGACTCGCGCCGGCAAGCGGATCCTGCTCTGTGCCAACATCGGCCTGCCCTCCGAGGCGCATGAAGCGGCGGCGCTGGGGGCCGACGGCGTGGGGCTGATGCGCAGTGAGTTCCTCTACCTCGGCCGCGTCGCGCCGCCCGGCGAGGAGGAGCAGTTCACCGCCTACTGTACGGCCGCCGAAGCGCTGGGCGATCGGATGCTGGTCATCCGCACCCTCGACATTGGGGCCGACAAGCAGGCCGATTACCTGGGGCTGCCCCCCGAAGAGAACCCTGCGCTCGGGCTGCGGGCCATTCGGCTCTGTCTGGCGCGGCGTCCCCTCTTCCGGGTGCAGCTGCGGGCCATCTGCCGCGCGGCCGGCCGGCGGCCGGGGCAGATCGCGGTAATGTTTCCGATGATCTGCGCTCCGCATGAGTTGGACGAAGCCATCGCCGAGCTGCGCGAGGTGCAGGCCGACCTGCGCCGCGCCGGCGAGCCGGTGGACGAGCGCATGGCGGTGGGGATGATGATCGAAACGCCGGCCGCCGCCCTGCTGGCCGACACCTTCGCCCCCCGCTGCGCCTTCTTTTCGATCGGCTCAAACGACCTGACCCAGTACACCCTGGCGGTTGACCGCCAGAACAACGCCGTCGCGCCCCTGGCGGTCGATGCGCACCCCGCCGTGCTGACGCTGATCGCACGCACCGCGGCGGCCATCCACGCGGTGGGCGGTTGGTGCGGGCTCTGCGGTGAGCTCGCCGCCGACCCGACCATGACCGAGACCCTGCTGGCCATGGGCATCGACGAGCTGTCAGTCTCGCCCTCCCAGCTGCTGCGCATCAAGGAGCGCGTGCGCGAGATCGGCGAGCTGCCCCAGACAGAAACGAAGGAGGAACCGATATGGAACACCAGATTCTTGCCCCGATGAGCGGCCGCGCCGTTGCCCTGGAGGCCGTGCCCGACGAGGTCTTTGCCGCCGGCATGCTGGGCATCGGCTTTGCCGTCGAAGCCGCCGCCGGCGAGATTTTCGCTCCCGTCTCCGGCGTGCTGGAAACGGTGGCAGACAGCCTGCACGCCTATACGATCCACACCGACGACGGCCTTGACGTGCTGGTGCACGTCGGCATCGATACCGTAACGCTGCGGGGCGAGCCCTTCACCGTCCTCGTCTCGCCCGGCACACGCGTCCGCGCCGGCGAGCGTATCGCCCGCGTCGACCTCGATGCCCTCCGCACCGCCGGTCTGCCCACCGTTACCCCCGTCGTCATCACCAACCCCGACACCGTCACCTCCCCCCGCCTCACCCTCGGCGCCGCCACCGGCGGAGAGACCGTCGTGATGCAGTGGGGATGAGGGGGTTGTGGGGCGCTGCCCCACGCCCCGCTGGGGGGCCTTTTGTAAAAGGCCCCCCAGACCCCGCGAAAACTTCCAATAAGGAGTTTTTATGAAAGTTTTTGGGGATTCTTAAGGGACTTTTTACAAAAAGTCCCTTAAGTGGGGTTTGGGGCAAGGCCCCAAGCCCTTATTCCACCACAGAAAGGAACACACATGAAAAATTCACGCGCATTTGGGATTTTGCAGCGAGTTGGGCGGGCGTTTATGCTGCCGATTGCGCTGCTGCCGGTGGCGGGGCTTTTGCTGGGGATCGGGTCCTCGCTGACCAATCCCGCCATGCTGGAGACATACGGCCTGACCGGCATTTTCGGGGAGGGCACGCCGCTTGGGGCTGTGCTGACCGTCATGGCGCAGGTCGGAGACATTATTTTTGCCAATCTGCCCATCCTCTTTGCGATGGGTGTCGCACTGGGTCTGGCCGAGCAGGAAAAGGGCACGGCCACCCTGTCGGCGGCGATCGCCTTCTTCGTCATGCACCAGACTATCCACGCCCTGCTGGCGCTGGGCGGCAAGCTGGAGGAGGGGGTGATGCTGGAGGGCACGGTCGCCAACGTGGTCGGTATCCAGTCGCTGCAGATGGGCGTCTTCGGCGGCATCATCGTCGGCCTCGGCGTGGCCTGGCTGCACAACCGCTTCTACAAGATCCGCCTGCCCGACATTCTGTCCTTCTTCGGGGGGACGCGCTTTGTGCCCATCATCTCGACGGTGGCCTATATTCTCGTCGGCGTGGCGATGTATTTCCTCTGGCCGCTGATCCAGCAGGGCATTTTTGCCCTGGGCGACCTGGTGCTCAAGTCGGGCTATGTGGGGACGCTGATCTACGGCTTCCTCGAGCGCCTGCTCATCCCCTTCGGGCTGCACCACGTCTTCTACCTGCCCTTCTGGCAGACCGGCGTCGGCGGCTCGGCGGTGATCGACGGCACGCTGATCTACGGCGCGCAGAACATCTTTTTCGCCGAGCTGGCCTCGCCGAACACCACTGTCTTCTCGGTCGAGGCGACTCGCTTCATGTCGGGTAAGTTCCCCTTGATGATCTTCGGCCTGCCCGCCGCCGCGCTGGCGATGTACACCTGCGCCCGCCCCGAGAAGAAGCGGGCCGCCGGCTCGCTGTTGCTCTCGGCCGCCCTGACCGCCGCCCTGACCGGCATCACCGAGCCGCTGGAGTTCACCTTCCTCTTCGTCGCGCCGGTGCTGTATCTCATTCACTGCGTGCTGGCCGGCGCAGCCTATATGCTGATGCACATCCTCGGGGTGGGCGTCGGCATGACCTTCTCGGGCGGCCTCATCGACCTCACCCTCTTCGGCATCCTGCAGGGCAACGCCAAGACCAATTGGCTGATGATCCCCCTCGTCGGCCTGGGGTATTTCGCCGTCTATTTCTTCCTCTTCCGCTTCCTGATCCTGAAACGCAACTACGCCACCCCCGGCCGCGAAGCCGAGGGGGTCGAGACCAAGCTCTACCGCCGCGCCGACTACGAGCGCAAACGGGGCAGCGGTGAGGTCAAGGGCGAGCTCCGCGACCAGCCGGCTCTCATCCTGGGGGGCCTGGGCGGCCGGGACAACATCGCCGGCCTTGACTGCTGCGCCACCCGCCTGCGCGTCACCGTCGTCGATCCCGCCCTGGTCGATGAAGCCATGCTCAAAGAATCGGGCGCGGCCGGCGTCATCCGCCGCGGCGACGGCGTCCAGGTCGTCTACGGCCCGCAGGTCGCCGTCATCAAAAGCGAACTTGAGGAGCGGATGGCGGAGGGGTAAGGGTCTGTGGGGCGCCGCCCCACGCCCCGCTGGGGGTGCTTTTTGAAAAAAGCACCCCCGGTGGGGTATGGGGCAAAGCCCCATATTCAAATTTTAACAAATTCGACTTGCATTTTTGTTCTGTATTTGCTATACTGGGGGCAACAAAGACTGATGGAGGAGGCTGTTTATGAAACGCTATCCGCTTACACCTGTGATTTGCCGCATCAAGCGGTTCATCCGCGGCAGCAAGCCCGAGCTGCGTGTGCGCGCCGAGGGTGAGGTTGGCCTGTATGCTGAGAAGGGATCGGCCAAGCCGGCGCTGGCCCTCAAGTTTGACCAGGATCTGGCGATGCCGCTGTTGAAGGCGGCGGCTGTGGTCCTGGCGCTGATTGCCGTGGTCAATCTGCTCGATGACTGATGGCGGAGCAGGCTTATACGCTGATCCGCTCGGCGCGGCGGACGCTGGCGCTTGAGCTGCGCCCGGACGGCACGCTTCTGGTGCGAGCGCCCCGGCAGATGCCGGCGGCCGAGATTGACCGCTTCGTGGCCGGCCGTGCGGGCTGGATCGCGGCGGTGCGGGAGCGGCAGGCGCGG
>JAFWBJ010000037.1 GCA_017507145.1 Clostridia bacterium | reverse complement strand
GCCCGAGCTCTTCCATTGATTTCCCGCGGCTGATGACCGCAGACACAAACGAAAAGGGGCTGTCGCGTTAGCGGCAGCCCCACTGAAAAAGCGGCAACAAAGGCGCGTTTTCAGAACTTCCGAAGGAATTTGAAGCGATGTTGGATGGTTTGGGGCTTAAAAAGCCCCAAATGGCGGCGTTTCCGCCGCCAAATCAAACTCGACGGGGTGTCGCGCAAATAAGCGCGACACCCCCTTTTTCACGGTCTCTCAGTTGGTGCGGCAGAAATATTTGTCCAGCTCCCGCCGCATGTTGTCGGGGACGGTGCGCGGGATGGGGAAGTTGACGGCATTTGCCATGCGGTCGGCAAAGGCGAAGACTACCTCGGCATCGGCCAGCAGCTGATCGCCGCTGAGCACAGCCGGCGTGTCGTGGATGGTGTGAATGGTGGCGAAATTCGCCGGTGCACCGCATGCAAAAGAAACGGTGGGAATCCCGCGGTCAGCAAAAGGAGCGGAGTCGCTGGAATGCACACCCTGGCGGGAGGGGATGCTGACGCCCAGCTCGGCGGCGAAGAACTCGATGTAGCTGACCACCGACGGCTCGGCACAGCAGCGGGCACCAAAGGCTCCCATGATACAGCCGAGCATGTCGAGATTGATGTCGAGTACAATCTGCGCAAGCGTGTCGGCGTGCATCTGTACGTGCGCCTGCGAACCGAGCAGGAAGCGCTCCTCACTGCCGCAGAAGAGAAAGCGCAGGGTGCGGCGATGCGGGTGTGTCCGGAAGCGGTCGATCAGATGGAGCATGACGGCACAGCCCGAGAGGTTGTCATATGCCCCCTGCGAGAGGGCGGTCGAGTCGTAGTGAGCGGTGAAGAGGATGGTTTCGGGCGACTCACCGGGCAGCTCCAGCAGGACGTTCTGCGACTCGCCGGTGTATTCCTCCTGCTCGAGGATGATCTTGGCCGTTTTCGCGCCGCCGCTGACCAGCGCCAGGGCGGACTTGGCATGGATATTGACCCCGGGCAGCTTCTCGCCATCGCCGACCACAATCCGGCGCAGTTCACGCTGGTCGATGGCCTCATCGGGGCGGTGGACATCGCCGTTGCAGGAGATAAAGCCGAGCGCACCGTGCCGGAGCAGGTTCTGGTAGGTGGCATGATTGAGCGCACCGTCGAGCAGGACGATTTTGCCGCGGCAGGCGGCGAGGGAAGCGGGGTCACTGCTCCGCAGGTAATAGAGTGGGGCATCAACGGTGTGGCTGCCGGCGCAGAGGTAGCCCAGGCAGGGAACGGTACGGCCGTCCGCCTCCAAGCGGGCGGTGCGGATGGTTGCCATGTCAACGGTGAAGGGCTCGCGGTGCGCGGTCAGGCCTATCGCGGCGCATTGGGCGATGATGGCATCGGCGCAGGCACGCTCCTCGGGGCTGCCGCCGGTGCGGATGTAGGCATTGTCGCAGATAAACTGCATCAAATTCTGCTTGTTCATAACGGGTTATTCCTCGTAGATGTTCACTGTTTCGGTGCAGTAGACGATGCGGCCGTCAACGACCGTGACAGCGGCCTCGGCGCCGACCTGAGTCAGCGGATCGGCTGTCCAGATGACGACGTCGCCGTCCTTGCCCGGCTCCAGGCTGCCGACGCGGTCGCCGATGCCGGTCTGGGTGGCGGGGATGATGGTGATGGCCCGCCACGCGGCATCGGCCGGCAGGCCTGCGTTGACGGCAAGGCCTGCGCACATGGGCAGGTATTGCAGCGGGATGACCGGCGCGTCGGTGATGATGCTGATCGGCACGCCCGCCTCGTGCAGGATGCGCGGGGTGTCGAAGCTCTTGTTCTGCAGTTCGATCTTGGACTTGCCGCCCAGCGTCGGCCCGACGAAAGCGGGCAGGCCCTCCTCGGCCAGCTCGCCGGCGATCACGGCGCCGTCGGTGCAGTGGTCGAGGGTGATGCCGACGCCGAACTCGCGTGCAACGCGAATGGCGGTGAGGATGTCATCGGCACGGTGGGCATGGGCCTTGAGCGGAATCTCGCCGCGGATGACCGGAATCATGGCCTCCAGCTTCATGTCGAAGGCGGGATTCTTGCCGGCTTCCTTATCGGCAAGGTAGCGCTGGGTCTTGAAGAGCAGCTCGCGCAAAAGGGCTGCAGTGCCCATGCGGGTCATGGGGCTTTTCTTCATCCCCTGTCCGTAGCAGCGCTTGGGATTCTCACCGAAGGCGCACTTCATGGCCAGCGGGTGCTTGATGATCATCTTGTCAACGCAGCAGCCGGTCAGCTTGATGGCGGCGAAGGTGCCGCCGACGACGTTTGCGCTGCCGGGGCCAGTGCAGGCGGCCGTCACGCCGGCGCGGATGGCCAGGGCGAAGGCCTCGTCCTGCGGGTTGATCGAATCGATGGCGCGCATCTGAGGCGTGCAGGGATCAACGATCTCGTTATAGTCGCGGCCTTCCCAGCCCATGCCCTCGTTGTCGAGGCCAATGTGGCAGTGCGCGTCGATACAGCCGGGGGTGACAAGACGGCCGGCGGCATCGATGACGGTGGCACCTTCAGGCGCTTCCAGCGCCAGGCCGACCGCGGCGATCTTGCCGTCGTCGCCGATGAGCACGCTGCCGCCGGGGATGTCGTCGCCGGCCATGGGTTTGATGTAGCCGTTTTGAATCAGAATCATGGGAAACTCTCCTTTGCGTTCAGATTGCGTTTAGTCAGCCGAGTGGATCATGGCAATGCCGCGGGCCAGACTCTCGGCATCCAGCATACCGATGCCGTAGGCGACGGGCGAGCCATCGGCGGCGATGAAATAGGTCGCGGGGAGGGAGGTTGCGTTGTAGGCGTATGCGGTACTTTGCGCGGTGTCAAAATAAATGGGGAAGCGATAGCCCGCTTCGGTCACATGGGCGATCGCTTTTTCTTTTGTCTCCTGGAAGCCGTCGGTCATGTTGACCATGAGGAAGACGATCTCCTCGCCATACTCGGCGTATGCGGCGTCAAAATCGGGCATCTCGGCCCGGCAGGGCGGACACCAGCTGGCCCAGAAGTTGACCACGACCGGGCGGCCGATGAAGTCGGACAGGTGGACGGCATTGCCGTCGGCGTCGTAGACAGTGAAGTCGGGGGCGAGGTTAGAGGACGGTGCGGTAGTGTCGGCCGGAGAGGCCGATTCTGCGGTGACAGCAGGGACATCGGTGTCGGGAAGGTCGGCTGTCACCGTCTCCTGCGTGGTCGGCGCGAGGGTGAGCAGGCCGTCCTGCGGTGCGTACTCTTCGCTCAGCTCACCGTAGAGCAGCGCCGCGCCGCCGATGAGCAGCAGCAGGCCGAAGCCGAGGATGAGAATGAGCAGATCCTTCTTTTTCATAGAAATACCTCCTTTGCGTGCCTTAGCTGAGCAGAGCCAGCCAGCGGCCGAGATGGCCGGTCATCATCAAAAGCCCGACCAGCACAAGCAGGCCGCCGCAGATGAGATTGATGATGCGGTAATGCCGCTTGATGGCGGTGAAAGCGGTTTTGAGGCGGTCGATGAGCAGAGCGCTGGCGACGAAGGGGATGCCCAGGCCCATTGAGTAGGCCAGCAGCATGCCGATCCCGATGACGGCACTGCCCTGCTGGGAGGCCAGCATGAGGGCCGAGCCGAGGACGGTACCGACACAGGGCGTCCAGCCGATCGAGAAGACGGTGCCGAAGAGCATCGAAGAGAAGAAGCCGGGGCGCTGACCGATGGGGCCGGCGCTGATCCCGCGGAAGAGATTGATGCGGAGGACGCCGAGGAAGCAGAGCCCGAAGAAGATGACCACCGCACCGGTGACGAGATTGACCGCCGTCTGATAGCGCCGCAGGAAGCCGCCCAGCGTGCCGGCGAGCGCACCCATCAGCACGAAAATGACGGTGAACCCGGCGACAAAGCCAAGGGCGTTTTTGAGCGTTCGTTTAACGGTGCGCGCCTCGCCGCCGGCAAAATAGGAGAGATAGATCGGCAGCATGGGTAAGAGACAGGGCGAGATGAAGGTGATAATGCCCTCAAGAAAAGCGATGAAATACTGCATAACTTACTCCTCGGTATTTGCCGCATAGACCTCGGCCAGACGGTGGGGGTAGTCGGTCATGATGCCGTCGGCGCCGATGTCGATGAGGTGCTGCATTTCGTCGATATCGTTGATGGTCCAGTAGTGGACGGCCATGTTGTGGCGGCCGGCCGTGCGGACGAAGCGCGCGGTGGCCAGATTAAAGCCTTTTTCCTCGGTGGGCAGCTGCAGAACGCAGATCCCGTCCCGGAAGAAGAGGTCAAGGCCGAGCAGGCCCAGTACGAAGAAGCGGGTGGCGGCATCGTAGGCCGGAGAGTACATGAAGCATTCTGGCACCTCACCCTCGGCCTGCAGCTGGCGGTAGGCGTCATAGAGCTCCTCATGGAAGGAGGCCAGCACCACGCGGTCGAAGGCATCGTGCACGGTCAGCAGGCGAATGGCTTCGCGCATGGCGCGCAGGCCAGTCTCTCCCGACTGCTTGATCTCGACATTGATGCGGTTCTCGGGGAAGGCGAGGATCAGCTCCTCCAGGGTGGTGGCGAGGAAGACCGTCTCGTCCCGGGGCGAGACCCCCTCGGGATAGGTGACATCGGTGGGATATTTCTCGGCACCGCTGTCATCGGTAAAGTGGACGCGCTCTCCGTTGAGCTTGCCCGATTTAGTGGGGTTGGTATAGCCAAAGTCGACACGCTGATCGATGAGGTCGCGGTAGGTCCAGTCGGCAATGGCGCCGGTGACGTTGGTTTTGCGGTCGAGGGTGGTGTCGTGCGAGAGGATCAGCACGCCGTCGGCCGTGATGCTGACGTCGGTCTCCATCATCACGCGGGGATCGACGCTGTATGCGTTGTAGAAGGCTTCGAGGGTGTTGTCGGGGAATTCGCGGTTGCCGCCGCCGTGGGCGATGAGAATGGGCAGAGCGCCGTCCCGCCGCATGGGGTTGTCCAGCGCGTAATTCTGAGTGCGCGGGAAGATGAGCAGGGCGCTGTAAAACAAGAGAATCGCCGCCAGGATGAGGGAGAGACGTTTGAGGCCTTTTTTCATGGTGACACGCTCCTTTTGGGGGGGATTTTGTGGTTGCTTTACGCTTATTATACACGATTGCGCGGGCAAAGTCAATGGCGGCGGCAGACAAAAAGGGGGACGCAGCATGCTGCGTCCCCCTTTGCGGCCAGTCAGGCGCTCTGACCGGCACGATTGATTTTTTTGAGCCATTTCCCGCTGCGCAGACGGAAATAGCACCAGACACATTTGATGATCTGGTCAATTTTGAGCATGGTGTAGATCCAGAAGGAGGACCAGTGGAAGACCAGTCCGGCCAGATAGCCGAGCGGGATGGATGCGATCCAGAGAAAGAGGATGTCGCCCAGCATCAAAAACTTGGTATCGCCGCCGGCGCGCAGAACGCCTTTGGTAAGGATTGAGTTCATCGCCATGAAGATGACGATGAAGCTGATGGCATCCATCAGCTCATAGGCGATGGCCTTGGCCTCGGAAGAGACCTCGTAGTAATTGATGATCGGGGAGCGGAGGACGAAGATGACCAGTGCGGCGAAGCAGCCGATGAGGAAGCCGATGATGAGGAAGGTGTATCCCTGGCGCTGGGCTTTTTTGTAATCGCCCTCGCCCATGGTGTGGCCGGTGATGATGCCGCTGGCATTGGAGATGCCCTGGGTCAGCACCGAGCTGAGCTGCTGAACGACGGTCGTTACCGAGTTGGCGGCGACGAACGCCGGGCCGATGCGGCCCATGATCATGGCCATGGCGTTGTTGCCCAGGGCCAGCAGGGCGTCGCTGATCAGCACCGGAATACTGACACGGAAATACTCGCGGACAAGATCGCGGCACTTTGCGGTGAAGTCCCGCAGGCGGTAGGCAATGCGCTTGTCCAAAAAGAAGAAATAGCCGCAGATGAAGAAAAGCTCAAAGATGCGGGCAATGAGGGTGCCCAGCGCGGCACCTGCGATCTCCATGCGGGGCGCGCCGAGGTGACCGAAGATGAAGACCCAGTTGAAGAAGACGTTGACGAAGAAGGCACAAATCGAGCAGGCAAGCGGGATGCGCACCTGGCCGACGCTGCGCAGGACAATGGTGCAGGTGAGCGAGAGCCCCATGCAGAAATAGGTGGGGATCATCCAGCGCAGATAGGTTGCGCCGTAGGCAATGGTGACGTCATCGCCGGGGGCGTAGATGGCCATGATCCACTCGGGCGCGGCGATCGTCACAATCGTAAAAGCGGCGGCAAACGCCAACAGGAAGCGGAGCATGATGGTGACGGCCTTCTTGAGCGAGTGCAGATCCTTCATCCCCCAGAAGCGGGAGGTGAGGACGTTGGCCCCCATGCCGATACCCATACAGCAGATCTGGAAGAGGGTGATGAACTGTCCCGCCAGCGCCGAGGCCGAGAGCTGTGCGTCTCCCATCGAGCTGAGCATGATGGTGTCCATGAGGTTGATGCCGACGGTGATCAGCTGCTGGAGCGAAATGGGAATGGCGATCTGCGCCATGCGGATGTAGAGGTCTTTTGTGCCGAGATAATCGCGTAGGGTTGGTTTCATTTTGGGTCCTTTCGTGATGCTCTGCCGAGCGGTCGATGCGGGGATTGATCATCCTTTATTATGCCACGGATTTGCTCCGATGTCAAGTCCCGTGGGGCAGTCAGGCCTCTGCCGCGTGTCGCTTGGCGGTGCGGTGGATGACCGCGAAGACGGGGATGGCGGCCAGGGGGAAGAGCATACCGACGAGCATGGCCAGCTTCATCCCGAACTGCTCGGGTGAGAGTGCGAGACGGGCGGCAAGTGCGGCGGCGGTGGGGCTGGCGATGGCGGCGTCGGTGATGATGCCGATCAGCTGGGGGCCGACGGCGGCACCAAGATCCCCGCCCGCGGCCATGATGGCGTAGACGAAGACCCCGCCCGACGGGATACGGTCGGATGCGACGATGAGACTGCCCGGCCAGAGCATTGACACGCAGAAGCCAGTGAGGGCACAGGCGGCGAGGCCGACGAGCGGGATGCCGCAGAGAGCGACGGTCAAATAGCAAGCCGCGGCACCGATGGCGCCGAGCAGCAGCACACGGCTGATGCAGCGGCCGAAACGGGTATAGAGCGTCCGCCCCAGTCCCAGCATCATGCCGAAGAGGGCGACGCCGAAGATGTCTCCCACCGCTTTGGGGATGCCGAGCGCTTGCTCAAGATAGCCGGATGCCCACTGCGCCATGCTGCACTCAGCAGAACCGCCGAGGAAAATGGCGGCCACGCAGAGGATCAGCGCCGGATTGCGCAGCAGATGCAGGGCGCCGGAGACTCGCTCGGGCGTCTGCATCGGCGGGAGCTCGGCGCGCGCGAACTGCACCGTGCCGTAGAGCGGAACGAGAAGAAAGAGCAGAGCGAGATAAGTCCAATTCTCTCCGCCGAAGCAGAGCAGGAAGAGGGATGCGATCAGGATCACACCAACCGCGCCCCAGGCGTAGACCGAATGCAGTGCGCTGATCGCCCGGTCGTCATTGGGATGGAGCGCGGCGATGACGGGGGTGATGAGCACCTCAGCAAAGCCGCTGCCGATCGAGGAAATGACCGTGCCGATGACCAGTCCGGGGTAGATAGTCTGCGGCAGGAGGATGGGCCAGACGGCGTAAACGGCAAGGCCGAGCAGGGTAAATGCGGGCGCCGCTTTGACTGCGCGGGGAATGTTGAAGCGGTGCGAGAAGAAGGAGAAGATGAGGTCGATGGCAAGCTGGGACGAGAAGTTGATCAGGACAAGCAGACCCAGCATCGAATAAGAGATGCCGTAGAGACTGCGGAAGGTCAAAAAGAGAATGGGGGGCAGATTGCCGATGATGGCCATGCAGATGTTGGTGGCATAGCAGGCCAGCTCAATGCGGCGGGTGTTTTTCGTCATAGGGGGACTCCTTGGGGGATTTTTCCTCATTATACCATACCCCACCGAATTTCACAAGATAAAAATTCGCCAATTTTGGCGCATCCTCTTGCGCGGCGGGCGGCAGTTTGCTATAATATGGGCAGGACACGCAAAAGGAGCTGTTGATATGACCGCACCCCGGTTCCCCCGTCTGAGCGGCAATGCGCTGAAGCTGATCGCCGCCGTTTCGATGCTGATTGACCACATTGGGCTGATGTTTTTCCCCGGCCTGCGCATCCTGCGCATCATTGGTCGGCTGGCCTTTCCCATTTTCGCCTTTATGATCGCGGAAGGCTGCCGGTACACCCGCAGCCGCGCCCGCTATTTCGGGACGATCTTCGGGCTTGGCGCCGTCTGCCAGATCGCCTACTATGTGGCGATGCGCGAAACATACCTGTCGGTGCTGATCACCTTCTCGCTCTCGATTCTCGTCATCTACGCCTGGCAGAATGTTAAGGCCCGACAGAATTTCCTTGCCTGGCTGATTCTGGTCGGTGCGGTGATCGGGGTTTGGCTGCTGAACCAATATCTGACCATTGACTACGGCTTCCACGGCTGCATGACGCCGGTCTGCGCCGCGATTTGCATGCCCCGCCGCGGCGTGACGCCCGTCCGGGGCGAAGAGAGATTCAACAATCTCCCCACCCACGTCGCCCTGATGGGCATCGGCCTGCTGGCGCTGGCGCTGGAGAGCGGCGGCAATCAATGGTGGGCGCTGTTTGCCCTCCCGCTGCTCCTGCTCTACTCGGGCAAACGTGGCAAGTGGAATATGAAATATTTCTTCTACATCTTCTACCCGTCCCACCTCCTTCTGCTCGAAGGCATTACCCTCCTGCTTCAGCTGACCGGCCATTACCGCATCTACCGATAAAGAAACAGGCACCCGCTGCGGCGGGTGCCTGTTTTATGTTATGCTGATTTATGCAGCAGGCGTAACCTTGATGACGTGGGGCTGAGCGCCTTCGTACCAGTACAGGAAGCCTTCGATGTCGATTTTGTCGCCGATCTTGAGGTTCTTGACAGCGGCATAGACATCAGTGGTGTTGTCGCAGAGGTAGGACTCAACACAGAAGGTGTAGGTCTGACCATTCAGCGAGACCTTGAAATAGAGGTCGTTGCCGTCCTGGCCCGAGCCGTCCCAGTTGTAGAGGAACGCGACATCGTTGCCGTTTGCATCCTTGGAAGCCTCAACGGTCATGCCCTTGAAGCCGACGTACTTGTTCTGGTGATTGATCAGATCCTCGGTGCCGAGTAGAGCGGTAGCATCCATGATGGGGGCGATCCAGTTGCCCTCAAGGAGCTCGATCTTACCGTCCATGACCTCGACCTCGCCGGACCAGGCGCCCTTGTGACCGGTTACCTTGATCTTCTGGCCGGGAACCAGCTGGTTGAACAGTTCCTCAGAGCACTCGGCCTCGTAAACGAAATATGCGCCGTCACCGTCCTGGGTGTACAGCTTAGCCTTGTTGTCCCACCAGGACTGCTTAGCCTGGACGTAGGTCTCGATGACGACCGGCGTATCCAGCTCAGCGGCATCGTATTCAGCGTAGCTCATGACGCCCTCGGACTTCGCCGTGGGGTCTTCGCCCTTTTCTCCGCATGCAGCGCAGCAGAGCAGCGTGAGCATAGCGAGCAGAACAGCAATCAGTTTTTTCATGTTTTTCATTCTCCTTTGGGTAAATGAGGTTTGTGTCGACACGGCTGTGCCGACTTTGCGATACACCTATAATTATACATAAATTCTTTACAAAGTCAAGAACTTGGCACTATTTTTTTCTGTTTTTTGCCATTTGGGCCCCCACATAAAGCAGAATGCCGATCCATGCGGCGGCGAGCGCGGCCAGCAGAAGGCCGGCAGCTGCGGGCAAGGGACCGAATTCGGCACGGCCGGCGGCCGATGCGGGGCCGATACGGTCAAGCCGATAGAGGGCGGTCATGTTGGTGTAGAGGGCGTCGAAATACGCATCATCCACTGTTTCCTTGCGGCGGATCGACTTGGCGACATTCTCGATCATCTGGCCGGAAGCGTCGCGCAGTGAAGCCGAGCCGTTGAAGACGGGGGTGACGAAGGTGTCGCCGACGTGATCAAGCAGCAGGCGGGAGGCTTCGATCTTGACGGCATAGTGGGTGTCGGTATCCTCGCCGGCGCGCGAGAGGTAATCGCGGTAGGCGGGATCGTTCTGGGCCTTGTGGGTGACCGGCACATACCCCTCGGTGGCGGCATAGCCAAGCTGGACGTCATTGGTCAGCAAGAACTGCATGAAGAGCCAGGATGCCAGCACCTCTTGGGGGTTCTGCTTGTTGAAGATACAGACCGACGGGCCCTGTGAGATCATCTGGGGATGCGCGGGATCGACCTGCGGGATCATGCGCACGGCCGTCTCAAAGCGGACCAGGTTCTCCTCGCTGATGTCCGAGAGGGGGGCGTCGGTGCCCATCCAGGTCGCACCGGCCGTTGAGTCGATGGCAAAGATGCACTGGCCGGCGTTGAGAAAATTCGCGGGGTAGGAGGAGATTTTGAAGGTCGAGAATGCCCCGCTGGCCGTGTGCTCGGCCACCGTGCGCAGAATCGACTCGGTGGTGTCGTTAAAGAGCAGGATTTCTCCCTCCGGCGTCGAGTAGCCTGCGCCGTGCTGCCGCAGCAGCTGGATCATCATATTGTCGGTCGACTTGTAGATGAAGGGAAGCATGACGTTCTGGCCGTTGATGGCGAAGGTGCCGTCGGGGTTCTTGGCGGTGGCGGCCTCGGCGACTTCCCAGATGAAGTCCCAGGTCAGCACATCGGGCAGGGTGAAGCCGAGGGCCTCAACGTAGGTTTTGTTGATGTAGCAGGCCTCGGTCGAGCGCATGTAGGGGAGGGCGTAATGGGTGCCGTCAATGACGCACTCGCCTAAGAACTGCGCGACGATCTCGTCCTGCGTTGGGCCGTCGAAGCGCAGGGCGCTGCCGCCGAGGCCATAGCTGGGATCGGCGAAGAGCGCATCGAGGGGGACCACCGTGTTGACACCGGTGAGGTAGGTGGCGATGTGGTCGGGGTAGGTGATGCAGACGTTGGGGGTGGTCTGGGTGGCGATGTTGGTGATGACATCGTTGTAGATGCGGCCGTAGTCGGTGTAGAGCCGCAGGTTGACGGTGATGTTGGGGTAGAGAGCCTCGAAATCGTCGATGGCCTTCTGGTAAACGGCAGCCTGGAGTTTGTTGGTGTCGTTCTTGGCCCAGAAGGTGATCTCGATCGGGGTCTCGGTGTCGAGCGCCTCGGGCATCACGAAGGGGTCAAGGCTGCGCGAGCCGTGGCAGGACACCAAGGCGCACAGCGCGAGGATGCACAAAAGCAGAGCAAAAAGGCGTTTCATCCCTTGGTACCCCCTCTCGCGACACCGGCCATGATCTGCCGGCGGAAGATGAGGAAGAGGACGATCAGCGGTACAGAGATGACAACAACGGCGGCCATCATGGCCGGGATGTTCTCGCGGCCGAAGCCGTTTTCGCGGATCTCCTGGATGCCGTTTGAGACGAGGTAATAGGCGGGATCATCGGTGATCAGCCGCGGCCAGACGTAAGAGTTCCAGCACTCGATGACCTTGAGGATGGTCACGGTGACGATGGTAGGGCGGCAGATGGGCACCATGACCCGGCAGAGATACTTGAAATCGGAGGTGCCGTCGACCTTGGCGGCGTAGTAGAGTTCGTCGGGGATCTGCGCGAAGTTTTCCTTGAGCAGATAAATGTAGAAAACCGAGGTGACCGACGGCAGGATCAGACCGGTGAAGGTGTTGCGCAGGTCGAGGTCGGTGACGGTGGTGAAGTTGGTGATGATGACCAGCTCATTGGGGATCATCATCAGCGCAAGGAAGAGGGTGAAGAGCAGGTTCTTGCCGCGGAAGTTGAGCCGTGCGAAGGCGAAGGCGGCGGGGATGATGACGGCCAGCATGATGGCCGTGGTGGCGACGGTGAAGATCAGCGTGTTGAGAAAATACTGCCCCAGCGGCACGGCGGTAAAGGAATCCACGTAGTTCTGGAGGGTGGGCGAGGTGGGGAAGAAGCGGGGGATATACTCGGTGTTGTAGGAAGCATAGCTCTTGATTGAGGTCAGGAGCATCCAATAGAAGGGGAAGAGGACGATCAGCCCCCAGAGGGTCAGCAGGACATAAACGATGGTCTTGCCCACCGTGCGGCGCCGCTCGGCGGCCTGCCCGATGCGGGTATAGTTGACGTGATTCATCGGGTGCCTCCTTTAGTAGTGTACATGCCGGCGGCTGACCAGCAGGTTGATGACGGTGATGGTCAGCACGATGGCGAAGAGGATGATGGCGGCGGCCGAAGCATAGGACGGGAATCCGCCGCTGTCGCCGTAGAGCATGTCGTAGATGTAGCCGACGATGGTGTTCATTTCGGCGGCGTTGAGATTGGTGCCGAAGATGGCGACGGCATCGCTGTATGCCTTGAAGGCGCCGATGAAGCCGGTGATGACGAGGTAGAAGAGCATGGGGGAGATCATCGGCAGGGTGATGTGGGAGAAGGTGCGCCAGCGGGTCGAGCCGTCGATGCGGGCGGCGTTGTAGTAGGTCTGGTCGACCGAAGCGAGGGCCGAGGTAAGGACGAGAATCTTGAAGGGCATGACGACCCAGACGGTGTAGAAGCAGAGGACGAACATCTTTGCCCAGTAGGGGCCGTCGATCCAGTCGACCGAGCCGGCGCCGAAGAGGTTGAGGATGAGGTTCACCAGGCCGTCGGTGTAGGGGGTCTTCTTGAAGAGAATCATGAACACCAGGCCGACGGCGAGGGTGTTGGTGACGTAGGGCAGGAAATAGACCGTCTGGAAGAGGTGGCGCAGGCGCTTGATCGAGGCGAGACCGACCGAAATGAGCAGCGCAAGGCCGGTGGAGAGCGGGACCGTGATCAGCACCAGGATGAAGGTGTTTTTGAGGGCCTGCAGGAAATACGGGTCGTGCAGGACAAAGGCATAGTTGTAGCCGCCGACGCCGAAGAAGGTCTGCGCGGCGGAGTTGTAGCCCTCTTCAAACGAATAGATGAGCACGTCGAAGAGTGGGTAGATCATAAACACACCCAAAAACAGAATGGCGGGGAGCAGGTAGAGCCAGGCAGTGCGGTTTCTTGTTTCCATACGGTAAGCCTCCGTGCACAGGACAGCGGCCGGGCGGCCGTTCCTTTATCTTGGTAATATACAGAATTATTATACCATTTTTTTCCCGTCTTGTAAAGTGCTTTTTTGTCATTCGTCAGGGCCTTTACAAGGCGGGGAAAGTGTGGTATAATGAACATTGGCTTTGTCTTGCAATTTTATGAGGATTGAGGTGTTTTCGCATGCTTTCGGCTTTGCGCAGAAAATATATCGGTGACCGTGCCTTTTACAGCGTGATGTTTGCTCTGGCCATTCCGCTGATTATTCAGCAGGGCATTACCAGTATGGTCAGCCTGCTGGACAACCTGATGGTGGGTGCGCTGGGCGAGATTCCGCTGAGCAGTGTGGCCATCAGCAACCAGCTGATGAGCGTCTTCAACCTGGCCCTCTTCGGCGCGCTTTCTGCCGCATCGATCTTTGGCGCGCAGTTCTTCGGCACAGGGGACTTTGGTGGCATGCGCGACACCTTCCGCTTCCGCCTGCTGGTGGGTGCGGGCCTGACGGCGGCGGCCATTGCTGTCTTCTGGTTCTGGGGCGACCGCCTGTCGCTGCTCTTCCTCAACAACGCCAACAACACCCCCGAGGTCATCGAGCAAACCCTGACCCATGCGATACGCTATCTGCGCATTGCGGTCTGGGGGCTGATCCCCTTCCTTTTCTCACAGGTCTATTCGGGCATGCTGCGCGAGTCGGGCGAGACCCTGCACCCGATGATCGCCTCGGTGGCCGCCATTCTGACCAATCTGGCGCTCAACTACTGCCTCATTTACGGTAAATTCGGCTTCCCGCGTATGGGAACGGCCGGCGCGGCGCTGGCCACGGTCATCGCCCGCGTGCTGGAAGCGGGATATATCGTCCTCTACACCCACCTGCAGGCGCAGAAATACCCCTATATCCTCGGCGCTTACCGCAGCATGCGGATTCCGCTTGCCCTCTGCCGCCGGATCATCGTGACCGGCACGCCGCTGATGCTCAACGAGACCATCTGGTCGCTGGGCATGACGGCCATCAACGGCTGTTACGCTTACCGGGGACTTGAGGTGGTGGCGGCGGTCAACATCGTCAACACGGCGTGGAATCTCTTCTGCATCATGATGTTTGCGATGGGCTCGGTGGCGGCCATCATGATCGGCCGCGAGCTGGGCGCGGACAGGCTGGAGTCGGCCCGTGACCTCAGCCGCAAGCTGACCTTCTTCACGGTCGTGGTGCATATCGTCATCGGCCTTCTGCTTGTGCTGACAGCCGGGGCGATCCCCCTGCTTTACGAGGTCGGCGACGGCGTGCGGGAGATGGCGGCACAGATGCTGCGCATCCAGGCACTCTTCCTGCCGGTGCATGCCTTCATCCATGTCACGTATTTTACCCTGCGCTCGGGCGGCAAAACGCTGATCACCTTCTTCTTTGACTGTGTCTACACCTGCGTCGTCCCGCTGGGTGTGGCATTCCTGCTCTGCCGCTTGACCGATCTGCCCATTGTGACCTGCTATTTCTTTGTGCACCTGACCGATCTGATCAAGATGGTCGTCGGAGCCTTCCTGCTGCGTTCGGGCTGCTGGATGAAGCGGATTATTGACCAATGAGCCGCACCTGCATCCTGCTGGCCGCGGCACTCCTCGCCGGCACGCTGACGGCCTGCGCACCGGCGGCACCCGCACCCGAAACAACCGCGGCGCCCGAAACAACCGCGGCGCCCGAAACAACCGCGGCGCCCGAAACAACCGCGACACCCGAAACAACCGCGGCGCCCGAAACAACTGCGGTACCCGAAACAACTGCGGTACCCGAAACAACCGCGGCGCCCGAAACAACCGCGGGGGCCGAAACGACGGCCGCACCCGACACAACCGCGGCGCCTGAAACGACCGCAGCTCCCGAGGAGGGCGTCTGGGTCGTGGACAGCGCCGAGTCGCTGGCCGCGCTGGACTTCGCTGACTATGCCGGCATCCCGACGGTGCGCATTACGGCACCCATTCTGCTTGAGCAGGCGGTGGTGATCGCGCGTCCGGTCAACCTCGTCTACCTGCCCGACACCCTTCCCGCACCGGCGGCCGGAGCGGGGATCTGCATCGTGACCCGCGAGACGGCGCACATCTCAGTCGAGAGTACCGCAGGCGACCTCTTCTCAGCCGGCTTCCTTTGCGTGGACGCGCCCAACTGTTCGCTCGACTGGATCGGCGTGCGGCCGGATCCGATCGCGGTGGAGCGCGCCTGCAATCTGCGCGCCTTCGACGGCAGCCGTGACTATGGCACGCTGGGCGGTCAGGGCAGCGCGGAGCTGCGCGGCATGTCGATGCGGCGGTCAGCTACCGGCGGCGTTTGGTCGGGCTGTACCTTCTCGGTGTGGGGCAATGTTGTGACCTTCGGCTTCCCGCTGAATGCCCCCGATGCCGATGTCAACGCCGCCATCCTGTATTTTGACACCGACGGCACGGCCGAGGTCCGAACCTATGACCTCCGCCATCCCAACCGCATCACCCTGACTGACGCAGCCGGACAGACCCGCACCTACCTGCTGCTGGCCGAGCGGCGCAGCTATGCGCTCCCCGTTCTGCAGCTCTACACCGACGGCGGTGCGGCCGTCGAAAACAAAATTGATTATGTGCACGGAACGATGTACCTCGACGGTACCCCCTACCCGATGCAGATCCGCGGGCGGGGCAATGCCTCCTGGAACAGCTTCCCCAAAAAGTCCTACCGCATTAAGCTGGATGCGGGGGCTCCCCTCTTCGGTCTGCCCGAGAACCGCGACTGGGTGCTGGTTTCGGCCTATCCCGACAAGTCGCTGATCCGCAACTGCCTCGGCCACAGCCTGGCCGACTGCCTGGACGGGCTGGATTACAATCCCACGCATTTTCTGGTCAATCTTTACCTGGACGGCGAGTATGTCGGGGTCTATACCTTTGCCGACAAGATCGAGGAGGGCCGCGGGCGGATCGATTTCTCGCCCAAAGCCGGCGATGCGCCATCTGCCTTCGGGGGAATGGATATCGGCTTCCTCTGCGAGGTTGGCTGGGACTATGAGGGCGAGAACGACTACAACCGCGACTACTTCGATGCCGAGAAGGTAGTGCGCATCTACGTCAAAGAGCCCAAGAGCGACCGCGCCAACACGCCCGAGTTCACCTACACCAAGCAGTACATCCTGGCCGCCGAACGTGCCATCGTCAACGATGCCGGCTGGGAGGACCTCATCGACATCGACTCGTGGGTTGATTGGTTCATTCTCACCGAGCTTTCCTTCAATACCGAGTCTGCCTTCTACCGATCCTGCTATTTCTGGAAGCGGCAGGGGGGCAAGCTGATGCTCGGCCCGGTGTGGGACTTCGACATGGCCTTCGGCAACCACTACGGCGACATCCCCGGCTACGACGGCTGGTGCACGACCGAGTCGACCTACCAGTACATCGCCGAAAACTGGATGAGCTACCTCATGACCTACCCCGCCTTCACCGATGCCGTCCGCGCCCGCTGGGCAGAGGTCAAGGACGACCTTTACCGCACGGCAAACGAGACCATCGACCGCTGTGAGGCCCAGTTGGAAGGCTCTGCGGCGCAGAATTTCCTGCGCTGGAACATCCTGCCCTATCAGATCGGCGCAGGCTCGGTCAATGCGGCGGTCTACAATACCCACGCCAAGCAGGTGCAGTATCTGCGCGAGTTCATCGCCGCCCGCTGGACCTACATGGACGACCGCCTCTCGGGCGATGCGTAATGGCCCGGGCAACCGAATCACCAAAAGCCGACACGGAGAAATTCGTGCCGGCTTTTTTCTTCGGGGGCCTTGACAGCGCGGAGGATTTATGATAAAATAACAATCGATATATAACAAATGCTATATCGGAGGTGCGATATGCCGCCAAAAGTCAGAATTACCCGTGAGGAGATCATCGCCGCCGCCGTCGGGCTGGTGCGGGAGAGCGGGGCGCAGGCGCTCAATGCCCGAACGGTTGCCGCCGCTCTGCAGTGCTCGACCCAGCCGGTTTTCTCCAACTTTTCGACAATGGAAGCCCTGCGCGCGGCCGTGATCGAAGCGGCGGAGGTGCTCTGCGGCGAATACATACAGCGGGAGAGCGCCTGCGGCGACTTGCCGCCCTACAAGGCCAGCGGCATGGCGTACATTCGCTTCGCCAGAGAAGAGCGGGAGCTGTTCAAGCTGCTCTACATGCGCGACCGCACCGATGAAGCTATTCCCGCAGAGCATCGGCTGACCGGGCAGATGACCGATCTGGTGCATGCGAACACCGGGCTGGAGGGAGAGACGGTGCAGCTCTTCCATCTGGAGATGTGGGCCTATGTGCACGGAATCGCGGCCATGTTTGCGACGGGGTATCTGGATCTGGACTGGGATCTGGTCAGCCGGATGCTCACCGACGCATACAGAGGTCTGCGCAAGCAGTTTGGTGTGGAGGCGTAAACCATGGAAGCCATCAGAATTGAAGGATTGACCAAGCAATACAAGAAGATCACCGCAGTGGACGATCTCTCACTGCGCATCGAAGCGGGTGAGCTGCTCGCACTGCTCGGCGTCAACGGCGCGGGCAAAACGACGACCGTCAAAATGCTCTCCTGCCTGACCGCCCCCACCGGCGGGGATGCCTATCTGCTGGGGCACAGCATCTGCCGCGAGCCGGCGGCAGTGAAGGAACGGATCGCCGTCTCGCCCCAGGAAACGGCAGTTGCGCCCGGCCTTACGGTGCGTGAGAACCTCGCGCTGATCGCCGGCGTGCACGGGTTTGACCGCGAAAAGCAGCGTGCGAAAATCGCCGAGCTGAGCGAGACGATGGGGCTGGGCGAGGTGATGGGGCGAAAGGCGGGGAAACTCTCAGGTGGCTGGCAGCGGCGACTGAGCATCGCCATGGCGCTGATCAGCGAGCCGAAAATCTTATTTTTGGATGAGCCCACCCTCGGCCTTGACGTGATCGCGCGCAGTGCGCTGTGGGGGATCATCCGGGCGCTCAAGGGTAAAGTCACCATTGTGTTGACCACACATTACATGGAGGAGGCCGAGGCCCTCTCCGACCGCATTGCCATCATGCGGGGCGGGCGTCTGCTTATCTGCGATACGGCTGATGCCATCAAGCAGGCGGCCGGTGCCGACAGCCTGGAAGCGGCCTTTGTCCGCATGGTGACCGAGTGGGAGGTGGAGAGATGAGAATGCTGACCTTTGCCCGGCGGAACGGAAAAGAGATTCTGCGCGATCCGCTGAATCTGGCCTTTGGCTTGGGCTTCCCGCTGGTGCTGCTGATCCTCTTGTCGGCCATTCAGCGGAGTGTGCCGGTCAGTCTCTTTGAGATCGGGACGATCACGCCCGGCATCACCGTTTTCGGCCTGTCGTTTATGACCCTGTTTTCGGCAACTGTCATCGCCAAGGACCGGGGCAGCTCCCTGCTCCAGCGGCTCTACACCACGCCGATGACGCCGGCCGATTTTATCCTCGGCTACACCCTGCCCATCTTGCCCATTGCGCTTGGACAGTGCGGGGTGTGCTATCTTGCGGCCATCCTGCTCGGTCTGGAACTGACGGCCGGCATCCTGTATGCCCTTCTGTTCATCCTGCCCGTCGCACTGCTCTATATCGCGCTCGGCCTGCTGTGCGGCAGCGTGCTGACCGACAAGCAGGTGGGCGGCATCTGCGGCGCACTGCTGACCAACCTCTCGGCCTGGCTGGCGGGGATATGGTTTGACCTCTCCCTGGTCGGCGGCGTGTTCGAGTGCATCGCCTACGCGCTGCCCTTCGTGCACGCCGTGAAGCTGGAGCAAGCCGTGCTTGCCGGTGACTTCTCGGGCATTTTCCCCCATTTGTGGTGGGTGATCGGCTACGGCGCCGCAGCCTTCATCGCCGCTGTCCTCCTCTTCCTGCGGCAGATGAAGCGGCAGTAAAAAACTAGACTCCCCCCCCCGAAAAATAGACAGTGACAAAAAGAACCTCTTGTTGTAGAATATAACTACAACAGGAGGTTTTGTCATGGCAAGAAAACACACGAAAATGGAAATACTCGCAGAAGAAGT